>URIR01000067.1 GCA_900547955.1 uncultured Eubacteriales bacterium | reverse complement strand
ATTTTAAGGACGACAACGCGGCAAAACCGAACAATTCACACTCTCGGCGGCGCATTGTATTCTGATTGTATTGTTTATTCAATTGCGCCGCTTATTTTAAGCAGCTTTTTAACTGTGTCGGTAGGCTGCGCTCCGTTATCCAGCCATTTTTTAGCGGCTTCGTTATCCACCTTTATTTCAGCGGGCTCGCAGAGAGGATTGTAATAGCCTATCTCGGCAATGCAGCGTCCGTCTCTGGGAGAACGGCTGTCCGCTACAACAATGCGGTAAAAGGGATTCTTTTTGGCTCCCAATCTCTTTAATCTAATCTTTATCATTTTTTATTCCTCCAAAATTTTTATATAACATCGCTTAGAGCGTTGTTTCCATTCTAAAAGCGCGGGCGGAATTTGCCTTTTTTGCCGCCCATTTTTGTGAATTTCTTCATCATTTCCTTTATCTGCTCATATTGGCGTATAAGCTGATTGACCTCCTGGACGCTTGTGCCGCTGCCTGCGGCTATTCGTCTGCGCCGGGAAGCGTTAAGGATATTGGGGTTGCGCCGTTCCTTTGGAGTCATGGAGAGGATTATTCCTTCCATGCGGTCAAGGCGCTTTTGGTCTATATCCTCTTCCTTTATGCTGTTTTTATTTACGCCGGGCAGCATATTGAGAATATCGCCTATGGAGCCCATCTTTTTCATTTGCTTAAACTGCTCTAGGAAATCTTCCAGGTCAAACTGCTGTTTGCGAAGCTTTTCCTCCAGCTTTGCAGCCGCTTTTTCGTCAAAGCTCTCCTCGGCTTTTTCGATAAGAGATAATACGTCGCCCATGCCCAGTATTCTTGAGGCCATGCGGTCGGGATAAAAAGGCTCTATGGCGTCTAATGAAATTTTTTCTCCTATGCCGCTGAATTTAATAGGGCAGCCGGTTACAGCACGTACTGAAAGCGCGGCGCCTCCGCGCGTATCTCCGTCCAGCTTGGTCAGAATAACTCCTGTTATGCCCAGGCTCTCGTTGAAGGCCTTGGCTACGTTTACGGCGTCCTGGCCCGTCATGGCGTCTACCGTCAGCAGTATCTCGTGCGGCGCGACCGTACTTTTGATTCGCTTAAGCTCGTCCATCAGCTCCTGGTCTATATGCAGCCGGCCGGCTGTATCCAGTATAACGGTATCGTATTGATAGCTTTTAGCATAATCAACGGCCTGCCTGACCGTTTTAACCGGGTCCTGCGTCCCTTTTTCAAATACTGTTAGGTCAAAGGCTTTGCCTACTGTTTGTAACTGGCTGATAGCCGCCGGACGGTATATATCTCCCGCTACTAATAACGGCCGCTTGCCCTGCTTTTTTAACAGTCCGCCTAATTTGCCGCACATAGTGGTTTTGCCTGCGCCCTGAAGGCCGCAGAGCATTATAACGGTAGGCGGGGCGCTGGCAACGGCTAATTTGGCGTTGGTTCCTCCCATTAGGGCTGTCAGCTCGTCCCGCACCAGCTTTATAACCTGCTGACCGGGAGTAAGGCTTTCCAAAATTTCTGTTCCTATGGCCTTCTGGCTTAAGGAAGCGCAGAAATCCTTGGCTACGGTGAAATTGACGTCCGCCTCTAAAAGGGCCATGCGCACTTCCCTCATAGCCGCCTTTACATCCGATTCGCTTAATTTTCCGCGGCCGGTAAGCTTTTTAAAAACCTCCTGGAGCTTTTGCGTAAGCCCATCAAATGCCATTTTCGTCCTCCGATGCTTGTTCAAATTGAGCTAAAAGCTCGTCTACTTCGGGCAGCCTAAGCGCTTTAAGTCCTTTTAAAAGCTTTTCCAGCTTTAATTCGCTTTTGATTAGACCCAAATTGCTTTCCATATGCTCAAGCGCGCCTTCAGCTTTTTTAATGCAGTCCCTTACTCCCTGCCGGGAAATGCCGAGCAGCTCGCTTATTTCAGCAAGAGAAAGGTCTTCCTCATAATAATAGCGCATGCATTCGCTTTGCTTTTGGGTAAGCAGGAGCGAATAACAGTCCAGTAGCATGCACATCCTGACATTTTTTTCCATATCTCGGTTTTCTTTCGCACAATAGCTGTAAAGCATATATACTTTACAGCGGTTAATATACCATGCCTTTGCAGACGCTGTCAAGTATTTTTTATGGCGGCAAATATAATAAGGGCGGGGGGCGGCTCTTGGGCAGGCGCTTTGCGCCTGCCTGGGCCGCGCCGCAGGCGCG
>URIR01000066.1 GCA_900547955.1 uncultured Eubacteriales bacterium | reverse complement strand
CGGGCAGACGAAGCCTGCCAAGAGCCGCCCCCCCAGCCCCGGCGCCCCTCATGCTGAAGCTTCTGCGTTTAAAGCCGCTTTACATAGCATACCCTATGCATGCCTTCAAAATCAGTAATAAAGGTGGGCTCGGAAAAGACGTTCAGCTTTTCCAACAAATCGCGTATGGGGAAGAATTGAAAATGCTCCGCTTCCAGCGCCAGAAAGCCTCCCTTGTAAAGGTAATCTCCCGCCTGAGTCAGAATACGCTCGTAAAAGTCAAAGCCGTACTGCCCTCCGTCCAGGGCTATGCGCGGCTCGTATTTAGACACCTCGGGCATAAGGGTGTCGATAACATTGGTGGCTATATAGGGAGGATTGGTCACAATACCGTGAAATCTGCGCCCCTTTACCGCTTCAAAGAGGTCTCCGCAGGCAAGCTGCACTCTTTCCTCAAGCTGGCAGAGCGCTATATTTTCTTTGGCCAGAGCCAATGCCTCCTGGCTTATATCGCTGGCTACGGCGTGTACGTTTGTGCATTTTTTAGCAATGGCCAGGGCCAGCACTCCCGTTCCCGTACATAAGTCGAGCAGCTCAAAGCTTTCAAAGCGCGGATAATCCTTGCGTATCAGATTTATTGCGTTTTCGGCCAGTATTTCAGTTTCGGGCCGCGGAATTAATGCTCGGCTGTCCGTCAGCACTTTTATATTCATAAAGCTCTGGTTGCCCAGAATATATTGCAGCGGCTCGCGCGTGCAGCGGCGGGAAACCCATTCCTTTATTTTTTCTACCTGGGCGGGAGAGAGTATCTGCTCCTTATTTATGGCAAGCTGCACTCTGTTAAAATGAGTTATGGCGCAGACTATCCATTGTATGTCCGCTTCGGGGCTGGGCACGCCCGCCTGGCGCAATTTATTGCGGCCCGCCAGCATAACCTCGTGCAGCGTCATGCCTTTTCCTCCGCAGCTTCTGTTTGGTATTCGTGTCCGCTTAAGCGTTCTTCATTTTCTGCATGCGCTATTTCGGGCTGCGTTTCGGGGCATTGGCCGCCGCAGACCGGCCCGGCGTCAGACGCATCCTGCTCAGATTGAGATTTAGGCATATCCTCCCCCTCGGGAAGCAGACCCTCCATTACCAGCACGCCCTTAAAGGAGGCTATTGCCACTTCCAGCATATCCATTGAGGGCTCCTTGGTGGTAAGCCTTTGAAGGGCCAGCCCCGGCGCCCGCAGAGCGCGTACAATTACGTTTTCGCTTTTGGCCAGCAGCTTCAGCACCTCATATGAAACTCCCGCCACCACAGGCAGCATAATTATGCGCACCAGCATTCTCTGCCACCATACCTCTATGGGGAAGAGGCCGTATATGAGTATGGCGATTATCATAACTATGAGCATAAAGGAGGTGCCGCATCTTGGGTGCAGACGGGAGCATTTGGCGGCGTTTTCGGGAGTAAGCTCCATTTCATGCTCATAGCAGGCTATGGTTTTATGCTCGGCGCCGTGATACATAAAGGTTCGTTTTATATCCTTCATGCAGGATACGGCCATAAGATAACCTATAAATATTACAATGCGCAGCAAGCCCTCAAGCAGGGAGCGCAGGTATGTATTCATTCCCTCGGGAAGAAGCCCGGCGATAAATGTGGGCAGGAGTATGAACAGGCCTATGAAGAGCACAATGGCCAGCAGTACCGCCACAAATGCCACTACGTCCATAATTTTTATATGCAGCTTTTCCGAGACCCATTTTTCAAATTTTGAGGGCTGGTAGTCCTCTTCCTCGCCGGCCAGTTCGGCTGAATGCATAAGGATTTTTACTCCCTCTATCATGGTAAGCACTAAATTGACCGCGCCCCTGACTATTGGAATTTTGCTTATTTTCTTGGCTCTCTCGGAGGGAGCCTTTTTTTGTTTTTCCAGGCTTATTTGCCCGTCGGGCGTTCTCACGGCAAGGGCTACGCCCGCCTTAGATTTCATCATAACCCCTTCCAGCACCGCCTGGCCGCCTATATCGCAGTATTTCATTGCGTTGTTCCTCATTTCTGGCAGGGCGTGAAATAGGCCGCTGCCTAATATATTATTTTACCCCAAAAGAGAGTGGCGCGCAATATGTTTTTATGTTTTTGTATGCAGTATTTGTTTTTCGAGGCGGGAATGCTTAAGGGGCGGATTCTAAGGCGGCTTAGACGCTCTGCAGCCGGCGCCGCGGGTGGGGTTATATAATTCCGCCCCCCAGGAAATGGACGGGGGTATAAGGGGATTCCTAAAATAGGATAAAGAGGGGGATAAATGTTAGGTTTGGCGGGGGCGGTCATTTAAAGGGCGGGGCGGCGCTGCGTTGGGCTTATTGCTGGAGGCTGGTTATGCCGCCGCGTGCATTGGTCTTTTTATACAGGCGGCTTCAACTATTTTTTCCACAGGCCAAAGCTATGCCGCCGGCCGCTTGGCGGGCCTCCGGCCCGCCTGGCCCCAGCAAAGCTGGGGCGGCCCGGCCGCGCGTTGCGCGCGGCCGGGCAAGCGGCCGGCGGCATAGCTTTGGCCTGTGGAAAAAACAACAAAGCTCCGCTTATATAAATATACTAATCAAATCATATCATAATAATCTCAATATAATCATAAAATGTTCCTATAACATGAAATAATAAAATATTTTTCCACAATTTACTTAACAATAGTTGACATTTGTGCTTTTTATTCTATAATTAATTATAAATAAATATTTATGGGGGTGACATCATTGTTTAGGAAGCTAGTTAGTATTATGCTTGCGGTTTGCCTTTGCGTCTCTCTGGCCGGCGGGCTGGTGCAGAACGTGCTTTTGGTACCTTCCTTGGCTGCGGGAGATACGCAGTTCGGCAAAGTAACCACAAACAGCAGTAATTTAACCATCCGTTCAGGACCCGGAACTGATTATGGTTCCATTCGTTCCCTGCCTAAGGGATATATAGTGGAGATTATAACTCCCAATTATATTCAGGGCTGGCATACCCTCAGTTTACAAGGAACTACACGGTCGGAAGGCATAAAATCTGCGTCCTGCTGCGTTGCTTTCGCTCCATGTACGCCCGGTACATGTCGTTCAAGC
>URIR01000065.1 GCA_900547955.1 uncultured Eubacteriales bacterium | reverse complement strand
CTCAGGCCCTTCCTCCAAGGACGCCTTAAGGCGTCCTTGGAGGAAGGGCCTGAGACAAAAGTCTTTAATTATATTGCCAAAACAATTTTACTGCTTAACCAGCCTGTATTCATACACAGCTTCAGGATCCCCCGAATGCTCCACATTAAATGTAAGCTCATAAGTAGCCGTATCCGCATCATACCATGCCTGCCAGTAATCATTGCCGTTATACGACTGATCCACCATCACCCACTGGTCTCCCTCTTTCTTCTCCAAACGATAACCAGAATAGGAGGGAACATTTGTAAACGTAAGAGGCACATAGCTGATTCCGCCTGTAACAGTTATCTGCGCAGCCACATCTCCTTCAACAGTCTTTACAGTTATCGGAACAGCTTTGGTTATTTCCCCTATGCTGGCTTCCGTACTATATTTGCCTCCCAGCACATAGCGGTACGCCGCCTTATAGGTATTAAACTCATCAGCAGGAATAGACTGCATAACCTCGCTCGGACCGTAATACGCTTCCTTGGAAACAGGCAGATTAAGATATTCCACTACTCCTTCTACCGTGCTTCCCTTTTCAATAACATTGCCCACCGCCGCAGGAGGACAAAGCTCTATAAGATTGCACTGAATATCATAATTGGTAGTGCAGCGAATATTGAAGGACGGCTTGGTATAAGTTTCTCCATTCAGCACCGCATTATAGGATATTACGTTCAAAGCCCTGTTGGAATCCGGCCCGGACTTATGCGGCTGCCTTTGAGCTCCCATATAAGCAAACCACAGGCCTTCGCCCCCTATATCTATCCTCTGCATCTTGTCCTCGCTGCCGTAATAGCGTTCGCTGTCGCTTAAAGGCAACGCAAATTCCCCAGAAAAAGTTTCTCCGTCAATAGTAAAGCTGGCCGGTCCGTCATCATTACCTACAGCCATAGTCATCCATACGTTGTCATTATAATCGTCCGCGCCGAACTGATAGAACGCCATGCGGTCAAAGGTAACGTCCTCCAGGAAAGTATATTTAAAGGTGTGATAAACTCTCGCCATATCGTTAGTTCTAGGCAGATTGGCCGTTATCTCAAATTTAACCTTGCCGTCTCTGGTTATGCCGGTATAAATAACCTCGGTCAAATTGGGACCCTGCTTTTTAAACTGCGTCCGCACCTGCTTGAAAAGCATCATGCTCGCATTATAGTTAGCGTTGTAGTAAAGGAAATTGCCTCCGCCGTTACAGGAGGTCCATCCGTATTTTCCGCCCATGCTGTCTACATTCAGCGGCCGGATATCGTCTATAAACGCACGTCCGTGAGCAGTTTCAGGGTCATAGCAGAAGGCCTCTCCAAAAGCGCCTATGCTGCTGGTCTCCCATTGCTGATAATTGCCGCCCCATCCAGCAAGGCTTATCTGCGCATGGCTGGAAGCGTAAACTCCGCCCCAATTAGCGTAAGTCATGGTAAACTCATATGTCACGCTGGAATTAGCCGGCACTTCTATTATCGTATAGCCCTTAAACCATATGCCCGACCAGGATTTAAGAGGGTCGTCATCCGCTATAGCGGCGTTTTCATGCCAGTTTTTTGTAAGCTGCACCTGCACGCCTATCGGTTCGCCCGTCTCAGCGTCCCTTAAAAAGGGCGAGCAACCCTGTACCGCAAACGGAGCGTCCTTATAAAACTGCAGAGGCACCCGTATATTTTCCCCAGTTGGATTCTCTATTGTGAATTTTAATCTGTCCAGAGCGTTCCGGTTGCTGTTAGAACTAAAGGCGGCGCCCGAAGCGCTGAACATGCGGTTAAGGCTTATGGCAACATACCCTTTAGCATCAAATTCTGTTTCCTGCTCCCTGCCCTCCCTGGGCTCAATCTGAACGGCGCTGACAGAGGCCCTTTCCGAAGCGTAGTATATATCGGCGTCCGAAAGAGAAGCCCTCGTGGCAGGAATTACAATCGCATTAAAGCCCGTATATTCCTTAGCGGGAATATTCATGCCCTCAGCTTTAAAATAAACGGTATTACCCTCGATTCTCATAGACCATCCGTCGCGGCTTGGGATAACAAAGGTTACGCCGCTTCCATTATCCATGAAAAATGTCGCCGCCTTGCCGTCTTCGCTAGTCTGGCTGTGCACATATTCCTCCGAAAGGGTGAGGTTGAATTCCAGAGCCGCGCCGGAAATTTCTGAATCAGGGAAGATTGAATATTCCAGCGAAAAATATTCGGGCATAGCGGCTATTTCCAGCCTGCCCAAAATATCCGAAATCCCGGCATACTTAAAATGCATTATATCTATGCGCTGCATATAGCGTCCAGTTTCCAGTATCCTGGAATATGCGGCGCTGTTAGCGTCCGGTCTCTCAACATATGTAAAATCATACGTTTCTCCGTCTACCGTCACATTATAATCCATGCTCACGCTGCTCATGCCGTCTATGCGCGAATTATCCTCAGAGCCCGCCTCGGTCTGCGTCACCAGCTCGTTTATAGAGCCTAATTTTGTTATCTGGCCCTTAGCAGGCACAATCCCAATTCCATAATATCCAGTCTGTATATTAAGCTGACCGGTCGAAGGATTGTTAAAGCCGTCCTTCCACCACATAAAAGAATAATCCCTGGCTGAAGGCTGCTGCACGAACATGCCTGTTTCAGGGTCCAGTTTAGGCGTATCCTCAATAACCTCAGGCAGCGTGCTGGACGGCGCCCATCCGTCGGTCGAGGAAGGCCCGGCGCTCTGACTGGGCGCCGTATCTCCGTTGCAGCCTGCCAATCCCAGCATTAACACCAGCGCTATAGCCAAAGCTGTTAGTTTCAAAGCAATTTTTCTCATTCTTGTCCTCCTTTTTATGACTGCCCGCAATGCGCGAATCATATCTATTTTATTATAACTTTTTCCGCCCGCAATTAACATGCACAATTATAACTATTTTTACACCAAAACTAAGAAAACCTCTTAAGATATTCGCCTGCGTCCCAGCGCCTGCGCAAGCATTAATCCTCCCAAAATGACTAGGCCACATTCTGCCGGTTCACTCCGTGCTGCAAGCCCAAAAAAATCATTTCCCCGCCCGTTGCTTTAAGCCGTCCCAATTGTTTTTACACCGCGCATACCCTCAGTTTGCAAGAAACTACACGGTCAGAAGGCATAAAATTTGCGTCCTGCTGCGTTGCTTTCGCTCCAAGTACGCCCGGTAC
>URIR01000064.1 GCA_900547955.1 uncultured Eubacteriales bacterium | reverse complement strand
GATTTAGCCGCCCGTTGGCAGGACGGACGGCTATGTACGCGGAAAATCCGAAAGGAAAGATGGGCATGAAAAAAGCCGCTTACTCTTTCTGAAAAGAATAAGCGGCTCATAAGGCGGCGATATGTAATTTTACATCTTCTTCACCGGGGCGCACATGGCTTTGAGCAGAAGTTCATCCAGGCAGCCGGTGTCCCGGTTTTCACGGAGCATAGTATTGCGCAGGTGATTAAGGCTCTGGATCACAATGCTGTTTTCGGCGGGGGTGAGGTATATCTTGAATTTCCGTTTTTTCATAGGGCGTTCCTCCTTTACGCTTTCATTATATGTAGAAAGAACGCTACACCGCAAATGTGCGAGTTCATCCACTTAAAACGTAACAGCGGCAACCCAGAAGGACAAGATAAACTGGATTCGGTTTGGTCAAATCCTGACAAATCAGGACATCCCCTTCAAAAGAAAAACCTTTCACACAGGCCGTCATGGGATCGAAAAAATGAAGGGGAAAATGCCCTCTAAAACACCCCGATTTCGGCTCGCAGTTGCCCCATTTTTTAATCATAACGGGGTCAAAAAGGGCCTGTTGCCCCATTATTAATCAAGAAAAACCGGGTCAGGCAAGGTCAAATCCTTCCAAAATCGGACAAAGGACAACAGACTTTTTGGAAAGGAAAAAGCCCGGAAAACCGCATGGTTCCGGGCTTTTTGAGCATTTTTGAATTGGTTTGTCGGGCCTGTTATCTCTTGGAGAACTGAGGCGCGCGACGGGCAGCCTTGAGGCCGTACTTTTTACGCTCTTTCATTCTGTCGTCACGGGTTAAGAAGCCAGCGCTCTTAAGCGAAGGACGCAGATTGGGGTCTGCTTTGAGCAGCGCTCTGGAAATGCCATGACGGATGGCGCCTGCCTGACCGGTAAAGCCGCCCCCCTTAACATTAACAAGCACGTCATACTTACCGAGAGTTTCGGTAAGCACCAGAGGCTGACGCACGGTCATTTTAAGCGTCTCCAGCCCGAAATAATCGTCCATATCCCTTTTATTTATAACTATAGCGCCTTTGCCGGGCACCAGACGCACCCTGGCTACAGCGGTCTTTCTTCTGCCTGTTCCCCAAAACTGAGTAATAGCCATATTATATATTCCCTCCCTTATTTAAGCGTAAGCGTTTCGGGCTGCTGTGCCGTATGACAATGCTCCGCACCCTTATACACTCTAAGCTTCTTAATCATTTTGCGGCCCAGCGAATTATGGGGCAGCATGCCTTTAACCGCTTCATAAACAGCCAGCTCAGGCTTGTCCTGAAGCATTTTACGGTAGGGAATCTCCTTAAGGCCGCTTACATAACCGCTGTGACGGCGGTAATACTTTTGATCCAGCTTTTTGCCGGTCAATACGACCTTTTCTGCGTTAATGATAATTACATGGTCACCGGTATCCACATGCGGAGTAAAGACCGGTTTGTGCTTGCCGCGGAGAATAGCTGCAACCTGGCTGGCCATTCTGCCCAAAGTCTGCCCGTTCGCGTCAACAACATACCATTTGCTTTCCGCGCTGCCGGGTTTAGCGACATAAGAATTCATAGCGTTTCCTCCTGTTAAAATAAATATTCTTCGTCCTTTAGACGCCTGGATATTTTATCAAAAGACATCTGTATTGTCAAGCGTTCCTTTGCTATGTACCCACGCTACCGCGCTGTATGTAATTAAACCGGGAAAAATACCCATATTAAACTCCCTGAATCCACCAATACAGAGCAATATCATTAAAAACAAAGTATATCCGCAGGACAGCACGGTAACAAACAGCTTCATACAATTCAAAAACCATTCTGGACATGATTCATTTTTTTGAAGAATATAAATGACAAAAAATACGCCGAAAAACCATGCGACCGATAAAATGGGAGCCTCCGCGGCCAATTCCGTTTGTTTCTCTCCTTCAATTAGCAATAGAGAAAGCAGATATATCCCGGCGGCCAGAAATATGGGAACAGCTATAGCCAATTTTTTATTCTTAAACATTATATTCAAAGCTCTGCGCATATTTTTATACTTCCGCCTCTTTCTCGGCCTTTAAATAATAGCTTATCGCCTCGTCCAAATCATCAGGCTCTCTGCCAGAAGCTACGGCAATGCGATAATATTTTTGTTTGTTTTCCTCATCCTGGCGCAGCGCAAAAATAACAGTCAGCAGTCCGGCGGCTTCGACGCCGTTATTCTTTATTGTCAATGCTTTTTCCCCATCGGCTATTGCCTGGTCATATTCGTGCAGTTTAAAATAATAATCAGCTCTGTTTACATGAGCCTGGTAATTATATGGATTGCATTCAACCGCTTTATTATAATGCTGAATAGCCATTTCAAAATCTTCCTGTTCAACATACAAAAGGCCCAAATTACTGTGTACCTGGTCATTATTAGGGGCATGCTTCAGTAATTCCAGATAAGCTCTGGCCGCCTCGCCCGGCACGCCCGCGTCATCATAGCATAAAGCTATAAACAGCAGTACTGGAATTAAGTCCCGCTCAAATTCAATTTCTTTTAGAAGGGAAAACAAATGCTTCAGCGCTTTTCTATATTTTGACTCATTATAAAGCCGGCAAGCTCGCAAAAGTCTTTTCTTCGCCCGTTTATTGTTTTGAAAGGCATACCCTAATTCCTTTTCATATGCCTTTTCGTATATATCATATATAGATAAGCTTTCGCTTTTTCCATTAAAAAGCAGACTGATTATAAGGCCCAGCAATATGGATATTGTCAAAAGCACCCAAAACAGGTTCTTATCAAAGCTTGTTCTTAAATACAGCACGTCATAAAGATAAACCGCCGCAACAATAATTACTACTGCAACCGCAGCCGCAAGACAAACCGTCTTCCAATGTCTTTTCAAAAAATCACCACGCAGAATTTATTATAAAAAATCGCCGTCAAAACCGAGAATGCATTACCGCTATCAGAACTGAGAACGCATTGCCTAATATTATACGAAAAACCGAAACAAATGCTAAAAAGAAATGCAGTAATAAAAAATCTCTCCAACTGCTGCCGAGAGATTAATGGAGGCGCCACCCAGATTTGAACTGGGGCATAAAGGTTTTGCAGACCTCTGCCTTACCACTTGGCTATGGCGCCGCTTTGGAGCGGAAGACGAGATTCGAACTCGCGACATTCGCCTTGGCAAGGCGACGCT
>URIR01000063.1 GCA_900547955.1 uncultured Eubacteriales bacterium | reverse complement strand
CCAGCACGCCGCAGAGCACGGGTATAAATTTAAGCCAGCCCTCCCGGCTGTTGGCCGCTACTTTAAAAATCTCCGCTATCAGATAGACTATCACCCCTATAGCGGGCGCCGCCGCAAACTCGTTTAAAAACTCCATTCTTTTTACCTCCTTTATAATTCTTCATGTATTTCGTCTATACGCTTATGCGCCGATTTAACAGACTGCTCCACAGCAGTCACGCGTTCTACCAGGTTATTATGCTTATTGACCTTTTCCTCAAGCTGAGATATCCGGTAATTAGTCAGCTTGTTTGCTGTAAGCACGCCCGCTATGCTCCCTATAGCCGTACCCGCAAAGGACACCAGCGCAACAATCATTTCGCTTGACATTGGTTTTTCCCTCCCCTTTTAATATTATAAAAAGCGTTCAAGGGCGGCTTTTGTAAAACAAAAGCCGCCCTTGGGCATTAATCGTTTTTAGTTTCTAAGATTTTTAAGGGGGCGGCGCGGCCTGCGGGCGCCTTTAAAAAAGGCGCCCGCAGCGGAGGGGCGGGGGCGGGCTCTTGAGCAGGCTTAAGCCTGCTCGTCCGGGCTTTAAAAAGCCCGGACGGCGGCCGCAGGCCGCCAAGAGCCCGCCCCCCCCCCCCCGGCCCCGCCGAAAGCGGGGCGTTCGGCCGGGCGCCGCGCCGCCCCCTTAAATTTACCCCATTATAAATAAAAAGCTCCGGTATCAGCACACCGCAGCCTTTATATATTCTAATATTTATATTTGCAATCTAATTATAGCATGGCAGGCCGTCGGCGCAAGCAAAATGCGCCGCGGTTTTACCTGCCCCTTGCCCGCTATCCTACAAGCCTCCGCTTGCTTTTATAATGCCGCGCAACAATAAGCTTATAAAGCCAGCTTCCCAGCATAAGCCCTGTAAGGGCTATTTTGCGTCCCCGTCCCGTAATAGGATTCCTCAGTATAGCAAAATAGTTCCTGCGCAGCGTGCGCACTATATATTTAAAATCCTCATCCTTTTCAAAGCCGGGAGTATTAAGCATTTTATCCAGCACGGTATAATGCGCCCAAAAATATCTGAAATCAATCTGAACCTTTAATTCAGGCATATTGGCATATATAAATTCCCTGTTTTGAATATACGCTTCTATAAGATGCATATCCTTTTTCTTATATGCGGATGTGGTAATGCTGTCCCCTCTATGCACATAATGATACTTGGGCCGCGTATCCACAACCGCCTTATTTACCTGCGCCATCAATTTAACCATTATAAAGGCGTCTTCGCACAGCTTTCCCAAGGGAAACCTGATTTCAGAAAACAGCTCCCTTTTATACAGCTTATTTACAGCGTTTATCGAGCCCTGCCTGCCCTCCAAAACCGCCTTTACCGGCTGATTGCCCGTCAGCACCAAATATTCGTCATTAGGCCAGAACCTGGTCTGCCTATCGGCATATTCGCTGTATATCCCGCACATAGATGCGTCCGCGTCCTCCCTGACCAGATTATTATAGAGGGTTTCCAGCATATCCGGCTCTATATAATCATCCCCGTCTATAAACGAAAGATACCGCCCCCTCGCTTCGGTTATGCCCCTGTTGCGCGCGTCGGACAAGCCCCCGTTTTCCTTATGTATAACCCTTATGCGGCTGTCGGTCAGGGCGTAATCGTCGCACATACGGCCTGAAGCGTCCTTAGAGCCGTCGTCTATTAAAAGTATCTCTATATCCTTAAAGGTCTGGGCCATTACAGAGCTTACGCATTTATCCAGATATTTTTCCACATTATATACAGGCACTATAACGCTTATAACCGGCCTAATGTTCTCCATTTTCCTGCTCCTTTTTATCCTTTACGCAGTAATATACGCCCTTATATTTCTTATAGCCGTTATCCAGGTCGTAAAAAACCAAATCATGCCCCGTAGCCCTTTTATTCTCGGGCGGCGGAGTCATATAATCCCCGAAGGCAATGCTTAAATATTGGTCATACCCTTTGGGCAGAGGCAGCATATATCCCTCAAACTGCTCATAAACTGCGCTTTGAAAGGCCTCGGCCGGATATTGATTACGCATATATCTCCACCAGGCGCAAAGCTCGGTGGCCTTTTGGCATTTATCCAATTCAAACCGGCTCATGCGCTTTTGGGCGAACGTCCACACTCTATATTTCAAGCCATCGGTAAAGGCCAATTTTAAAAGCAGGCTGCTCAGTATTTTCGCGGCCCGGCCCTTGCTGGTTACCGGCTCTCTGGCGTTAAATATAGAATAAATAAGCGCCCAGCCTATCTGCATTTTGCGCTTAAAGGGCGAGCTGGGACAGCCGTCTATAGGAAATATATCCAGTCTTATTCCGTGAGCCGTATCCACATCATACTGGCGCTGCTTTATAAAAGTAGTGTTTTCGTCGCTTATGGTGGCAAAAAGCAGCCGGGTAAAATGCTCGCGCGTTGTACGGGTATAGCGGTAGCGGCTGTTATCCGCCTGGCTGGGCCAGATTTCGGCCAGACGCTCGTAATCGGCCCGCGGCATAAAGATATCTATATCGTCGTCCCAGGGTATAAAGCCCTTATTGCGCAGCGCGCCTATGCAGCAGCCCCCGCAGAAATAGAATAATAAGCCGTTTTTATCGCAGATTTCCTTGAAATACAGCAGCATTTCCAGGGATTTAAGCTGTATTCTGCGCAAATCCTCCGGTTTAATTTCCATATGGGGTATTTCAGTCTGCATTTTTGCTTTCCTCCGTACAGTAATATTTACCCTTATATATTTTATAGCTATGGTCCATATCTATCATTTCAAATTCGTGATGGCAGACCTGCTGTTCCTTAGGAGGAATTTGCATATAATCGCCAAACGCCATACGAAGATAAGCGTCGTAGCCCTTAGGAATAGGCAGCATATAGCCCTCAAACTCAGCCATAACGGCCGAAGAAAAAATTTCGGCGGGGTATTCCAGCTTCATATAGCGCGGACCCGAGCACAATTCAGTTATATAGCTGCATTTATCTATAGGATACTTTGTCATTTTGCGCTCGGCCATTTTCCATAATTTATACCTCAGTCCTTTAGAGGGCGCTATTGCAAGAAGCACCCGTCCTGCCGCGCAGACAAGCCGGCCGTGATTGCGCGGCGGCTGGCCTATTATATAAAGCGAATATATTAACGCCCAGAAAAGCTGTTTTTTGCGGGCCAGCCGGCCTGACGGACAGCCGTCCAGAGGGAGTATATCCAGCGCCAGTCCATGATTGATATCCAGATTAGCCTGATAGCTTTTAATAAAGGTAGTATTAT
Organism: uncultured Eubacteriales bacterium; assembly: GCA_900547955.1. Taxonomy (GTDB): domain Bacteria; phylum Bacillota; class Clostridia; order Christensenellales; family QALW01; genus Neochristensenella. The sequence goes on along the minus strand of URIR01000063.1, from coordinate 620 downwards.
TATCGCATATAGTTGCAAACATATTTTGCGTCAGCCTGTCCCTGGTAGTGACCTGCAGACTGTACCTGGAGGTATCCGCCTGGCTGTCCCAGATTTGAATCAGCTTTTCATAATCAGGCCGGGGCATAAATACGTCCACGTCGTCGTCCCATGGTATAAAACCCTTATTGCGGACCGCTCCTATGCAGCAGCCTCCGCAGAAATAAAACAGCAAGCCGTTTTTATCGCAAATTTCCTTGAAATACAGCAGCATTTCCAATCCTCTATGCTGCATCTTTTTTAATTGCTCAGGCTGTATAACGGTATTTTTGAACATTGTTCATATTATCTCTCTTTAAATTATTATAATTTATTGCAATGTTATTAGATATTTTATCATATTTTTTAGAAAAAGGCTACCTAAAACGCGGGGATTTATTTTACTCCATGGGCGCTTAGGCGGCGTTTGCGGCCCTTCGGGCCGCTTGGCCGGGCGGGGAACCCGCCCGGCCAAGGCAGGCGCCCGTTCCCGGGCGCCTGCCAAACGCCGCCTAAGCGCCCATGGAGTAAAAAGGCAGCCAGGGCGAATTAAATATTTGGCGGCGGCGCGGACGCCCAGGGGCATAAGCTTTGCTTATGCC
>URIR01000062.1 GCA_900547955.1 uncultured Eubacteriales bacterium | reverse complement strand
GCCTTGAAAATGAAGAAATTCTTTTTCTTTGAGGCCGCGGAGCCAGAGGGCATAAAATTTGTACCGGGTAAAGCGCGAAAAATTGCCGCTGTCCTTGAAGGAGAAATGTACCGGGCGTACTTGGAATCAAAGCAATGCAGCCGGACGCAGATTTTATGCCTTCCGACCGTGTAGTCCTTTATAAACCGAGAGTATAACCCGACCAGATAACAAGGCAATGTTAGCATTCCATATGCCGGTATTTTTAAATAAAGTAATAAAATTCGCAAAAAATACCTTGAAATTTTTAGGAGAATCAATTATAATAATAGAAGTTCTTCTTTATTATATTTTATTGATTTTCCATGTAAGTAAATTATAAGTGAATATTCTATTAAATACAACCGATATTAGACTGCATATACGGCCATTTCAGGGGACAATTATATTTTTTAAGGAGGTGCGCTTTTCCCGTTTTATGCAGTTAAGATATATTATAAAAGGAGTATCTATATGAAAAAATTATTAAACCGGCTGAAAATAGCCACCGCCGCTCTGCTGGCCGCCATATTCTGCTTAATTTATCCTATGCAGACTTTATCCGACGCAGGCATAATCCAACCGCAGCAGGAAAGCAGCGTTGTTTATTCCCAACCCGAAGAAATTGCGTCCCTTCAGGAGGAGCAGTCCTCTAAACCGTACATAATAGGCGAGGATACTTCCAAGCGCCAGCCCTCTTCAAAGCATTTTCTTATGAGCGACGGAAGCTATCAAATAGCCGAATATCCCATAAACGTTCATTATCTCAACGAGGACGGACAATACGAGCAATACGACAACCGAATCCAAACCGCTTCGTCCGCAGCCCGTTCATCCGTCTCCCAGGCGCAAACCTTTAAGGCCGCCAAAGCGGATAAAGAAATAATCCTTTCGCAAAAAAGCGACGCCGGCAAGCTGATAACCCTGTCAAATAAGGAAATTTCCGCCTCCTGGCAGTATAAGGATGCTAACCGCAGCAGCCTGGAAATAACCCCCTCCGCTGAAACGGACAATCCGCTGGAGCTTACCGGAATAATTCAGGAAGTATTTTATAGAGACATATATTCTGATATCGATTTACAGGTGTTGCTCCTGCCCGGCGGCGTTAAAGAAAACCTTATTCTCAAAAGCCCCGCCGCCCAAAATATATTTGAAATTGAATATGCCGTCAGCGGTCTAAACGCAATAGAAAAGGATTCGCGCACAATACACTTAACAGATTCGGACGGCAATATAAAATATATAATAGCCGCGCCTTATATGGAGGACGCTCAGGGCGCGGCAAGTCCCGAACTGCAGCTTGAAATAACCGCTCAGACAGCCCGAACCCTTTCCATCCGGCTGACGGCGGATAGAGCCTGGCTGCAGGAAGAAAGCAGGAGTTATCCTGTAACTATTGACCCCACCTTTCAAACTCCCCAGGTCAATTCCAACATACAAAGCACCTTTATATCTCAGGGGCTTCCAAACGACTCCTTCGGTTACGGAGGAAATAACTATCAGGGCAGCCTATACGTAGGAAAATTCACTTCCGCAGCGGCTAACAACGGAGTTACGCGCACATTGATAAAAATGAGCAGCCTGCCCGCTCTTTCGCCCGGAGACGTAATAATAAACGCCCAGGTATATCTGCTTCGCAGGAGAGCGGAAGAAAATTACACTCCCATGTACGCCTACAGAATGACCTCCTCCTGGGACCAGTCCACGGCAACATGGAATAACGCAAACAACAAATATGATTCCTCCGTCGTTATAGATTACGACAGCTCTTTAACCGAAAGCGGCTGGACATACCGCTGCTGGGATATCACAAAATTAATGCGTCAATGGTATGAAAATCCCGCCCAAAACTACGGCGTGATGATAAAATCCAGCAACGAAAGCGTAAGCTCTAAATTCTGGGCTTATTCCACTCATAATTCCGAAGGCCTCCGCCCCACATTTTTAATAACCTACCGCAACAACGACGGCCTGGAGCCCTATTGGGAATACGCCTCCCAGAGCATAGGACACGGCTCCAGCCATGTCAACCTGTTTTCAGGCAATCTTATCTATACTCTCCCCCTTACCAGCGGGACAGGCGCAAAAATGCCTATCAGCCTTGAGCTTACCTACAGCCTGAGCTCAGCTTACCGCGAAGCGTCTCAGGGAATAAAAGTGGCATACGGCTGGCATCTGAATATGGCGCGGCGCATAAATACAATAGACCAGATGACTCAGCTGGGCAGCTCTGTCCGGGACAATCTGAAAGAACGCGGCTATGAATATGTTTGGATTGATTCAGACGGTACGGCGCACTATCTTAAAAAAGACGGCTCTGTATATAAGGATGAGGACGGCCTGGGCCTGACTCTGACCGTCGGCGGAAGCGGAAACGAAAAATACACTCTTCAGAGCAAGACGGGCGAAAAGGAAACCTACAATACAAACGGCTATCTTTACAGGGCATATAATACTCAAGGACACCATATCCAATGCAGTTACGACAGCTCCAATATTCTGAACAAGGTAACCGACGGCGCGGGCCGGGATTATATCCTGCATTCCTCCAACGGCCGCCTGAATAAAATAACCTGCCCCGACGGCAGCGAAATAAGCCTTGAGCTTTCTGGACTTTGTTTGGCAAAAGCAATTTACGACGACGGCTCCGCCACTTCCTTTGAATATACCTATACCACCATGAACACACGCATATATATGCGCTTAGTCAAGGCTGTCGCTTCGGACGGCCAGTATTTGGCATACACCTATAAAGCCGATTCCGGCCATTTAGGCGGCAAAGTTTCATTGGTAGTAGAATGGAACGGCGAACCCAATCAGAGCCGCAATTATGTGCGTTTTTCCTACAATAAGGACAATACTACCACCGTATATTACGGCTCTCAGACATATATAACCTCTTCTTTTTATAACTTTGACAAATGGAACGCCGTATACACCTTTGACAACATGGGCCGCACCACAAGCATCCTCAACAGCGACGGCACCATGTCCAACGGAAAATACGCCCAGCCCAGCCAAGACAGCGCCGAAGAAATGAGCAAAAGCAATAATCGGCTGATTTCTGCTTCAGAAGGGGAAAAATATGTAAATAATATAGCGCCCGACCACAGCTTTGAAAACGGCTCGGGCTGGTGGTATCAATCAAACTGGTACAACGATATCGGAACTCACACGCTGGATGAATCTACCGCATATCTGGGCTATAAATCCTATAAAGTAACTCAAAACGACCCCACGCCCGGCAAAGTTGCCATGGGTATGGGCAATGTTCCCGTTTCTCCGGGCGAAACCTACACCCTTTCCGGCTATTTTAAGGTTCAATCTGTTTCAAATATCGCTTCAAACGGCGGCGCGGGGCTGTTTATCGCTTTTCACGATTCCAGCGGAGACAATAAAATAGGCGAAGAAGCCGCGCCTTCCATGATAAAGGAAAGCACTAACGGCGAATGGAAGCGGATAAGCATGACCTTTACCGTACCGCAGAACGCCGCCTATCTGCGCATTTACGCAGGCATGTATCTGGCTAACGGAACCGTATGGTTCGACTGCATCCAGCTTGAAGAAAGCCAGACAATGAGCGATTACAACATGATCATTAACAGCTCCTTTGACGAAAACGCCGACGGCTGGGTGCTGGGCAGAGGCACCTCGGGCAGCGGCTGGTCCAACGGACGGTATATGATTAAGGGCAGTCTCAGCGGCACCCCGTATATCTACCATCACGTCAATATCAACCGACCGCAGATATCGGTTAAATTCAGCGGTACCGTCCAGGCCGACTCCGTGCCCAATACACCCGGCGGCAGGGATATGTTCCTGGAGCTGGAAATTAAATATAAGGACGGCTCTTTCCAATGGCATAATGTCCATTTTAACTACGATACCTCGGCCAAGCAATACCAGAGCGACGTCTTTACCACCAATCCCGATAAAGAGGTAGACCGTATCCGCTTCTTCATAATGTTCTACCGTCAGCCTGACGCCGCGTATTTCGATGATTTGATGATGACCTTTGACGAGACGGGCAGCGCCTACTCCTACGATTCCAAGGGCAACCTTATCTCCGCCTCGGATAACGCCCAGCGCAACGAGACCTATACCTTCAACAGCGCCAACGAGCTGACCCAGCTCACCAACGATAACAACGAAACATATAAATATTTCTACGGCGACTCTAATTTCCCCCACCGCCTTACTGCCGCCCGCTCACAGCAGCGCAAAAACGGCTTTACTTATTCTTACGGCACTTCTGATGTACTGCTCCATATATTTATGGGTTCTATTAAAGACGACGGCTCAGAAGATTACACCAAACCATATATAACCGATTCCAGACTCTATGACGTCAACACTAACTACGTCAACAGCTATCAGGACCAGCGGGGCAATA
>URIR01000061.1 GCA_900547955.1 uncultured Eubacteriales bacterium | reverse complement strand
TTCCCAGGCCTTAACACAGAGCCTAATTTTGGCGCGCTTTCAGCGCGCCAAAATTGCGACAAAGCTTGACAAGCTGCTTTAAGCCATTGTATAATTATAAAAAATGCAGGGGAGCTTGTAAAACAGGCTGAGAGGAAGTATTTTTAGCTTCGACCCTTAAACCTGATTTGGATAATGCCAACGCAGGAAGCAATCCCAGCTCAGCGCAAGGAATATCCAAACGGATATTCCTTTTTTCTCCCCTCTGAAAGGATATTCATATGAACTATACAACTCAAATGGATGCGGCGCGCAAAAAAATCATAACGCCTCAAATGCAGATTGTAGCTGAAAAAGAAGGCATTCCCATCGAACGCCTTATGCAGCTCATGGCTAAGGGCCAGGTTATTATCCCCTGCAATAAAAGGCATAATTCTATTTCACCAAATGGAATAGGCTCTATGCTCAGAACAAAAATAAATGTCAACCTCGGAACCTCCAGAGATCTTACCAATCTGGACATGGAATTTCAAAAGGTGCAGAGCGCCGTAGATATGGGAGCCGAAGCCATAATGGATTTAAGCTCGTACGGCGATACGCGCGCATTCCGCCGCAAGCTGGCAGCCCAATGCCCGGCAATGATAGGTACGGTTCCCATTTATGACGCGGTAGTATATTATCATAAGCCCCTTATTCAAATTACCGCGGACGAATGGCTGGAAATAGTACGCATGCACGCCGAGGACGGCGTAGATTTTTTAACAATACACTGCGGCATTAATAAAGAAACGGCTCATAAATTCAAACGCAATAAAAGACTGACCAATATTGTTTCCCGCGGAGGCTCAATAATATTTGCATGGATGGAAATGACCGGGAATGAAAATCCCTTTTTTGAGCGTTTTGATGAAATACTGCAAATATGCCGTGAATACGACGTCTCCTTAAGCCTGGGAGACGCCTGCCGGCCCGGCTCTATTGCCGACGGAACCGATTCTTCGCAAATTGAAGAGCTCATAACTCTAGGCGAATTGACTAAGCGCGCCTGGGAAAAGGACGTGCAGGTTATGATTGAAGGACCAGGCCATATGCCTATGAATCAAATAGCGGCCAATATGGAAATTGAAAAAACCCTTTGCCACGGAGCGCCATTTTATGTGCTCGGCCCCATTGTTACCGATATAGCGCCCGGCTACGACCATATTACCTCTGCCATAGGCGGCGCGATTGCGGCGGCCAACGGCGCTTCCTTTCTTTGCTACGTTACTCCTGCCGAGCATCTGCGCCTGCCCGACCTAAACGATGTTAAGGAGGGCATTATCGCCGCTCGGATTGCCGCTCACGCGGCGGATATAGCCAAAAATATTCCCGGCGCGGCCGACTGGGATAACGCCATGAGCCTTGCCCGCAAAAAGCTGGACTGGGAAGAAATGTTTAAATTAGCTATAGACCCCGAGAAGGCTCGGCGCTATCGAGCCTCCTCTAAGCCCGAAAAAGAGGATACCTGCAGCATGTGCGGCAATTTCTGCGCAGTAAAAAATATGAACAGAATACTGGATGGCGAAATCGTATCCATATTTGATGAATGAGCCTCGGCTGCACAAAAATATTTTTAAACCACACCCTCCGTTTACAAGGAACTATACGGTTAAAATGTATATAATCCGCATATTCCAATTTATATGTGGATATATGCCGAGTAAAAGCAGCTCCGCATGCGTGCAAAGCAGAATGCTGCCGGCCGTACTGCCCCCGCTGCACCGGCGCTGTTATTAAACTGAAAAACAAAAATGAAAGAAGGAAAAAACATGTTAAAAACAATGCTGGACAATGTCCGCTCAAATACTCCATTAATTCATAACATAACTAATTACGTCACAGTCAACGACTGCGCCAATATCCTCCTGGCCTGCGGAGGTTCCCCCATTATGTCAGACGATATAAACGAGGTGGAGGAAATAACCGCTATCTGCGGCGGACTGAATATAAACATAGGAACTCTTAACGAGCGCACCATCCAATCCATGCTCTCCGCCGGTATAAAAGCAAATACCCTCAGGCATCCTATAGTGCTCGACCCAGTCGGCGCCGGCGCTTCCGCCCTGCGGACAAATACGGCGCTCATGCTGATGGAAAAGATTCGCTTCAGCGTAATTCGAGGCAATATATCTGAAATTAAAACTTTGGCGCTGGGCTCAGGCACAACCAAGGGGGTGGACGCGGATATTTCCGACGCCGTAAGCGAGGAGAACGCCGATGCCGCCGCAGCCTTTGCAAAAGAATTTTCGGAAAAATGCGATTCAGTTATAGCCATAACCGGCGCCATAGACATAGTAGCCGACTCCAAAAGCGCATATATAATACGCAACGGAGTACCTATGATGTCCAAAATAACCGGCAGCGGCTGCATGCTTTCAGCCATGACCGCCGCATACATTACCGCCAATCCCGACGACATTTTGCAAGCGTCCGCAGCGGCAGTTTGCGCCATGGGACTTTGCGGCGAAAAAGCCTATCAAAGCGCGCGCCAGCACAATGCCGGAAATTCTACCTTCCGCAATTATCTAATAGATGAAATCTATAAATTAGACGGCGACGCCCTTGAAAAAGGAGCCAAATATGAAATCAGATAAACAAAAAGAAGGGATAAATGCCGCCGCAGCACTTAATGATAAGACTAACAGCTTGTACTCACGCATGCTGCTTTACGCCGTTACAGACCGCTCCTGGCTTAACGGCCGTTCCCTGCGCCATGACGTGCTTAGTGCGCTTCAAGGCGGCGCTACTATGATACAGCTGCGCGAAAAGGAGCTGGATTTCCAAAGCTTTTTGTCCGAAGCTAAAGAAATCAAGGCGGTATGCGCTCAATATAAAGTGCCGTTAATTATAAACGACAATATAGAAATCGCCTTAGCCTGCGGCGCGGACGGAGTACATCTGGGCCAAAGCGACGAAACCGCCCGCAATGCCCGGCTTAAGCTGGGAAAGGATAAAATAATCGGCATTTCCGTTCAAACGGCAGAGCAGGCCGCCGCCGCGCAGCAGGAAGGGGCAGACTATCTGGGCGTAGGCGCAGTATTCGCTACCTCTACTAAGAAGGATGCGGATTTTGTCAGCTATGAAGTTCTTAAAAGCATATGCTCCAGCGTTTCTATTCCCGTATGCGCTATAGGCGGAATAAATAAGCAAAATATCATGCAGCTCGCCGGTTCGGGTATAGACGGAGTTGCACTTGTTTCAGCTATATTTGCGGCGCAGGACATTGAAAGCGAATGCATAGAATTGCTTAAGCTCTCTAAAAGGATGGTACAGGCATGAGCATAAAAGGGGCAATTTTCGATTTAGACGGCACCATATTGGATTCCATGTCGGTTTGGCGCACAATGGGTTCCAATTATCTGCTCAGCAGAAACATTCAGCCCGAAGAAGGACTGGATCTGAAATTCAATTCTATGAGCATAGCTCAGGCCGCCCAATATTACATAGACAACTACCATCTGCCCGAAAGCGTGGAGGAGCTTATAAAGGATATAGACAGTAAAATAGAGCAGTTTTACTTTGAGCGGGTAAAGCCCAAGCCGGGAATCAAGCGTTTCTTGGAAGAGCTTAAGGAAAACGGCATATGCATGTGCATTGCAACTGCAACTGACCGCTATCTTGCAGAGCCCGCTCTGGCGCGGAACGGCTTAGACAAATTTTTTCTGGATATATTCACCTGCAATATGGTGGGCGCAGGAAAAGACCAGCCCCTTATATATGAAACCGCTCTCGCCCGCCTAGGCACGCCGAAAAATCAAACAGTCGTATTTGAGGACGCGCCCCATGCGCTCAGAACTGCAAATAAAGCCGGATTTAAAACAGCATGCGTTTACGACCCGGTTTTTAAAGCAAGCTGGCCGGATATGCTTGTCCTTAGCGATTATCATATTGTCAGCTTTGACCAGGCCTGGAGGAATATAATATGCTGAAAGTGCTGACCATAGCCGGCTCAGATTGTAGCGGCGGAGCCGGCATACAGGCCGATTTAAAAACCATAGCCGCTCACGGTATGTACGGCATGAGCGCCATAACCGCGCTTACGGCGCAAAATACCACCGGCGTATACGGTATTATGGAGGTTTCATCTCAATTTACCGCCATGCAGCTCAAATGCGTTTTTGAAGATATCCCGCCTGACGCTGTTAAAATCGGCATGGTTGCGAATGAAAGCATAATAACAGCTATATCAGAAGGCTTAAAAAAATATGAAGCGCGAAATATAGTTATAGACCCGGTAATGGTATCCACAAGCGGAAACCGGCTTATCAGTCAGGACGCATTAGACGCTCTTGGCAAAGAGCTGCTGCCTCTTGGCAAGGTAATAACTCCTAATATCCATGAAAGCGAAATACTCTGCGGCTTTGCTATAGAGGATAAGGAAACCATAAAAAAGGCTGCTCAAACAATATATGAGCGATATGGAGCCGCGGTGCTGGTAAAGGGTGGTCATATAGGCCAAAATGCGGCCGACCTGCTTTATGACGGCTGCTTTGAATGGTTTGAGAGCCCCAGAATACATAACCCCAACACGCACGGAACAGGCTGTACCCTCTCCAGCGCTATCGCTTGCAATCTTGCAAAAGGCTTCTCTCTGCCGCAAAGCGTATTAAACGCAAAGGAATATTTGTTTGGTGCTATAAAAGACGGTATGGATATTGGAAAGGGTTCCGGACCATTAAATCATCTCTATAAGCTGAATATATAAATAAAAGGGGCCTTAAGGCCCCTTTTATTTATATATTCA
>URIR01000060.1 GCA_900547955.1 uncultured Eubacteriales bacterium | reverse complement strand
GAAAAAAGAGGGGCGGCGCGGGCCCAGCCTCAAGCTTAGCTTGAGGCTGGGCGAAATGGTCCGGAGGCATGGCCTCCGGACCATTTATTTTAGCGCCCTGAGGGCGCTAAAAGCCGCGCCGCATATTCCCGCCCCGATGCCCCCGCGTATGCGCAATATTAAGGGTTCAGCTCAGGGATAAATCCCTGAGCTGAACCCTTAATATTGCGCAAAGCCCCCGGTTTCCGCCCATTTGAAAAAATGGGCGGAAACCGGGGGCTTTGCGTGTTCAGAAGCTTTAGGTATCTTGGGAGTTTTCTGGAGTCTCGGCATTTGCAGTACTATTATCATTTGACGGACTGGAAGAGACGGCAGTATTACTAGGAGATATGCCGGGAGTTTCTTCCGGACTGCTGCTTGGCTCAAGCGTCGGCGTTGGGGTAGGCGTTTGAGTCGGCGTCGGTGTGGGTGTCGGGGTAGGGGTTACAGTCGGCGTCGGCGTTGGCGTTGGGGTAGGAGTTACAGTCGGCGTCGGCGTGGGCGTTGGAGGAGGAGTTTTCATGCTATCCTCAGATACCGGCTTGCCGTATTCGGGTTTGGTAAGCGCATATTTTAAATTGATATCTTCTTCCTTATTGGCAGTTATATTGACAAAGGTATATTCCTGAACATTATCATATATCCATTTAGCGTGCTCGACCAGCAGACGCACACATCCCGCCGATGCGCGGGAACCCAGTTTATTATACGAATACATGCTGGGGTCATTTATATCCTTGGTAAGATAAGAAAATGAGTGGAATAGGTATGGACCGGTAATTCGAGTGATATACCGCGCCCATGTATTATCCCATTTAGGAAAACACATCCATGTAGTTTTAAATACTTTTCCAGTATCGTCGTTGCTGGCATAATACATTCCGGTTGGCGTAGGTGTATTAGGCAGACCTGTCGAACATACAAAGCGATTTATAATTTTATCATATAAGCCCGTTTGAGGGTCTTTTATGTATACGTTTACACATTGATTTGTAATGTCTACTTCCAGGGCATAGGGCATATTATACCCTGCCTTGGGCTGTTTTTCGGGATACCACGGTCCTATTTTCAACAGCGCCTCAGGAACTATCGGCTGAGTAGGATAGTTAGTAGGAGAAGGCTTGAGCGTAGGCGTTGGCGAGGGAGTAGGAGTAGGCGTGGGCGTGGGGGTTTGCTCAGGCGTAGATACAGGCGTCTGTGTTGGGGTTGATTGGGGTGTGTCCTCGGCCGAAGGCGTCTGTATGGGTGTGTTGGTCGGGGTAGGCGTAGCTTGGACGGAATTGTCCGGTGGCTGCTCTGTTAACGTAGACGTTAGTGTCGTTCCAGGCAGAAGCAAAGCTATAATAATAGTTACCGCAATAATTATTATTCTTTTCATATTTTTTGCCTCTCTTTATTCCTCCAGATTTAATAGTCTGGCTGCATTATCGTATAGTATTGCTTGGCGCTCAGTTTCTGTTAATTTAAGAGCCATAAACCTTGACAGCTCTTCGCTAGCGCAGGCAAGAGGATAATCTGTTCCGAAAAGCACCCGGTCTAAGCGATGAGCGCGAATCATTTCCTCCATCTGTTTATTAGTCAGCCCGCAGAAGGAGCTGGACGTATCTATATATACGTCGCTGCCTATTAGATATTCCATGGCTTCATCCCATTGAGAATATCCTCCCATATGCGCCGCTATAAAGCATTGTCTGGGAAATTCTTTCATCATAGCGGCCAGGGCGCGAGGGTTTGAATATTGGGTTTTAGTATCTCCCACATGTATAAGTATGGGAAGTTTACCCTGACAGGCCGCATATATACGCTGCATTCGTTCATCCTCTATAGCCGTATGCTGAAAATCAGGATGCAGCTTGACACCATGCAATCCAAGCTGTATTATGCGCTCAACCTCGTTTTCAATATCCGGAAAATCAGGGTGCAGCGTACCCAGACATATAAGAAAATTATCTTCCTTTTGGCAGGAGCTAAGCCAGTTGTTTATGCTTTGAGTCTGATGAGCCGTTGTGGCAGTAGAACATACGACAAGGCGCGTTATATTGGCTTTATGCGATTCTTCTTTTAATTGCGCCAGAGTGCCGTCGCCAAACATTGGCAGTCCGTAGTATTCCTCCAGGAAATCCCGAGCCTTCTTGGCAATGGGGTCGGGAAAAGCATGTGAATGGAAATCAATTATTTTCATGAATCTTATTGGCCTCAATCTCGGAACAATTAATATTTTTATTTTATTCATAGTATATAATAGCAAATGTGCAATAAAAAGAAAAGCTTTTTTAGGTCATTTAAAATAATTTTATTTAAATGTAAGAGTTTTGTAATAAAATGATTTAGAAATGCAAAATTTTCATGCAGAAGAAGATGGAAGAAGGAATGTTTTGGATTTTGGGCGGCGCCCGACCGAAGGTCGGGCGCCAAGTCTCCATGTTCCGCGGCGTCTGGCAGGCTCAAAGAGCCTGCCAGACGCCGCGGAACATGGAGACTTGGCGCTTTGACGCCTTAAGGCGCAAAGCGCCGCCTATTTTATACAATAAAATAAGCGATTACTCCCAGCAGCATTAAGGCCAGACAGGCTACAACAATATTGGCGTTGGAAGCGGCGGCTCCAAAGAGCATTACTATTATGCATGCGACTAAAAATACCGTCAGCAGCAGCTTGCCGTATAAACGTACAGCCCGCCGCGCAGGGGTATTTTTCTTTTTCTCTTTTTCCAGCAGCTCTTCGGCCACCTGGCCCTGCTCTATTTCGGGTACGAGCATATTTTCCCCGCATTCCTCGTCGGTCTTTCCAGCAGGTACATATTTTCCGTTGATAAACGGCATTTTTATCACGCCCTTTCATATGTATTTTATCACAGTTATCAGGCAGTTATTCGTTCTCCCTGTCATTTTCAGCATTTTTTCGCGGCTTGAAAGCATATACGCTTTTAAATTCTGATTGATATTGGGGATTATTATATATATCCAGACTGCGCGCATAGGTTGCTATGTATTCCGCATCAGCACGTGCCCGGGAATTTAATAATATCAGGCCGGCTCCTGTACCAGCCGCATTTTGGAGAAAAGCCGGCGGTTTTTTAATTTTTGGAGACGGCATTTCAAGAATGCTAAGGGTTTTGGTATTTATGCCGAAATTTGGACCTCCGGCCAAATAGAAAACGCTTATTTCTTTAGTAGAAATTCCTGATTCTTTAAGCATGAGATTTATGCCTGCGATTATTGAAGCACGCGCATGCATAAGAGCTTGAACGTCATGCTGATTTAAATAAACACCTTCTTTTCGGCTTATTACAAACACCCATTCTCCATTTATATTTTTCATCATACGGCGTTTGCTGGGCTTCATTTCCTGCGGAGTGAGCATTATGCCGCTGTTGTTTATAATTTCCGCGCGCAGCATTATCCCCAGCGCGTCTAGTGCGCCTGTTCCGCAAATTCCTGTCGGGGTTTTATGGTCTATAATATTGTTGATAAGCTTATACTTGTTTTTCCATATACCATTTATTCCTCCGGGAATAGAACCGCATCCGCAGCTTAAGCCTACTCCGTCTAAGGCTGGGGTTGGAACTGAGCAGGTTAGTATTGCGCTGCGGCTGCCCAGCACCAGCTCAGTATTAACGCCTATATCTGCAAGCAGCACCGGCGTATCGCTTTTATAAAGACCGCAGGTCAGTATGGAGGCAACCGTATCAGCACCGTTCCAGCCTGAAATGATGCCGGGCAATTCTACTATTGCATCAGGTGCGTTTTTAAATCCAAGATTTTTTCCGGTAAATTGCAGAGCGTCTTTGGTAAGAGGCTGATAGGGAGGCCGTCCCAGCGGTGAAATATCAATATTGGCTATTATATGCTGCATGCAGGCATTGCCGACAAGGGTTATGCGTTCGACCTGTTTGGGCCTGGCGGCGCAATGCTCCAGAAGCTGACCCATGGTTATATCCAAAGCGGATAGAACTGCCCGGCGCATTTTAGTTTGTGCGCCTGGCCGTGAGCCGGCATATTTGATGCGGCCTATTAAATCCGGAGCGTATTTGCTCTGCGGATTGCTTATAGTTCTCCAGGCTATAAGCCTGTCTTCATCCAGGTTATAGAGATATGCGGCAATGGTAGCGGTGCCTACGTCTATTGCAAAGCCCAGAGCTTCTCCCGATGCTTTGACGCCCGGCTGTTCGGAAGGAGAAACGGTAGGAAATGCAATTCTAAGAAGCTCGGCCGAATCGGATTCCTCTTTTGGAGCGGGCTTATCCAGGTGCAGGGTAATATTGCCGTGTATACGAGTCATGCAGGCCAGTCTCCAGCCCTCCTGAGCCTTTTCGCCCAGCAGCCGGCGCTCGTTATTAGACATAGGGCTAGCCTTTCCCGTAACCTTTACAAGGCATTTTCCACATAAATTACGTCCGCCGCATGGCGCATGCACGGCATCTACGTTAAAACGGCCGTATACAAGGAACTGATAAATTGTTTGGTCGTAAACGGCGGTATATTCCTGGATTTTGTCAGGAAAAATTATTGTGACTTTGCATTCAAGCCGCATAAATGACCCTCTTTAAAAAATAATCGGGTGCGCGCATTGTACCTGTATCCGGCCTTGCTGCGGCGCATAAGGTGGACTGCTTAATGCTGCTTTCTTCCGAATCTGACATGGTTCGCAGTACCTTATCGCGCAGAACCCGATACAGGTACAATGCGCACACCCGGTGTATTTCTTATTATACAGGAAATTGAAAATAAATGCAAGGATTTAGAATAATGTTTTTATTTATAAAAGAGGGATTTTTATTAAATAATGCATTTTCCCGCGCCGGCTAAGCCGGCGCGGGAAAATATGTCTCGTCCCC
>URIR01000059.1 GCA_900547955.1 uncultured Eubacteriales bacterium | reverse complement strand
AAAGCGTAACTGCGGAGCGGGATGAATTAAAGGATAAGCTGGAGCAGATTAAGAGGATTGCAGAGTAGATTAAGTGGAAAATGCATTTTAAATTTCTTTGTTCAAAATAAGCGGAGACAGTTAAAATTCTGTCCCGCTTTTTTATTTTATTCATTTTGGATAACAGACAGGCTCAGCCGGGATATAATAAGCTTATTAAGCGGGTATTATTCGTGCCGTCCAGGCGGTTAGCTGCATGCTGGATTTTAACATTCAAAGCGTTTTAGGTCTTAAAACAGCTCTTTAAATAGCTGCGCCTGTTGAAGAGATATATCTACTAATAGTAGATATTATTATAAACTTATCGTAGAATATATATCAAGGGTAGGTTTACTTTGCGCGCGGGAGTATGTATAATTATATTGCGGCTGCGGATATTCGGGCCTTGCGCAATTAAATTAACGAGGTTTTGGCTATGAACGTATCTAATTTGGGCAGGATGATAATGCGGCTCAGAAAAAAGAAGGGGCTTACTCAGGCGGAGCTGGCGCGCAGGCTGAATGTCAGCAATAAGGCTGTGAGCAAATGGGAGAACGGGGGCGGGTATCCCGAAATAACCCAGCTTCCCATGCTTTCCAGGGTGTTCGGCGTGCCGGTAGATTATCTTTTAAAGGGGAACCCGCGGGGCATAGCCATAGCGGGAAATATAACGGTAGATATAGTTAATATCATAGATAAATATCCTGAAAAAAACATGCTGGCTAATATTTTGAGCACGGTTTACGCCGTAGGGGGCTGCGTACCCAATACTGTAATAAACCTGGCGCAGATAGATTCGGAATTATCCCTGAGCGCCTATGGGCGCGTAGGGGAGGATGAGCAGGGCAGATATGTGCTTGGTCGCATGCGCGGATATGGGGTGGATATAAGCGGAGTAATGCGCTCGGAGGGGATGGCTACCAGCTGCAGCAGCGTTATGACCGAAAAGGATACCGGGGACCGCACGTTCTTTTTTATCAACGGGGCGAACAGCCAATTCGGCATTGAAGATATACCAATCGACCAGCTTGACTGCGAAATTTTTCATATAGGCTATCTTTTACTGCTGGATGAACTGGATAAGCCGGAGAGCCAATACGGAAGCAATATGGCGCGGCTTTTATATATGCTCGGAGAGCGGGGAATAAGGACCTCCATAGACGTTATCAGCCGGGCGGGCGCTCGGTTTGAAAATATAATTCCGGCGCTTAAATACTGCAATTACGCGATAATGAACGAGATAGAAAGCTGCGGCGTAACGGGACTCAGGCCCAGGAATGACGATGGAAGCGTAAATATCGCCAATATAAAGGAGACTATGCGCGCGCTTATGGCTTATGGGGTTAAGGATAAGGTAATAGTGCATTGCAGCGAGGCGGGCTTTATGCTCAATGCGGACGGAAGCTTTTTGGCCGTGCCCTCTCTTGAGCTGCCGCAGGGCTTTATAAAGGGCAGCGTAGGGGCTGGGGACGCTTATGCGGCGGGCTGTCTCTACGGCCTGTATAACAATTACGACGACAGGCGCATATTGGAATTTGCCTCATGCGCAGCCGCGTGCTGTCTGTCCGAATCAGATTCCATCAGCGGAATGAGGCCGAGGGCGGAGGCGGAAAAGCTTCAGGAGCTCTATCCCAGACGGCGGCTGGAAATATAGAGCGCCGCTGAGGGCGTATTTTTGGCATTTTAAGCTTTTTTAACAGGCTGCCGCGTATGCTTTGGACGCGCGCAAAGGCGCGCCGGTTTGTGCGGCTTGGTAAAATAAAATTTATTTAAAGGAAGGTATGAAATATGCTGGTAAATTTAGCTCAGGTGCTTAAACAGGCTCAGGAAGGGCATTATGCGGTGGGGCTGTTTAATACCACAGATACGGATATGCTGCAGGCTGCCATTGAGGCGGCGGAGGAGACGCGCTCCCCTATTATTATAGGCACGGCCGAGGTGCTGCTTCCTTACGGCGGATTAGAGCTTATAGGTCCGGCCCTTATTAATTATGCCCGGCGCGCTTCTGTGCCCGTGGTAGTGCATTATGACCACGGACTGACTTTTGAAAAATGCTTAACGGCGCTGAAGCTGGGCTTTACCAGCGTTATGTTTGACGGCTCGGCAAAGGAATACGGTGAAAATATTGCGCAAACCCGTGAGATTGTAAAAATAGCGCATGCCTTAGGAGGGACGGTAGAAGGGGAAATAGGGCATGTGGGGGACGCTCAGGAGGATGCGGATACGGCGGGATATACTACTCGTCAGGAAGCGGTTCAATATATAGCGGATACGGGCGTGGACGCGCTGGCGATAGCTATAGGCACGGCTCACGGAGCATATAAGAAAAAGCCGCGGCTGGATTTTGAGAGATTGAGAGAGATAAGGGAGGCGACAGACACGCCTTTGGTGCTGCATGGCGGGTCGGGCTTATCCGACCAGGATTTTGTAACGGCGGTTAAAAACGGCATAGCTAAGGTAAATATTTTTACAGACCTCTGCCTTGCTGGGGAAAGAGCTGTTAGGGAGGCGCTGAAGGGAGAGACGGGGTATCTCGAAATGCGCAATAAAAAGGTATTGGAGATAAAAGAGGAAATAAAGAAAAAAATCAGGCTGTTTGGTTCTGAGGGGAGAGCGTGACGGTATAAAGCTGCCGCGCGGGAAGAATTTTAAGGCCCGTGGCGGGCGGCGCGTATTTTTGCGCCCCGAAGGGGCGCAAAAACGCGCAGGCAGACGGCATGGGGAAAGCTTTGCTTTCCCCATGCCGTCTGCCTGCGCCGGCCCAGCCTCCAGCTTTGCTGGAGGCTGGGCTACGCGCCGCCCGCCCCGGGCCTTAAAATTCTTCCCGCGCTATGGCTCAAGACCGGCCTGCGGCGTTTGGTAAGCTTCGCTTGCCGGGCCAGGCAAAAAATTTGCCTGGCCCGCGGCCGGAACGGCCGCAAACGCCGCAGGCCGGCCTTGAGCCAATAAGGGTTAAGCGGTATTTAATCAATCATGTTTAAGATTAGCGGATATCAGGCATAATTAGTCTGTGTAATTATTTCTGATAAGAGAGGTGCCTGCATTGAAAAAGAAAAAGACTAAGTTAATTTTGGGAGTAGGCGGACTGGTGTCGGGGCTTTTAAACGGGCTGCTGGGGACGGGCGGAGGTATCCTTGCGATACCTGCTTTCAGAATGGCCGGATATCAGCAGAGGTATGCGCAGGCAAACGCTTCGGTTTTTATGCTGGCTATGAGTGTGGTCAGCGCTGCGGTGCTTCTTTTTTCAGGAGAAAGGCTGGACTGGGCGTCCGCTCTGCCTGTAGCTGCAGCGGGTATTCCGGGCGCGGCGGCGGGCGCGCTGCTGCTTAATAAATTGAGTAACCGAGTGCTTCAGCTTATATTTTCACTACTTATACTTGCCTCGGGCGTTAGAATTTTGTTTTAGGGAGGCGGCAGTTAATGCTTTTAGCGCTTACGGGGCTTTTGGCGGCAGTATTAGCAGGTATGGGCTTGGGCGGCGGCGTTCTGCTTATTCCCGCCCTGACGCTGTTTTTTGATATATCGCAAAAGCAGGCTCAGCTTATAAGCCTTATAACCTATATCCCGATGGCAGTTACTGCTCTTATTATAAATATACGGAAAAAGAATCTCCGGCTTAAGAATATATGGCTGTTTCTGCCGGCGGGGGCTGTGGGCGCAATAGCGGGCGCACTAGCGGCAAAATGGCTTAAAGGGGATATGCTTAGGCTTATTTACGCTGTTTTTTTAATTTTATTCGGATTGTTTATGCTAGTTAAAAGCATTATTGCGTTTAAAAAGAAGAAGTAGGGATGCAGGCTTTAATATGGCCGGCGGCCTTGCTTTTTAAAAGGTCAGTAAAAAAGGGGCCGGGGGCGCGCCGTCAGCGGCCGAAGGCCGCTTGGGCCGAGCCGAAGGCTCGGCCCCGGCAAGCGAAGCTTGCCGGACGGCGCGCCCCCCGGCCCCTTTTTTACTGACCTTTTTCCGCATTGATTATTCAAATCTCTTGCGCATATCTTTTTTTAAATATATAATATAAAAAATATTATATCAGGAGCAGCCAATGCGCAGATTTTTTGCAGACCAGCCTATAACCGACAGCCATATATATTTATCCCAGCCCGAATCTCATCACATTAGAAACGTACTGCGCATGCGCTGCGGCGAGGAAATTATAGTCTGCGACCATGCCGGAGCGGAATATAAGGGAGTGCTGGAGGGGCTGGATGATAAATGCTGCGTTAGGATAATTTCGCTTTTAAATAATGTAGCAGAACCCGACTTAAAGCTTACGCTGTGCCAATGCATGCCTAAAGGGGACAAAATGGAATGGATAATACAGAAATGTACTGAATTAGGCGTGTCCAGGATTATCCCTGTTCTAAGCGCACGGTGCGTAAGCAGACCGGAGGGCAGAGACGCCGTAAAAAAGAGGGAGCGCTGGCAGAAGATTGCGGAACAGGCCTCTAAGCAGTGCGGCCGGTCGGTAGTTCCCGCTTTGGAAAACATCACTCCTCTGCGCGCCCTGCCTCACTCAGGACGCAGATTTTTGGCATATGAGCTGGAAAATTCGGTCTCTTTGGCCAATATAGATTTAAGTAATGAGCGGGAGCTGTTTCTGCTTATAGGGCCGGAGGGCGGCTTTGAAAGCGCTGAGGCTGAATTTTTGCGGGAGCAGGGTTGGGAAAGCATAGGCCTGGGGCCGCGCATACTGCGCGCTGAAACGGCGGCTGTAGCCGGTACGGCCGTAATAATGGCTCTTTCCGGCTGTATGGGATATAAAAACAGCGCTCAAAAGCCTGAAGCGGAAGGTGCAAAATGACGCAGAAGAATAATAGGCCAGTTTCTGGTGCATGCGCGGCGGGATGTGCCGTTGCTGAGGGTGAGCCGCGGAGCGCCGCGGTTGCGACGCTGGGCTGCAAGGTTAATCAATGCGAGGGACAATCTATAAGCGAGCTGTTTGAAAAGGCGGGATATATTATAAAGCCCTTTTCTCAGCCTGCGGACGTATATATTATAAATACCTGCAGCGTTACCGCTATGGCTGAAAGCAAATCACGCAAATTGATACATAGAGCTCATTTAAAGAATCCGGACGCGCTTATAATAATTACCGGCTGCTATTCCCAGAGAGTTGGCGGCGAGCTGCTTAAGCTGCCCGGCGTAAAAATAGTTTCGGGCAATGCGGGCAAGGGGCGGCTAATCGAGCTTGCGGAGGAATATTTTAAAACCGGCCGTTCAATACAGGCAGTAACGGACATTTCGGCTCAGACTCAATATGAGGAGCTGCCTCTGAGCCGGCACGACAGCCGCGCGCGGGGCTATATTAAAATACAGGACGGCTGCGGGAATTACTGCGCTTACTGCATAATTCCCTATGTTCGGGGCCCCAGCCGCTCCAGGCCGCTGGACGACGTTATAAGGGAGGGGCGCAGGCTGGCGGAGATGCATTATGCCGAATTAGTGCTTGGAGGGATACAGCTTTCGGCCTATGGCCGAGATTTGCCCGGCCGTCCCGACTTAATTGACGTTATAGCCGGGCTGTCTGATATTGAAGGCATAAAACGGATACGCCTGGGCTCTTTGGAGCCTTTGCTGATTGATGAGGACTTTGCGTGCCGGTTAAGCCGGTTTGAGACTTTGTGCCCTCAGTTCCATCTTTCTTTGCAATCTGGCTCGGACAGCGTTTTAAGACGCATGAACAGGAAATACGATACAAAACAATATGAGCGTGCCGTGGCTTGCTTGCGCAGTTATTTTGATAATCCGGCTATAACTACCGATATTATAACCGGATTTCCGGGCGAGAGCGGGGAGGAATTCGAGCATACGCTGGCATTTATGAAGAAGATAGGCTTTGCTTCGGTTCATGTGTTTGCATATTCGCGCCGGGCGGGCACGGCTGCAGATAAGCTGCCGGGGCAGATAAATCCGGAGGTGAAAAAGGAACGCAGCCGGATTTTGATAGAACAGGCGGAAAATGACGCGCAGCGTTATCGGAAAAGCTTTGACGGCAAAATAAGGCCGGTGCTTTTTGAGACTTATATTTCGGGAATGCTCAGGGGACTTACGCCCGAGCATTTGGAGGTTAGCGTTCCCTGCGGAGAGAATTTAGCCGGCAGGATAATGGATGTGCGTTTAATTGAAACGGGCGGGCGGCTGTCAGGGTGCTTGGAGGGTTTGGATTTAGGTTAAGGGGAGCAGCAGGGCAGGTATGTTTTTTAGCGTTCGGGCGCGCTATGGGCGGCGTTTGGCAGGCGCAAGCGCCTGCCAAACGCCG
>URIR01000058.1 GCA_900547955.1 uncultured Eubacteriales bacterium | reverse complement strand
CTTTAGCATTATTTTGTGATAAAGATATTATTATTTTAGAGGATGAGATGCGCGCTGTTTCCAGCAGATTGTTTATAACCACCGACGACGGCTCGAACGGTCATAAGGGCTTTGTGACCGATGTGCTTAAATCCTTGATAGAGCAGGGCGAAAGGTATGACGCGGTAATTGCTATCGGGCCTCTGCCCATGATGAAAGCGGTCTGCGCCGTTACTGACAATCCGCGTATCAAGACTATAGTAAGCATGAATCCTATTATGATAGACGGGACGGGTATGTGCGGAGGGTGCCGCGTTGTGGTTGGAGGCGAGGTTAAATTCGCATGTGTGGACGGCCCTGACTTTGATGGACACCTTGTGGATTTTGACAGCGCCATGAAGCGGCTTAGAATGTATAAAGAGGAAGAGAGCCACGCCTGCCGCCTGCGCGAGAAGATAGCTGAAATTGAGGCGCGGAATTAGGCGCGGCGTTTAAAATTAAGGAATTAATAAGAAAGAGGAATTTTCATGCCTAATATGCAGAATAATAAGACTCCAATGCCTGAATTGTCTCCCGCGAAGCGCATAACCTGCTTTGACGAAGTGGCGCTTGGCTATAGCGAGGAGGACGCTCTTAACGAGGCGGCGCGCTGCCTGGGATGCAAGCATAAGCCGTGCGTAAGCGGCTGCCCTGTGGGAGTACATATTCCTGATTTTATTGCGCAGATAGCAAAGGGCAATTATGAAGAGGCTTTTAAAATTATAAGTGAAACCAACAGCCTGCCCGGCGTTTGTGGGAGAGTATGTCCGCAGGAAATGCAGTGCGAGGCTAAATGCGTGCGGGGCATAAAGGGCGAGCCTGTGGGAATAGGGCGCCTGGAACGCTTTGCGGCCGACTGGCACCGTATGCATGTAGATAAGGAAGTAAAAAAGGATATAAAGCCTAATGGGAAAAAGGTAGCGGTAATAGGCGGAGGGCCGGCCGGCCTTACATGCGCAGGCGCTCTGCGCGCAAAGGGCTATGAGGTAACGGTTTATGAAGCATTTCATACCGCCGGCGGCGTGCTTATGTATGGCATACCGCAGTTCAGGCTGCCTAAAGAGATAGTGAGCCGGGAAATAGACGAGCTTACGGCTCAGGGAGTGGATATACGCACTAATATGGTTATAGGCAAGGTGCTGTCTGTGGAAGAGCTTCAGCAAGCTTATGACGCTATTTTTATAGGCACGGGCGCAGGTTTGCCTTCATTCTTAAATATTCCGGGCGAGGAGCTTATGGGAGTATATTCGGCTAACGAATATTTGACCCGTATAAACCTCATGAAAGCGTATAGGGATGATTACGATACTCCAATAAAGCGTACAAAGTGCGCTGCGGTAGTGGGCGGAGGCAACGTGGCTATGGACGCCGTGCGGTGCGCAAAGCGTCTTGGAGCCGAACATGCATATATTATTTACCGCCGCTCTGAGAAGGAAATGCCTGCCCGCCAGGAGGAGATTCATCATGCCAAGGAGGAGGGCGTGGAATTTATGCTGCTCTGCGCGCCGGTTAAAATTATAGGGGATGAGAACGGCAGAGTTAAAGGGCTGGAATGCATAAGGATGCAGCTGGGCGAGCCGGATGAGTCAGGCCGGCGCCGTCCTGAGAAAATAGAGGGTAGCGAATTTATTTTAGAGGCGGATACGGTAATATCGGCTATAGGCAATACTCCAAATCCACTTATCCGCTCAACTACAAAAGGGTTGGAAACCAACAAAAAGGGCTGTATTATAGTTGACCAGGAGACCTTGGAAACTTCTATAAGGCATATATATGCCGGCGGAGACGCCGTAAGCGGAGCGGCTACGGTTATTTTGGCTATGGGTGCGGGCAAGCAGGCGGCTTTATCCATAGATAAAGCGCTAAGCGGCAAATAAGCGCTTTAAATAAGCTTAAGCCTTTTCGGTTTATCGGGGCAGTTAAGCGGCATATTGGAGAATAAGGCTAAAATACAGGCGTGTTTTAAGAACAGCTACGCTGACGGCGGCGGCCGTCAGCCTGCGCACGGTATTTTAACCATATCGTCCGCGCTGGTATATGATAATATTTTAATAATATGAAATTTGGAGGGAGCGTATTATGAAGCTGAAGCTTTGCGGACTTTTGCTGACGGCGCTGCCGGCCGCTGCGGTTGTTTTTCAAGCGCTTCCCGGCGGGGCGGTGCTGAATTTTCTCTCGCAGGCGGAGAATGGCTCTTTTAGACTGATTCGCCAAACATATTCATATTTTAGCTTAACTCCTTTTGGATATGCTAATTTCGGCCCGCTTATTACTGCTCTGCTTACATGCTTGCTGCTGCTGGCCGGCTTAATATATCTGGTGTGCAAAAAAGGCCTTAAGGCAATTAAAGTAATTTCTGTAATAGCGGTTTTAGCTTCGCTTACTCCCTTATTGTTTGGAATTTCATATTTTTCTCTGCTGGGCGGTATAATCTCTGTTTTGCTGGGGATGGAGGTTGCGGCGGCATTTTCGATAAAGGGCTAGCTGCTTTAGTTTAAACGGGTAATAAATTGTTTTTTAAAATGAATGTATAATTAACGTACTGCTTTTTATAGCGTTTGAATTCTGTTTTTTTGTTTTTTATTAATTAGTATTGTTATATTATAGTTAAAAATTAAAGAAAATAAGAAAATTTTATTTAATATTTATTAGAGAGCATATTGACTTTTAATTTTTATAGGCTAAAATATAATTAATAAAATAATAAGGAGGAAGAAACATGAAAAGACTTGTCTGCTTAATGATTGCCGCCGCAATGGTGCTTTGCGCTCTGGCGGTACCGGCTGCGGCCGCTGAACTGCCCACTCCCTGGACGGATGATTCATTAACTATATGGGTTCTGGACGATTTTACAGGTGAGGATACCGAATTAATTGATTTGAATACCGAAAAATCCGAAGGGAACAAATGGGTGCAGTATACAAGCTCCAGCCCGGAATTAAGCTTACAGTTTATTGATAATGCGCTGCGGTTTTATTATTCGAGCGCTGGTGTGGAAAACATACAGCTTTTGACAAATGATTCGGCGGACAAGGAGGGCGCTAATCTGGACGGAGTACTGGGCATAGGAATGTATTTTGAAAATAATACCGAAAAAGCAATAGGCATGAAAGGACATATGTATGCCGGCGGCTTCTTTGAAACTCTTGTGGCCTCTGTTTATTATGTGGTAGAGAACGGCGAGGCTTCTGAAATGACGGTGCCTGAAACGGGAAACATTGAAATACCGGCGGGTTTTAAAGGCTATATGCTGTTCCCGTTTGCGTCCTTGGGGGATGTATGGGACGGTAATTCCGCGGCTGAAGCAGAAGATGCGTATGATTATATGACGGATAGAGTATGCCTGGTGGTAAATGAAATAGGAGAGCCTGGCCAAACAGACAGCTATCTTTTAGTGGACGATATATTCTTTTACGGCAAGGGCATAACTGATAATACCGCTCAAAAGGGCGATATAGATTTAACTGGCGGCGCAGGAGGAGAAAAGCCCAATCCTGGAGAAGGAGAGCCGGGAACGGGCGAACAGGATAAGCCGGGCGAGAGCGGAGATATGGACGCGCTGTTTTTTGCGGGCGTATCCGCGGCGCTGCTTGTTTTGGGAGCGCTTGCGGTAAGACGCAGGAAAAATAATATATAATTGCTTTATATAAAAGGCAAAGGTATATGCGGCGGCTAAGTGCTCCGTAATATAAATGTAAAAGCGCATGCGGCGGCTAAATGCTGTGCATGCGCTTTTTTAATGTGCTGCTTGCTAATTTAAAGTAGCTGAATTCTATCTTGCAGACTGAGAAAATCTCTTTTAGACTGATTCGCTAAACATATTCCATGCAGATTGTTATAACGTTTGAAATCTGTTCCGTGCAGCTTATAGGTTAGTATTGTGCTGGTTTGATTGAATTTACTTAAGAATTAAATTAAATGATAGATTTTTTGCGTCTGTTCTATTAAAGAGCATATTGACTTTTAATTTTCAAAGGTTAAAATATAATCAATAAAATATTAAGGAGGAAGAAACATGAAAAGGCTTGTCTGCTTAATGATTGCCGCCGCAATGGCGCTTTGCGCTCTGGCGGTACCGGCTGCGGCCGCTGAGTTGCCCACTCCCTGGACGGATGATTCGCTGACTATATGGGTAGTGGATGATTTTACGGGTGATGATACGGCTTTAATTGATTTAAATACCGAAAAATCTGAGGGAAACAAATGGGTGCAGTATACAAACTCCAATCCTGAGTTGAGTGTACAGTATGTGGATAACGCTTTGAGGTTCTATTATCAGAGCGCATGGACTCAGAATCTGCAGCTTCTTACAAATGGTTCGGCT
This sequence comes from uncultured Eubacteriales bacterium, assembly GCA_900547955.1. Lineage (GTDB taxonomy): Bacteria > Bacillota > Clostridia > Christensenellales > QALW01 > Neochristensenella. The sequence continues at coordinate 2,071 of URIR01000058.1, read as the reverse complement.
TCTCTCGAGGGCGCGAATCTTGACGGTGCGCAGGGAATAGGCATGTATCTTGAAAATAATACTGAAAATGTAATAGGCTTTAAGGGACATCTTTACGCGAATAACGGTTTTTTTGAAAATCTTGCTGGTTCAGTATATTATATTGTACAGAATGGCGAGGCTGTTGAGAATACCGTTTCGACTAATGCTTTTATAGAAATACCGGTGGGCTTTAAAGGGTATGTAATGTTTCCATTTAATTCTTTGGGTAATAGCTGGGCCGGCGGAAGCCCGGCGACAGCCGAGGATGCGAAAAATTACCAGACGGATAGGGTTTGTTTTGAATTTAGTGAGGTTGGAGCATCTGGTCAAACAGACAGCTATCTTTTAGTAGACGATATATTCTTTTACGGCAAGGGCATAACTGATAATACCGCTCAAAAGGGCGATATAGATTTAACTGGCGGCGCAGGAGGAGAAAAGCCCAATCCTGGAGAAGGAGAGCCGGGAACGGGCGAACAGGATAAGCCGGGCGAGAGCGGAGATATGGACGCGCTGTTTTTTGCGGGCGTATCCGCGGCGCTGCTTGTTTTGGGAGCGCTTGCGGTAAGACGCAGGAAAAATAATATATAATTGCTTTATATAAAAGGCAAAGGTATATGCGGCGGCTAAGTGCTCCGTAATATAAATGTAAAAGCGTATGCGGCGGCTAAATGCTGTGCATGCGCTTTTTTAGTACGCCGCTTTGCTGATTAAAAATAAGGGAATGCATTTGGCTTTATGGAGGCGTTTTAAAAGTTTTTATATTTTTTGAGGCTTTGAACCAGTATATTTTATAATGCTTTGCAAAAAATATGGTTGACATTTTTTTGGGCGGAGGGATAGAGAATGAAAAGATATAAATGGCTTATAGTATGGGGTCTGGTAGCCGTAGTTTTATGCGGAGCGCTGTTTGCCTTTACCTTTGAGCCTCCAAAGGAGCGGGAAACCTTTACTGTCATTTACGGAGATGTACAGGAAAAATTGGAATTAAGCGGCCGGGTGACGGCAGCTCAAAGCGAATATATATATGCTGAATCGGCGGGAAAAATAGCTGAAATATTTGTTTCGGATGGGGAACTGGTTGAGCAGGGGCAGCCCCTTTATCGTTTGGACAGCGTTCAGGCGGAGCAGGAGCTGGAAGATTTGAAGGCGCAGGCGGAGGAGTATCAGCTAAACCTGCTTGAGCAGAAAGAAAATGCGGCCAGAGCCAAGGCGGATCTGGGAATTATGCAGGCTCAAGGCTATTATGCCGAATATACTAGCATGAATCAGGCGGTGGACGAATTTTTGGCCCAGCTTAAGGTGCAGGACGCCGTAACTGTTTCAGGCAGCATTTTAGGCTCGGGAGAAGAGGATGAAACCCTCAAGCAGCTTGGCGAAAAGATAGACGCTTTGGAAGAGAGCATGGAGAAGAGCGTTGTAACTGCTCCTATAACGGGCGAAATTTCCCTTAAGCAGCTTTCCGAAGGCGGCTATGTAACCGCATCTGCGCCGTGCGCAGTAATCCAAAGCACTAATTCTCTTGAGCTGACCGTACCTGTGCATGAAAACGATTACGAGGAGATTATACCTGGACAAAAGATATATGTGGGAAATAAAGTTGTAGGGGAGATAACTAAAAAAAGCGCGTTGGCTGTAAATTCGGACGGGAGCGTAAGCGCACAGGCTGTGATAAGCTTAAACGGGCAATATAATATTAATTCCCGTCTGGATGTTACGGCTATTATAAAAAATGCTCAGGATGTTCTGATTGTTCCGGCGCTCTGGTGCCTGGAGGATGAAAACGGCAGTTATGTCAACGTTCTTAAAAAATCGGGCGGGGAGGAAAAACGGTATGTATCCTTAGGCGTGAGCAACGGACAGTATGTTCAGGTGCTTGACGGCCTGGCTGAGAACGAACGGATAATATCACCTTTTGAATTATAAGCTATGATAGAAATAAATAATATATTTAAAAGCTATAAGCAGGGGGAAAGGCTGGTGCCCGCGCTCAAGGGCCTGTCCTTTTCTCTCAAGCATGGCGAATTTGCGGCGGTTATGGGCCCGTCCG
>URIR01000057.1 GCA_900547955.1 uncultured Eubacteriales bacterium | reverse complement strand
CGCAGAAAATGCCGAAATCAGACCGCTGGAGGCGTGTATCCCCTTGTCAATTTAGAGGGTATTCTTTTTATATAATAAACCGTCTTCTGTTGCACTCAGTTTAGAAGGAACCGCACACGCTTTACATTGCGCCGGGGATTTTTCTAACCAGCTTAACGACCGTCTCTACATGATAAGTCGCCGGAAACAAATCAACGCACGCCGCCCGCTCCAAAATATAGCCCTGTTCTAAAAACGCCTTGATATCCCTGGCCAGGCTGGTGGGCTTGCAGGAAATATATACGGCTGTTTCAGCGCCGCAGGCAATTATTTTTTCCAATGCCTTAGCATGCACGCCCTCCCTGGGCGGGTCCAAAACAATTACATCCGGCTTATCCTTTAAATGGTCTATAACCTTCAAAACGTCTCCATTTATAAAGAAGCAATTATCCAGCCCGTTTATCCAGGCATTTTCCTTTGCCGCTTCCACCGCCTCGGATACAATCTCCACTCCCGTCACCCTGCGGGCAACCGGCGCGGCAATCTGAGCAATAGTTCCCGTTCCGCTGTATAAATCAAATACCGTTTTATCCCTGGTATCCCCTATATATTCCCTGGCCTTTTCATATAAAATCTCCGCGCCCAGAGAATTGGTCTGAAAAAAGGAAAATGGAGTAATCTTAAATTTCAGTCCAAGCAATTCCTCGTAAAAATACGCCTGCCCGTATAAAACCGCCGTGCCCCCGTCCTTTACAGCGTCGGCAGCCGAATCGTTAAGGGTATGAAGCACCCCGGTTATTCTGCCCTCCAGCTTAAGCTCAAGCAGCATTGCCAGCCAGGACCGCAGCATTTGTTCAGAGACATGAGCCTCGGTATAATTATCCTGCTCCCGGCCCGAAGCAGTAATTATGTCCACCAGTATCTCGCCTGTAGCAGCCGCCTTGCGCACTAAGAGATGCCTGAAAAAGCCCTTATGCGTATTACGGTGATAGTAATCCAAACCGCTTTGCACCGCCGCCCTGCGCGTGCATTCCAGAATTTTTCTGAAATCTTCGTCTATTATGCGGCAGCCTGAAACATTTATAATATCATAAAAGCTGTCCCGCTTATGCAGGCCCAGAGCCAGCGGCCCGTCCTTATATTCGTCGCCGAAGGTAAATTCCATCTTGTTGCGGTATCCGTTCATCCGCGGGCTGGAGCTTATTCCTTCCCAGATATAATCATCCGAGACCGCTTCGTCCAATATCTCCTTAACCTGGGTTTCCTTTATCTCCAGCTGCTTAATATACGGAAGATTTTGGTATGTACAGCCTCCGCAGAGACCAAAATGCGGACATTGCGCTTCTATTTCGCACGGCGCCTTTTCCAATACCTCCAAAAGCCGCCCCTGAATTTTGCCCCTGCGCAGCTTCTGCACGCTAACGCGCACCTTTTGGCCGACAACAGCATTTTTTAACACAAGAGGCCTCTCCTCGCCGGGAATCTCCACCAGCCCTTCGTTAGGAAATTTAACCTTCTTAACAATTCCTTCTACCGTCTGCCCTTTTTTCATATTAGCTCCTTAAAAATTATATGCGCCTAGGGGATTGTTCTTTAATAAAGGTACGGCGCGCCCACGCCTGCCCGGCTTATTTTTCCGCAGCAGCTCTTAAGGGGGGGCGGCTCTTGGCGGCCTTTCAGGCCGCAGGGCCGGGCCGAAGGCCCGGCCCCCGCAGGCGGACGCCTGCCAAGAGCCGCCCCCCTTAAGAGCTGCTGCGGAAAAATTATGCCAGCTCGCGTACCTCGCTTGTATTTAAATTCATCATATACTGCCTTACCGTTGAGCCTTCTACTCTGAAAAACATCCAATTTTCCACTATATTAATATCAATGCAAAGAGAAATGTCCACTACCAGAGTCTTTTCCGAGCCGTCTGTACGCGCGCGGTATATTCTCTGGTTACTATCTACATCAGTAAAATACAGCCATCCGTCAAAGTAATTCAGACGGCGCGCTTTAACGTCAAACGCCCGCTGATTCTCGCTCCCGTCCAGCCGCATTTTATAAATATAATTCTGCTGACCCCGGTTTACATAATATATCCAGTCATCAATAACGCAGATATAATCAGACGCGCTGGAATTAAGCTTGGTCACCTCCGCACCCTCAGCATTGAAATCAGCCCGGAAAATAACCTCGCCCGAACGCGATTCAATATGATAAATGCTGCCGTCATGCCAGAAATATCCCCACGCAGCGTTGGACGTCAGGCGCTGAACCTCCGTCCCGTCCGTCCTCATCCGGTACATGCGGGAATAATATCTAAAATTCCTGTAATATATCCAATCCCCTACCACCGTAAGACAGTTGGAATGATGGCTGTTTAGCTTAGTGCGCTCCGAACCGTCGGTACGCACCTTATATATATTATTGTCCGAATCCTCCTTGCAATAATATATCCAGCCCTCGCTGACTGTCAGGCATGCGGTCCTATCCGAGCATACCTCCTGCATTTCGCTTCCGTCCAGCCTCATTTTATATATCGCGCTGTCCTGAGCGTCGTTTATAAAATATATCCAATCGTCCTCCATGGCCGCCATGCCCTGATTATTCATATTGCCGTCCCTGTTGCTTACCGGTATATAACCCGGCTTATCCGGCGAAAGCACAGGACCGTTCGCCGAAAGAATAAGCGGATCCAGCGTTTGCCTCTGAAGCAGGGAGACGTCCTCAGTTTTATATATGCTGCCATAAGAAGCGCCCGAAAACAGCTCTATATACAGGCAATCCCTCTTAGCGCCCACCCTTCCGGCATAGCCCAAAAGATAGCCCTCCTCAAAGGCATAGCCCTCCTCCAGCGCCTGGCGTGCCGGAGAGATATCCTGCATATGAAGGAGTATCATGGTCATATCCATTTCATAGCTGTAAACGGCCACCATATTCATATCCTGTACGGTACCGCAATATATAACCTCGCCCGCTATAGGCGAATATACCGGCTCACCGGCGCTCATGCGCATGGTTATGCCCGCGCTCATACCCGAATCGCCCTGCTGCTTATAAGCCTCAATTAAAGAAGCGTTGCCCAGAGTATAATCCTCCTTCTGCCAGTTGGTTATGCTTTGAGCCAGGTATTTATACTGGTCGTTTATCCCGTCCGAAAGCGGATAATATACAATGCCCGGAACATATTCATATATTTTATATGCCGTGAGCCTGCCGCCGTCCGCCGCCGCAACCGCGATATTGCGGCACGCGCCGCCGTCAAACTGCTCGCCGCTGGTTATAACCGTCCAGTCCGAAAGGTCGTCCCCCGGCTTAAGCTCAGGCTTGGAATCAAATATCTTATATCTGAATTCGTATTGATTTACCGTTTCAAACGTGAGCATGCTGCCTTCTCCCGAATAATATACGCGCACGCCGCTCAGGTTCTCCGGCCTGTTGTTCTGCGAGGGCATGCGGCTTGCCGCGCCGCCGCTCGGGCCGGCGGTACTGCCCGGAGTCGCTGAATTTCCCAAATACGGGCGTTCTAAAGGAAGTATGCTGGTCATACAGCCCGTAAGCGTCAGAACCGCGCATAGACTTATCAGCGCCAGCAGCCGTTTGAAATTCATGTGTTTTCTCCTCTCCGTCCGGGTGCCCCCGAAAACTTAAAGCTATATTTCCCTGCAGGCAGGCCAGACGCCCGCAGATTTTAAACCCGCGCTATATAAAGCGGCGGATAAAGCGTCTTAAACGCTTTATAAAAACGCTCAAACCAAATGCAGCCTTTTAACCGCCGGCGCTATCAGCCACGCGGGCACCACGCCCACAGCCGCCTGAATCAGATTGAATAAGGAACTGGCCGCAGCTGCGGCAAGCTGCCCTGTAAGCATCCATTCATAGGCAAAGTAGCCGGCCACCATCACCAGCGCGCCCGCGGCCATGCCCGCCAGGCGCAGCCAGAAGGAATCAGGTTTCCTGCGTATTATAAGATAGCATATCAGCGCCATAAGGGCTTTAATTACCAGAGTTGCGGGCGCATACACTCCCGCGCCCACTATAAAATCCGCTATAAAGCCGCCCAGACCGCCTACAACCGCGGCATACGGCCCAATCAGAACTACTCCAAGGAATATTATTATATCCCCAGGATGCACATAAGCGCCCTGCATATTAGGCACGGGAAAGGACATAAAGGCCGTGGCGCACACGGTCAGAGCCATTAATACGGCCGAAGTACACAGCATTTTTACTGAAATTTTCATAGTTTTTAATCCTCCAATTTTAGCGTCAGACAGCAGGAACAATGTGCCTTACCCCAGGCCGTTCGCCCGTTTTCCGCGTCTGCATAAGCGTATTGACGCATTAGCGCAATAAGAATGCCACTCACTATATTCCCCCTGATAACAGCCGCCGGTTTTTTTCAGCGCTTTGCGCCCTTAAGCCGGGCCGTCGTCAGGCCCAAGCCTCAAACGCGCACGCCGGTGAAAGGGAACCGCCCCTTATAATTCAGCGCTGCCTGCGGTACGCGGGAAAGGCAGTACGTCACGAATATTCTGAACTCCCGTAAGATACATTATAAGCCTTTCAAAGCCCAGACCGTAGCCCGAATGGGTAACCCCGCCGTACCGGCGCAGGTCTGTATACCACTTATAGCTCTGTATGTCCATATTAAGCTCTTCCATGCGCTTTACAAGCAAAGCATAATCGGTTTCGCGCTCCGAGCCCCCTATTATCTCTCCTATGCCGGGCACTAAAAGGTCCATAGCTGCGACTGTTTTGCCGTCGGGATTCTGCTTCATATAAAAGGCCTTTATCTCTTTAGGATAATCAGTAATAAATACCGGGCAGCCATAGACCTCCTCGGTTATATAGCGCTCATGCTCGGTCGCTATATCCTCTCCCCACGCTACGGGGTAATTGAACTGCCTGCCCGATTTTTCAAGCAGCTCTATCGCCTGAGTATAGGTTATCCGCTTGAAATGAGGCGTCTCGACTACGTTTCTAAGCCTTTCCAGCAGGCCGTTGTCCACAAATTTATTGAAAAACTCCAATTCGTCGGGAGCCTGCTCCATGCAGTAATTTATCACATATTTAATCATGGCCTCGGCCGTAAGCATATCCCCGTCTATATCGCAAAAGGCCATTTCAGGCTCTATCATCCAAAATTCAGCCGCATGGCGGGTTGTATTGCTGTTTTCCGCGCGGAAGGTAGGGCCGAAGGTATAGATATTTTTAAAGGCAAGGGCATAGGCCTCTCCCATAAGCTGGCCGCTGACAGTAAGCCCCACCTTATGGCCGAAGAAATCCTGGGAATAATCCACATTGCCTTCAGAGGTCTTAGGTATATTATCCAATGGCAAAGTAGTCACCTGAAACATTTCGCCCGCTCCCTCGCAGTCGCTGCCCGTAATTATAGGCGTATGAACATAAACAAAGCCGTTGCTGTTGAAAAACTGATGTATTGCAAAGGCGGCCAGGGAGCGTATGCGGAATACTGCCGAAAGCGTGTTAGTCCTCTCCCGCAGATGAGGCAGAGTGCGCAGAAATTCCATTGTATGCCGCTTTTTCTGCAGCGGGTAGTCGGGCGCGCAGTCTCCTAAGATTTCCACCCGCTCGGCCTGTATCTCAAAAGGCTGGCGGGCCTGAGGAGTAGGCGTCAGTATGCCGGTAACGCTTACGGCGCTGCCCACGCCTAATTTTACGCATTGGTCGTAATTATCCAAAGCGTCCCGTACAAGCACGGCCTGTATATTTTTAAAGCAGCCTCCGTCATTTATTTCCATAAAGCCGAACTGCTTGCTGTCCCTGACCGTTCTGAGCCAGCCCTGGACGGTTATCTGCCTGTCCGCATAGTCCCCTGGACGGGCGAAAATTTCCTTTATTGATACGTTCATAACAATTCTCCTCTTTTGCAGCCTGCCCGCGCGCAGTAATACGGCGGGCCGCAGCCGCTGAAAATTTAAAAAAGCATATTATAGAATTCTGCGGCGCCCGCTTTGAGGCGGGCGTGTGCTCTCGCCGCGCCGTTCACGGCTTTGCGTCCGCCAATATTATAACATTGATTAAGGAAAAAATACACTTGAATTTTGTGTAAATTGTTTTTTCATATGATAGACGATTCTATCAGAGTAGAATGCGCCGCGATAGGGCGAATTGCCGGGCTCAGCTGCGTTATCGTCCTTGAAATACGACTAGTATCTCCGCTGCTCCCCGTCCCCTTGCCAAACTGGAAAATTTTCCTCCTCTGCGGTCGGAAATTTTTACACTCAACGCCGCCGCGTTCCCTTTTCGGTCGAAAATCTCCGCGCCCAACGCCGCCGCACTACCTTTTCAGTCGGAAATTTCTGCGCCCAACGCCGCCGCGCTGCATTTTCGGCGCGCTGCATTTTAATTATATTGTCTTTTTTCGTCTCACGGAAATTAAAATAATAAATAATCTTGATTTTTAAAAAAAGTATGCTAAAATATTGTTAAAATTTCATTGCTTGGAGAGAGAATATGAAAAAGCTATTGGTTATTTTAATGGCCCTGGCGGTTCTGGGCGCCTGTACGTCCTGCGCCAAGGACCCGGCTCCTACCGCCGGGAACACAGACGGCGCGCTTACTCCCGGGACTTCTCAGGGACAGAGCGAGCCTACCGCTACGTCAGGCACAGAGTCCAGCGCGACGCCAACGCCCAACCAGCCTGAATACCTGGGCTACACCACTAACAACATAGTAGGAGTGGACAGGTACGGGAGGACGTTTG
>URIR01000056.1 GCA_900547955.1 uncultured Eubacteriales bacterium | reverse complement strand
TTTACATGCGGCTTGTTACGTTCAAATTTCGCTTTTGCCATTTCTGTAAAACCTCCTATAAATCATAAAAATCTAATGTACAGCGAGCGATACCATCTTAGGGTGTTCGCATTGGAGCGGGTGATGGGAATCGAACCCACATAGCCGGCTTGGGAAGCCGGTGCTCTACCACTGAGCTACACCCGCAGAATCTATTTATTATTTTATAATACATATTTCCTTTTGTCAACTTAATTGAAGCTTTCCCCAATAAATTTAGCCCTGGACAATATGTTAAAAGCAAAATACATTTCTGCTCTCAATACACACCCTGTCGCTTTATCGCGCAACCTTAAACACAAAGAATTATCTTGGCGCGCGCATCCTGCGGACGTCGGAAAATTAAAGGGCGGCTCCTGCCTGTTAAAAGCTTTTGCCGCCTAAATAAATAATATAAGTAAAAACAGTACTTCGGCTTTATTTTGAAGCGTCCGAAGCATTGAACAGCTTGTCTATCCTGGCCAGCTCCTTTCTTATATGCAGCTTCTGAGGACATTTATGCTCGCAATGACCGCAGCCTATGCAGTCCTTTATTGTGCTTTTGTTCTGAGCATACTGACGGTATTGCTCTCGCGCATATTCAGTCAAGCCATATACGTTATGATATGTATAAAGCTGAAAAATCCTCGGAATATCTATACCCGCAGGACATGGCTGGCAATAAGCGCAGCCTGTGCAGTATAACTCGTTAAATTTTCTGAGCTGCTTTTCAGCCTGAGCGAGCTGCTCCCATTCCTTTTGAGCAGTCTCTCCGCAGCGCTCAGTAATATCCACATTTTTAAGCAGCATATCCAAATTTTCCATGCCCGAAAGCGCGCAGCTTATATTGGGATTTCCCAATACAAAACGAAACGCCAGTTCATAAGTCGCTATCGCCGGCTTGCCCGTCAAACGCGTATAGATATCGGCAGGCGCCGCAAGACGTCCTCCGCCTACTGGTCCCATAGCCGCTACGCCCAGCCCTTTTTTTCGGGCATAGGCTATCATTTCCTCATGGCTTCTGTCCAGAAGATTATATTGAACAAGCATACTCTCCATTATTCCCGCCGTTTCTATTATATATTTTATATATTCAGGATTATCATGAAAGGAAAAGGAAATATGCTTTATAAGCCCTTGCGCCTTAGCCTCCTGAGCAGCGCTGAGCAAATCATATTTTAGTATTTTATTGTCAAAAACGCCCTTATTAATGCCCCAGAAATGATAAAAATCTATATAAGGCGTATCCAGTTTGCGCAGACTCTTCTCCAGCATGCGGAAATAATCATCCTTGCAGGAAATATCGTCCATTGAAATTTTGGATGAAATATACACTTTATCCCTTATGGGCTTCAGCGCGCGGCCTACAGTTATTTCGCTGTTAGTATGGCAGTATCCCGGAGCAGTATCGAAATAATTCACCCCCAATTCCGCCGCCTTTCTTAAAAGAGGCACAGCCTTTTCCTCGTCTATATGCCACTCCCCGTCCTTCTCATATTCAGGCAGTCTCATACACCCGAATCCCAGCGCGGATACCTTAGTGCCTTTAGCGTATTCCCTATACTCCATAATCAAGCCTCCTACTGTTAATTATTAAACAAATCAATATACTATGCTGTCCTTTTCAGGAATATCGTCAGTCTGAGTATTATACTTCTGATCTAAATAATGCTCGGCTATTACGCGTACTGTATAGCCAGAATAGCCGCCCGCATATCCGCTTGGAATAAATACCACTATCGCTATCTCCGGCTTGTCATACGGCGCGAACGCCACAAACCACGAGTTGTTCTCCAAATTTATATTATTTACCTGCGCCGTACCCGTTTTGCCGCCTAGCTGGTCTTTATATATGCAGTCTTCAAACTGCCTGGTGGCGGTAGTGGCGTCCTCGCCCGAAATAACGTCCTTCATGCCCTCCTTGAGGGCGTTAAGATACTCTTCCTTAACGTCAAGCTGATTATATACCACCGGCTCGGTCTCATAAACGGTGCTTCCCTTACTGTCTACTACCTTCTTAACCACATGCGCGTCATAAACCGTTCCTCCGTTCACCAGCGCCGATATATACCGAGCTACGGCTATAGGCGTAACCGTTGTTATACCCTGGCCTATCCCGGTAGCGATAGTGCGTATCGGAGTCCAAACTAAATCGCCTAAATAATCGCGTATTGTGTAGCTTATTTCCCAGTAAACCAGAGCGTAGGACATACCCAGCTCGCCATAAAGCAAATCCCTTATCGCTCCCAGCCTATCCGCATACGGAATATTGGTAAACTGCATTATTCTGTCCATTGCGTCGTCTACCTGTTCGTCTGTCAGCTCCACTCCCGAATTTTCAGCGCATTCCAGCAAAGTGCGCCTGATGCTGTTATAATAAATTCTGGGCATATTAGTCGCCTGATCTGTCACCGGCTTTGTAGAATCATACAGTATTTCCTGATTGCCCACCTGTCCTACAGCCTCATTGGAAAGCTCGATATTGGTTCGGCTGAGCAGCCCGTAATTGCCCGCCCATTTGCGTATGCCCTCAATTCCCACTCTATCGGCTACTTCGTAGAAGAAATAATTGCATGACGCTTCAATAGCCTCGGATACGTCAATAGCGCCATGCTTTCTGCCGTAATCACGCCAATACCAGCAGCTGGGCGCGTCGCTTTCACCGTATTTGGTATACGCCCCCTCGCAGGTTATCGTACTGTCCAGGTCTATCGCACCCTCCATAAGCCCCGCCGTGGCCGTCACCATCTTAAATATGGAGCCGGGCATACTGGTAGAAGATATGGCCTTATTGGTAAGAGGGCTGCGCTCATCTTCCAGAAGCGCGTCAAAATCCTCCTGTGATATGCCCTGAGCAAAAAGGTTTATATCATACGACGGATAACTAGCCATAGCTAATACGGCGCCGCTATTTATATCCATTACTACCGCCGCGCCCTCCGAGGCAAAATTTATCTTGCGGCCCATGTCCTTTTCTATAGCCTGATAATATTCCAGCCGCTTATTATAGTCCTCAAGCTGCTGCGCCGCTATCATCTCTATGTTCTCCTTAAGCGCCTGCTCGGCAACCTTTTGAAGATTTATATCTATCGTCAGATATACGTCGTCTCCCTGCTTAGGCGAAGTATAGGATATTTCACGCAGTATGCGGCCAGAGCTGGCTACCTCCACCACTCTCTTTCCGCTGCGCGCCGTACCATTGCCTGTAAGATATAATTCCATTATGCGCTCAACGCCGTAAACTCCCAGCGTATCGTCAGCCGAATATCCGTAATCATCTATGTAATTTTTATCCGAAGCCGAAATACGTCCCATATAGCCTATAACATGCGCAGCCGTTTCACCCTGCGGATAAAGCCGTCCCGTAGCCTCGTTTATCGTAAAACCGGGCAGCTCGTAGCTGTAGCTCTCAATTTCCGCGACCGTCTCCTCAGATACGTTCTTAGCAACTACTATGGAACGTGAAACATAATAATTCTGTACGCTATCCTGCCAGATGGCCAAAACCTTAAAAGCCTCCTGGTCGGGCATATCCTCAGGAATATGATATTTCTCCCTCAGCGCAAAATACATTTCCTCAGGGGTCTCGTTATTATTGAAATAAAAATCCTGTCTCCACCGATTCTCCCTCGTTGCGGCAGTCTGCTCGCTAACGTTGCCCCAATCCATAACATATTCGCCGTTTTGATAATCTATAGCGAAGCTGTTTTCAATCTCATGACCGTTGCGTTCTATGATGTCTATGGCTTTTATTATAGAATTGGTATACATCTCCCGCTGCGCGGCAGTATTGTAATCTCTGTAAAATTCTATTTTATATATTTTCTGGTCCACAGCAAGAGGTATACCGTTTGAATCCATAATCTTGCCTCTGGTTCCAGGTACGGTCAGAGTACGGGTTTTACGCGTTATCGCGCTGTCCGCATATGAGCCTCCGTTAAGTATCTGCATATCAAAAAGAGTGACGATAAGCACCATAAACGCCATAATAAAAGCGCCCAGACATAAAAGGCTCCGCTTATCCTGTTTTTTCTTTTTTCTATTGTCGTAATTCCAAATGATTCTCATTCGTATTCTCCGTTAATTGAAAAATGGGCCTCCCGTTATTACCCCTCTCTCCTTCTCCTCCTGCATAAACCTGAACTTGCAGATAAGATAATAGAGATAATAAAATGGTATAGCCGCAAGAGCGCTGTATATCATAGCCGGAATATTTGCAAAAAATATCATCAGCGATAATCCCTGCTCAATTTTTACTATATATAACGCGAACATTAATATAAAATACTTTGCCGCAGCGCTTATGAAGGTATAAACCGCAGCGTTAATAAAACCGACTCCTTTAATTTGAATATACCTGTGCAGCGCGCAGACAAGCGCGGCGATAAAATATACCGCCGTATTTATAAATGTTCCTCCCGCAGTAGTAAGGTCTATAACCGCCCCGGCTGCCACGCCGGTTGCAAGTAAAGCCGCAAGGCTTTCCCCCGCGCCCAGAACAGCCAGAAGTATAAGCACAAAATCAGGCGCATAGCCTGCTATGGATATAACGGGCGAAAAATAAAGCTGTAATATTATCAATATAATAGAAAATATAGTAATTATAAATCTTTTCATTCTTCGCTGGCAGTATCCAGAGTTCGCGCCTCCTGAATAATAAGCACATGCTCCAGATGGTCAAAATCCACGGCGGGAACAATTCTTGCGTTAGTATCCAGCTGAGTATCCCCAGCAGTCACTTCTATAACCTCGCCTATAACAATTCCCTTGGGAAAAACTCCTCCCATGCCTGAAGTTACAACCTTATCCCCCGGGACGGTCTTTACCTCCATGGGCATATTAGACATTTCACAGACAGACTGAACCTGCCCGGTCTGAGCCATTCCTTTAACGATGCCTGTATCCCGGCTGCTTTCCACAATACCCGGCACAGAGCTGCGGCTGTCTATTAATGAAAGCATAACGCAATATGTATCGGTTACCTCTATTATCCTTCCGGCCAAGCCGCCTATAGCCACAACCACCATGTCCTTTTCTATGCCATCTTTTGTTCCCTTGTTCAAAGTGTAGGTAGAGGAATAGGAATCTACATTTTTAAGAATTACATCGGCATAAACCAGCTTGGTATCAGGATAATTGCCCTGCTCTCCCAATAACTCGCGCAAACGTTCATTTTCCAGAAGCGCATCCTTAAGCTGCTGCTCATAAAGCTGCTTTTGTTCGGCCTCCGAAATCAATTCCTGCTGTTCCTGCTTCATTCGCACATTATCGGCAAAGCCTGTAAAAAAATCGCCGATTCCCTTAAAAGCCGCGCTAAGCCCGGTTTGCACGGGAATAACTATATAGCCCGATATCTTTCGCAAAAAACCTATGCCGCTGTTAAACATCAAAAGCAGCAGAATTACAAACACCGCAGCCGAAGCAATAGCAGTTCTTATTATTTTGTTTCTCTTTTTATTTTTGCCTTTCATTACCGCCTAAGCTTTAAGAGCAAGTATATTTAATAATAATCGCCCTTGCGGCTGCTCCTTTGCAAAGTATCAATATTTTCCAGAGCCTTGCCCGCTCCCAGTACAACGCAGTCCAACGGATCGTCCGCTACATATACAGGCATGCCCGTTTCATATTTAACAAGCATATCCAGGCCCTTAAGCAGCGCGCCTCCGCCCGCCAAGACTATACCGCGCTCCATAATATCGGCGGCTAATTCGGGAGGTGTATCTTCAAGGGTATTCTTTATACCGTCTACAATAGCCACTAGGGATGCTCTTAAAGCTTCCCTAACATGCGTCGAAGTTATTGTAAGCGTCTTGGGCAGGCCCGAAATAAGGTCCCGTCCCCTGATATCCATAGTTTTTTCCTCACCCGAAGGATACGCCGAGCCTATATTCATTTTTATTTCCTCAGCCGTACGTTCTCCTATAGCCAAATTAAATTCACGCTTAACATAACCTACAATAGCCTCGTCCAGCTTATTGCCCGCCATGCGCAAGGAACGGGATACTACTATGCCGCCCATGGAAATTACGGCCATTTCGCTTGAACCTCCGCCGATATCCACTATCATGCTGCCCGAAGGCTCGTTCACGGGTAAACCCGCGCCCAAAGCGCTGGCCATCGGCTCAGGAAGTATTTCAACAAATCGAGCGCCAGCTTCCCGCGTCGCATCTTCTACAGCGCGCCGTTCAACTTCAGTAACCCCGCAAGGCACGCAGATTATAACACGAGTCTTAGTCAGAGAAAATCCTCTGGGTAAAGCACGGCGTATAATATCCGAAAGCATCTGCTCTGTTATTTCATAATCAGCGATAACCCCGTCCCTGAGAGGCTTAACTGCAACTATATCGCCCGGTGTGCGCCCTATCATATTTTTCGCCGTTTCACCTACTGCCAGCACTTCCTTGCGGTTGCCCCTTATCCTTACCGCTACGACGCTGGGTTCTCTTATAATTATGCCTCTGCCTTTCATATAAACAAGAGTATTGGCCGTTCCTAAATCTATTCCCAAATCTCTATTAAAAAAGCTCATACCTACCTCCGCGCAAATATATTTATCTGTGTAATATATATTCCGCAATAACGGCTATAATATCCATACGCAACGCATATATTACCAGAACCATTAATCGTTTAAAGATTTTATTGCTTTTTATTATAGCATATAATAGCCTTTCCCTCAAGACAAGTTATCCACAATTTCAGTAAGAAATGGCATATGGGCAGCAGGAGTTAAAGGACCACTAATTTCCATCGAGCAAATTGCCCGGAAGGCATGTAAGCGGAGTTGGGCGGGAACAGCCATGAGGGGCGGAAAAAGTTCGGTGAGTTGAGGAAACAC
>URIR01000055.1 GCA_900547955.1 uncultured Eubacteriales bacterium | reverse complement strand
AGTACGCTGATTGAGGATAACGCAGAAAATGAAGAAATTATCCCGTTTTGAGGCGCGCAGTTCTTTGTAAACTGAGGTTACTATTTATATTTAGAGCGGCAGGAGAGATTGTAATTGAAAATTATAGATTTGCTTAAGCAGAATAAGCCCATGCTTTCTTTTGAGGTTTTTCCTCCCAAAACCAGCAGCACATATGACAGCGTATTTGAGGCTACGCAGGCTATAGCCCAGTTAAAGCCGCCGTTTATAAGCGTTACTTACGGAGCGGCAGGCGGCGCTAAGTTTTATTCGCTGGATATAGCTAAAAATCTGCTTAATGCGGGAGTGACGCCGCTGGCGCATTTAACCTGCATTTCTTCCACTCGGGAGCAGGTTCTTCAAAAGCTGGCGGAATTAAAGGAAGCGGGTATAGAAAATATAATGGCGCTTAGAGGAGATATTCCCGAGGGCTTTGAGCGGACGGGCGGCGACTATCAATATGCTAGCCAGCTTATAAGGGATATAAAGACGTTTGGAGATTTTTGCATAGGTGGAGCCTGTTATCCCGAAGGGCATGTGGAATCCGCTAATTTGCAGGAGGATATAATTCACCTTAAGGAAAAAGCTGACGCTGGATGCGACTTTTTTACTACCCAGATGTTTTTTGATAATGAGATATTATTCAGTTATCTGTATAAGCTGCGCGAAGCAGGTATTAATATTCCGGTTATTGCAGGGGTTATGCCTGTTACAAACGCTAAGCAGATAAAGCGTATTACTTCTCTTTCGGGCACCTATCTGCCGGGACGCTTTAAGCGGATTGTGGACCGCTTCGGAGATTCGCCCGAAAGCATGGAAAAAGCGGGAATAGCTTATGCGACAGAGCAGATTATTAGTCTTTTCGCCGGGGGCATTACGGCTGTGCATGTATATTCCATGAATAAGGCGCATATTGCCGCTAAGATACAGGATAATCTCAAGGGGATAATATAATGGCGGCTTCTTTGTACAGGTTCATGCTGAATGCGGATGAGCTGGATGTGGATATGAATGAAATTTACAGATATATGGGTGCTAAAAGCGGCTGTGCGGATGCAGTAACCGAGCATGCGGCGCAGGAGGCGCTTCGTGAAGTAATTTTGGGCAGCAGGCCCAGCGCGGTATATGCTGTTAACGATATATTTTTCGGCGAGACAGGCTTGATTGATTTGGGATTCGGACGTTTTTTCAGCAGGGATTTGTCCAAATGCCTTAGTGAATGCGAAAAAGCAATAGTTTTTGCGGCTACTATCGGAATACATACCGACCGGCTGGTGGCCAGATATGAAGCGATAAGCCCGCTTAAGGCTTTAGCGTCTAACAGCGCCGGAACCGCTCTTATAGAGGCTTTTTGCGATTATCTATGCGAAAACTTGAATGAGCGTTTTAATGAACTGGGCTTTGAGAGCAGACCGCGCTTCAGCGCTGGCTATGGTGATTTTCCTCTTCAATGCCAGATTGAACTGTTAAATATGCTTAAAGCGGATAAGCTTTTAGGAATAACTCTTAATGACAGCCTGCTTATGACTCCGGCAAAATCAGTTACTGCGGTTATAGGATTGAAAAAAGCGTGATATAAGCCTGGCGTATGGCGGTTGTAAGCCAAAATGCAGGAGCGGCGGAGGATATATGAATATTTTAGAAGGATTTGAAAATCAATTTATATTTTTTGACGGCGGCATGGGGACGATGCTGCAAAATTGCGGGCTGGAGCCGGGGGAACTGCCTGAAACCTATAATATAACGCGTCCCGAAATAATTGAGGATATACATTGTCAGTATATTTCCGCCGGAGCAGATATTATAAGCGCCAATACGTTTGGGGCCAATAATTTTAAATTTCCTATACAGAGGGAGAAGGAGCGTCCATCTCTGGGAGATATAATAGGCGCAGCCTTTAAATGCGCGCGCGTTGCGAGGGAAAAGATGGGTGCAAATTGCAGGATAGCTCTGGATATAGGGCCGACCGGAAAGCTGCTGGCTCCATTAGGGACGTTGGAATTTGAAGAGGCCGTAAATACGTTTGCCGCGGTTGTGCGTTTGGGAGTTGAAAACGGCGCGGAAATGATATTGATAGAGACCATGAACGATACTCTGGAATTAAAAGCGGCCGTGCTGGCGGCAAAGGAAAATTCCAATCTGCCCATTGTTGCTACTGTGGTTATGGACCAGCAGGGTAAGCTTATGACGGGCGCGGATGCGGGTGCGGTGGTTGCGCTTCTGGAGGGTTTGCGCGTAGACGCGCTGGGTGTAAACTGCGGCCTGGGCCCGGATAAATTGCTGCCTTGGGTTGAAAAATTGTGCGAAATAGCTTCTGTTCCGGTTTGCGTTACTCCTAATGCGGGCTTGCCTAAGGTTAAAGACGGCAGGACGCTTTATGATGTGACGCCTGAGATGTTTGCGGGACAGATGAAGCTTATAGCTCAGAAGGGCGCCCGCATGCTGGGCGGATGCTGCGGTACTACTCCGGCGCACATAAGGGCGATGAAGGATGCGCTTAAGGAGGTCAGCCCGAAACCGGTAACTGAAAAGAATACGGCGCTTATTTCCTCCTATTCTCATAGCGTCAGCTTTGATTCCGTGCCCGTGCTTATAGGCGAGCGCCTTAATCCTACGGGAAAGCCTAAGCTTAAGGCGGCGCTTAGAGAAGGCAATATAGGCTATATATTAGAGGAGGCGGTAAGACAGCAGGAAGCTGGGGCTATGGCGTTGGATGTAAACGTCGGACTGCCTGAAATAGATGAGGCTGATGTTTTAAGCAGGCTTATTCCTCGCATACAGGAGGTAAGCGATTTGCCTCTTCAGATTGACACCTCCAATTATGAAGCCATGGAGCGCGCTATGCGGATTTATAATGGTAAACCCATGCTTAATTCAGTATGCGGAAAAAAAGAGAGCATGGAAAAAATATTTCCTCTTGCGGCTAAATACGGGGGATTGATAGTTGCGCTTACGCTAGATGAAAAGGGGATACCCGATACCGCCCAGGGCAGAGTGGAAATAGCTGAAAGAATATATAGAGAAGGGGAAAAATACGGTATAAAGCGCAAGGATATAATAGTGGACGCGTTGGCTATGACTGTAAGCGCAGACGGCGGCGCCGCTAATGTAACGCTGGAGGCGGTAAGCAAAATAAAGGCTATGGGCGGGCGCGCCTCATTAGGCGTTTCAAACGTTTCTTTTGGATTGCCCAGTCGAGAGACCGTTAATTCGGTGTTTTTTGCGGCGGCCTTGGATCGCGGCCTTAACGGAGCTATAATGAATCCCTGTTCGGTTGAGATGATGAAAACCTATAAAGCCTTTTTAGCGCTGCGAGGCTTGGATGAAAATTGCCTGGGCTATATAGATTACGCTTCTAATATTGTAGTGCAGGTGCAGGACGTTAAAAAGGCGGACGGCGTTTTAAATGCGTCTGAAGCAACTGGCTTGCGCTCAAGTATTATTAAAGGCTTTAAGGATAATGCCGCCGCTAAGGCGCAGGAGCTGCTTCAGGAGGGGATTAAGCCTGTTTCCATTATAGATAGCGAGATTATACCTGCGCTTAATGAAGTGGGGGAAAAATTTGAAAAAAAGGTTATGTTTCTTCCGCAGCTGCTGGCCAGCGCCGAAGCGGCTAAGGCGGCGTTTGAGCTTATAAAGGCCTGGATGCCTCCTAAGGAGGGGAAACAGGGCAAAAAAATAGCGCTTGCTACTGTAAAAGGGGATATTCATGATATAGGCAAGAATATTGTTCGGGCGCTGCTGGAGAATTATGGATTTGACGTGTTGGATTTAGGCAGGGATGTATCTCCGGCTGCCGTAGTTAAGGCGGTTGAGGAAAATGAAATAATGCTGGCAGGACTCAGCGCTTTAATGACTACTACCGTACCCGCCATGCAGGAGACGATAAAGCTTTTGCATGAAAGCTGTCCGTGGTGCAAGGTAGTAGTGGGAGGCGCGGTGCTTACACAGGAGTATGCCGATATGATAAAGGCTGATAAGTATGCTAAAGACGCTATGGAAACGGTTAGATATGCGCAGGAGGTCTTTAAGGAGAGTTAATAGCGTTGGTGCTTGATTAATAAAGGTCAAGGATGCTGACTTTTGCGCTTTTGCCGTATTTGCGGGTTAAAGCTGAAATTCCGGCAGGCGGAAAGCGGCGCTTATTTTTTCTCTACAAACCATTTATTAAAGCAGTCGAAAAAAAGATAGGTTATGCTGCGGCCTATTTTAACCGTATAGCGCATGCCTACGCCGCCGGCTTTAGTGCTTGCGGCTTTTCTTACATCCAGCACCTGGTCTATTTCGTATATTCTGCCGTCCTCCCATTCAATGGACAGAGGGGTAACGTTTCCGTCCTGGTCATATATTACCATAACATTTACATATGTTTTCATTATACTAAGCTCCTCGAGCTGTTTTTGCTCATAGTGAATAAATTACTGCGGATAAAGTTGTTTTTCAGCCGATTTTTATATAAGCGGCGAAGTCAGCGTCCGGCCGGAAGCAGGGCGCAGCCTGAAAGTCCTGCGCAGCTTAAAGCCTTATCGGCCAGCAGGGTACCCCGCGCTACGGCCCAGTAGCCAAAACGCCCGCGTATTTCGTCCAGACAATGCTCCAGCTTTTCCTTGCGTTCTCTTTTTATATGCTCTCCCAGCATGTTTAGCTGGTGCGGATAGTCCTGGCCGGTAAGCTCTGTGATTCTTATACCCATGCCGCGTAAGGGACGCTCCCAGCTATAGTTTTTTTCCAGAAGCGTCATGGCGGCGGCGCATATTTCGCCAGAAAGATTGGTGGGCTGAGTAAGCTTTATTTGTCTTTCTATACTTAATAAATCATTGCGCCGCAGGCTTATCTGAATTTTGCTCCCCTTAAGCGAATGCTCGCGCAAGCGGGCCGCGACGCTTTCGCTCAAGCTGAAAAATACGGTTTTAGCTTGAAGCGGGTTTTGTATATCGCGCGGTGCGGTTGTAGAATTGCCGATACTCTTTATAATTTTTTCACTACCGGCCTTGGCTACTGGAGAAATATCGTCTCCGTGAGCAAAGGCGTAAAGCGTATATCCCCATTTTCCCAGCCATTGTCGTAATCTTTCGGGTCCCGCTTCCGCCAGCTCGCCTATAGTGCGTATCCCTTTGTCGTATAATTTTCTTTTTGTAGCGCTTCCGACATATAATAAATCCTGAACAGGCAAAGGCCAGACCAGCGCTTTATAATTGCTTCTGTCCAAAATAGTTATTGCGTCCGGCTTTTTCATATCAGAGCCAAGCTTGGCAAAAACCTTATTAAAGGAAACGCCTATGGATACGGTAACTCCCAATTCGCTTTTAACTCTTCGGCGTATTTCCTCGGCAATACTGCACCCGCTGCCGAAAAGCGCACGGCTGCCCGATACGTCCAGCCATGCCTCGTCTATTCCAAAGGGTTCGACCATGTCGGTATATATATTGAATATCTCGCGGATATATTGGCTGTATTTAAGGTAAAGCTCATAATTTGGAGGCAGTACTATAAGTTCGGGACATTTTTCCCGAGCCTCCCAAAGCGTTTGGCCGACCTTTACTCCAAAATCTCTGGCCTGATAGTTTTTTGCCAATATTATGCCATGCCTTTCTTCCACGCTTCCTCCTACCGCTACGGGCTTTCCGGCCAGCGACGGATTATGAAGGCATTCTATACTGGCGTAACAGTTATTGATATCTACATGCAGAATAGTACGTTCCATAAAACTTCTCCGAACAAATGTTCTGTAAATATATAATACGACAGAATTCGATAAATTACAATGAGTAAATATTACCATTTTTAATTATGCTCAGGAGCTGTAATCAGAGAGCAGCGTATTTTTCAGAGGGCTGCGCTCAATTTTCGGCTTAAAAGTTATTTTATGTATTTTATCGGCGTCTGCGCAATAGCTGGCCGAATATGCGGCGCTGGCGCGTGTTCATAGGGGCTCTGATTTCGCGCGGACAATAGTCCTCAGGCTGATTGGTGCATTGCTCATGTTCTTCCTCGCTATCTTCTTCCTCCTGGGACATGCTTTGCACAATATTTATCATGTTTATTAATGTAGGTATATCGGGCATATTTTTGCGCATATCGTCGGGCAGTATCGCCGAAAGCATAGCGGACAGACCTTCTGGAGAATTGGGGTCTATATTTTTCAGCTTACCCATGGAGGACATAAGTCTGAACAGCATTATAGGGGTTTTATCCCGGCTCATATGCTCTATTATTTTAAGGAGCTGCTCCGGATTCCGTGAAGTTTCGCCTTTGTAAAAATCGGGTTTTGTAATGCAGGTTTCATATTCGCAGAGGGCGCGCACTCCTCTTCTGGCTTCAAGGGGCAGAAAAGGGGACAGCTCGGCCAATATTTTAGGGTCGAGACCGAGACGCTTAGGTCCGTTTATTCCTTTTCCCATAAGCAAAAATAATAAAAGAAGGTTCATTTTTTATGACCATGCCTTTCCGCAGGGCCAAAGCCCTCCTTAAGCAGATATACCTTTGTTAATAATATATGCCGAAGGACGGTTAAGTTGAAACATTTTAAGATTAGATAAATATAATAGAGTAGAATGATAAATAAAAGGAGCATTGTAAATGGAGCCTAAAAAAGGGTTTTCGGAAAAAAACTTGACCCCTGAACAAAAACGGCAGTTTGAAGCTATGAAAAATACCGCCGCTAAATATAGGGGCAAAAGCGAAGAGGAACTGATGCGTGAATTAAAGCAAACTGTACAAAAGGATAAGGCTTCCGGCACGCTGACCGATAAAAAGATGGAGAACTTCCAAAAGAAAATTTCTCCTATGCTGAATGAGCAGCAAAGAAAAAAACTAGAAAAAATTATGAAGGAGCTTAAGGGAAAATAATAATAGCGTCTATCTACCCTCAGTTTACAAAGAACTACACGCCTCAAAACGGGATAATTTCTTCATTTT
>URIR01000054.1 GCA_900547955.1 uncultured Eubacteriales bacterium | reverse complement strand
CTCTTCTCAGCCGTCTTTCCCTGCGCGCCCATTTATATTGCCCGCCCGCCGCGCGGCGCTCCGAAGATGCTTTCTGACCACGCAGTTTTTTGTAAACTGAGGGCATTAAAGCTGAAAACAACAAATAAAAATCACCTGACTATAAATTCAAGATTATGTCCTAAAATACAGCGCCGCGGCATATAAAATGCCTCGGCGCTTTAAAAGCTATATAAATCAAGAATACCCAAAGCAATAGCCCTTACATCTTAACGGGCAGAATCAAATACAGCTTGCTTTCATTTTCTACCGGCGTTATAACGCAGGGAGACCGATTAGTGGTAAATTTAAGCTTTATAAAATCCTCGTCCATATTCTTAAGGCAGTCCACAAAATATTTTGCGTTAAAGGCTATTTTAAGCTCGTTCATATCCCCCGAAACAGGCAGCTCCTCATATACGTCTCCCGTGTCGCTGCGGCTGGTTATAATCAGCTTTCCGCCTCCCATAGTAAATAATATATGATTATTGCGGTTGTTTTCCCTAACCATCAGCCAGGCGCGGTCTATGCTCTCCAAAAGCGCCCCCCTGTCCGCTATTATGCTTATATCGTGATTGACAGGGATAAACGAGCGGTACTTTAAAAATTCTCCCTCGTAAAGCCTGGTGAACACGCGGGAATTACCCAGGTCAAACATGCAGTTGCTTCCCTGGAAGGATATCTCCGCCTCGCTGTCGTCGTCTGAAAGTATCTTAGAGGTCTCGTTTAAAGCTCCCGCCGGAATTATCGCCTTCATAGCCTGAGCGCCCGTCTCCACCTCTACCGTGCGTACAGCCAGCCTGACCGTATCCAGCGCCGCAACAGTCAGCAGCCCGTCGTTGAAATCAAACAGACAGCCCGTCAGCACCTGCCTTATATATCCCTCGGGAGCAACGGCAAATATAGTCTGATTTATTATCTGCTTAAGCAGCCTCTGCTCCAATTTAAAGCCTATTCCCTTATTAAAGACGGGAAGCCTGGGAAATTCTTCAGCGGGCAGAGCCATAAGAGTTATGCGGGAGCCGCCGCAGGACAGGCTTACTCCGCCCGACTCCCCCTTAAGCGTAACCTCTCCCTCAGGCAGCTTGCGCACTATCTCAGTAAAGAATCTGCCCGGCACCACCATTTTACCGGTAGTAAAAATATCGGCGGCTATATCCGATTCAATGGTAAGGGACATATCGGTGCAGGCTAAAGTTACCTGAGTGCCCTCGGCCGTTATGAGTATTCCCTCCAGAATAGGTATATTGCTTTTAGCGGCCAGCGCCTTGGTAACGGTGTTGATTGCGCTCATGAGCAGCGAGCGGTCGCAGGAAAATTTCATTTTTCAAATTCCTTTCTTCTTCGCGGTTATAAATTAGTAGTATATATAATATATATATTATTATTATTATGGTCTGTGGGCAATGTGGACAAGCCCTAAACCCCTCTTTAAAAGGGAAAACCACCGTCCACAGCTCCCTCATTTTTTGTAGAAAAAGCTGTTTAGGAAGAGTGGATAAATTTTTTGCGCTCATTAAACTCGCCGGGCGCGCTGGCCTTTATCCAATGGTCTCCTTCGGTTATTACTACGCCCGCGCCGCTTTTTTATGGGGCGGCTTGCGCCGGTTTAATTTAGACGGGTCAATATTACGGCACCAATGGCGGGGACTGCCGAAGCTCGCCTGTTTTAGACTGCCCAGCCGCCGCGGCGTAAAGACGCAGCCGCTGTTAAAACTTAAAGCCAGGCAAAATAAAGGCAAATTTCAGCCTCTTTAAAAACCGCCGCAAATTAATCAAGGCTGGGTAAAAGAACCCTTTATTTTATATTATTATAGCATTTTTTAGCCTGAAAAGCAATGAAATTAGAAAAATTGAAATATAAAAAAGCGCGGAGCTTTTTCCTCCGCGCTTTGCGTTTATAGAATTAAAGCAGCAGCTTTTTCATAAGGCCTATATTAATTTCCGCTCTCTGCATGGCTGTTGCCGCGTCCTCATGCTCAAAAATAAGGTGCTGGGTGTTCTGCTCCTTTATTACCTTTTTCACAGCCGCCCAGTCTGAGCTGTCGTCGTCCATATTGCAGTTAAATTCTTTTTCAAAGGAATAGGGCTTTATATGTATTATCTCCTGCCTGCCGGGGAAAAGCTGTGCGCCTTTATCCAGCGTCCAATGGTTTTTAAGAGCGTTGCCCACGTCAAATTCCATAAGCAGGCTGGTTTTTTCGTTTACCTCTCTAAAGGCTTTGGCGTCGTTATCAAATTCCCACCAGTGGTTATGATAGCCCGTCTTTATTCCGTAGGGCTCAAGCGCTTTCTGCACGGCGTTGGCGCGCTGTATAAAGTCGGCGCGCTTCTGGTCGTCCAGCATGACGTCGGGTCCGACGGTAAAAACGCAGTATTTCAGGCCAACCTGCTTAAAATATGCCATAGTGCCGAAGAACAGGTCGTTTTCCAGATAATGCAGGGGGGCGTGCCAGCTGATGCAGCTCATGTTGTTTTTATCGAGGGCCTCAGCCAGACGGCTGGCGTCGCAGGTAAAACCGCCGAAATGCTCTACCGTTTCATAGCCCATTTTAGCCAGGTCGCTTATAGTGCCCTCAAGGTCTTTAAAAAGAAAATCTCTTACAGTATAAAGCTGGATTCCAAGTTTCATGTTTTAGCCTTCCTTCCAATATAGGATTTTTGTGCCGAGCCGCGGCGGAGCTTAAAAAGAGCGTCGTTCGCTTAAAGCTGCTGAAAGCACAATCAGTAAGAATTTTAACTATAAATAAATTCTCTTTTATTGTTAAAAATCCTTTTAATTTTTTAATATGCGGTTGATTCTTTGCATGCTGGCGCCGGGATGGCCGCGAAGAAAAATTTGGGGGCGGGGGGGGCGGCGCGCGCCGCGGGCCGAAGGCCCGCGGCAGCCCCGGCGGCCCGCAGGGCCGCCGGGGCCCGGCCGGGCTAAAAGCCCGGCCGGCGCGCCGCCCCCCCGCCCCCAAATTTTTCCGCGGCCACCGGCTCAATGAAAAAAATATGCGCCGCGCAAGCGCGCGGCGCATATTTTTTTCATTGAGCGCAGGGCTGAAAAGCCTTGATATCATTCAAAATCATAGCTGTCCGGCCGGGCCTTGGCTATGTAACGGTATTCACTGGGTGAAAAGCCCGTCTTGCGCTTGAACAGCCTGGAAAAATAGTTGGAGGATTCAAAGCCCACGCTGTAGGCTATGACCTGCACAGGGTCGTTCTGGGTTTGGAGCATCTTTTTGGCCCGGTTTATGCGTAGGTTGTTAATAAATTCAATAGGCGGATATCCCGTCTTTTCCTTAAAATAACGTATAAAGTAGTTAGGATGCAGGTGAAATATGCTGCAAAGCTCGCTCACCGTTATATCCTTGCTTAAATTCTCCTCTATGTAGGTAAGTATGCTGCTCAGCTTGGTATCCTTAAAGATATTCTTGCGGGTTATACTGGAATTTTCGGTATAATAGGCCAGAAGCTGCAATATATACGCCTTGCGCCGCAGAATCTCATGTAGAGAAAGGTGATTGTTGGTAATTATGGATTTAAACAAGTCGGCTACATAGTCGGGGTCCTTTACCTCTATATAATGGGGCAGGGTTATCTGCTCAAGCAGGTCCTTGTTGTTGCACATGGTGGTAAAATGCAGCCAGTATTTGGAGATGCAGTTGTCCGAAATATGATGATAGGTCTGAGTGCTGTTGCAGGGCAGCAGGAAAAGCTGGCCCTTTTTGGCCGTATATTCGCTGTCGTCAATTTTTATGTAGCATTCTCCGCCCATTATGTAATAGAATTTGTTATAGCTGGGGGTGATGTTGGTGCTGCCCCAGCTTCGCCAGCACCGGGCAAAGTCTCCCGTAAGATACTCTAATTGGATATTTTCTAGCTGCTGGCTGAAAACAATATTATCTTTCATGAATAAAACCTCCCTCCGCGCTCTCCATTAATGACGGTGCGCTCAAGGCCTGCGTACAATATTAAGATAACTCAGCATTGTATATTAATTTTGTGCTTGTTTATGTTAGGATAATACATTTATATTATACTCATTTTGAGATATAATATCAACAATAATTTTTAAAAATAAGGGCGTTTTTTATAAAAACGCTCTTATATACTTATGCTTTTTTGTATGGCTTTACTTAAAAGCTTGCTTATGGAAAGGAAAAATGATTATGATTGATAAAATTTTCAATTTGAGAACGGAAAATCTTATTGAACCGATAGGCATTGACGCGCGTGTTCCCCGCCTTTCCTGGCAGGCGGCGCTTTCAGGCAGAGGCGCGGAACAGAAGGCCTATAGAATTTTATTAAGCTCCAGTCTGCAGAACGCCCTGACTGAAAATGCGGATATTCTGGATACCGGCTTTATAGAAAGCAGCGCGTTTTATCATGACTGCGCGGGCGCAGCTCTTAAGAGCCGCAAGGAATATTTCTGGAGCGTTCAGATTATCAATCAGGCGGACGATATTATAAAGAGCGAGGTTTCACGGTTTGAAACGGCGTTTTATGAAGAAAGCCTCTGGCAGGGCAGATATATTGGTCTGGCGATAGCCTCTAACGGCGTGGTGCAGTTCAGGCGGCGGGAGCGTTTAAAAAGGGATATAGTCAAGGCCCGCGTATATCTGGCTGCCGCCGGCTTTGCCGAGCTTTGGCTTAACGGCAAAAGGATAACGCAGAATGTTTTGGAGCCGGCTAATTCGGACTATAATAAGCATGTGTATTATAATACCTACGATGTGACCGAATATCTCCTTCCGGGCAGGGACAACGCCTTCGGCGTGCGTCTCAGCGGAGGCTGGGCGGGGCACGGCCGCTTCTTATTCCAGGCTTACATAAATTACGCGGACGGCTCGGAGCAGTCGGTCTGCTCTGAATTCGGCCCCTGGCAGGCCTGCCTGAGCGAAATAACCCTGGCGACGCTTTATGCGGGCGAATATGTAAATCCCATTTATGAAATGCCCGAATGGAACCTGCCCTCCCACCAATTTGAGGAGAAGTATCCGCTTATGCCGCTGGGCTTCAGCTCCTTTAATCAGCCTGAAAAGCTGGAGGATATGAACGAGCGCTTCAGGGAATATTATAAGGCCCGCTATCAGGCAATGGAGCTGCCTGCTCCCGGCGGAAAAATCATGGCGCAGCCCTTAGAGCCCATACGGGTTTTAAACGAGGTAAGGCCTGTCTCAGTCAAGCGGCTGGGAGAGAGCGGCGATTATATATTTGATTTCGGACAGAATTTTACCGGAGTATGCAAACTAAAGGTCAAGGGAGAGGAGGGGCATAAGATAACCATTGAGCATACCGAGCTGCTTAATGAGGACGGCACCCCCAATATGCTTTATCTGCGCATAGCCGAGCCTAATTATCCCTTTCCCATGCAGACCGACATATATTTTTTAAGGGGGAGCGGCGAATTTGAAGAGCTTATGCCCCGCTTTACCTATCACGGCTTCCGGTTTGCGGTAGTGCGCAATATGCCCTATGAGCCTTCGCTTGACGACCTTACGGGCTATGAGGTGCGTTCGGACGTAGCGGATATAGGCCGGTTTAATTCGGATTCGGATATGCTCAACTGGATGCAGAAGGCCATCATGTGGACGGAGAAGGGCAATTTGCACGGCATACCCACCGACTGCCCGCAGCGCGCCGAGCGTCAGGGCTGGCTTAACGATATGACCGCCCGCAGCGAGGGCGCGGTATACAATTTGGACCTGCAGCTTTTATATAAGAAGTGGGCGCGGGACATAACTGATACGCAGGAGCCGGTTTCGGGCGCGATTGGCGATACGGCGCCCATGCGTCGGGGAAATATGCCGGCAGACGCGGTGGTTTCCTCTTATTTGCTGGTGCCTTACTTAATATATCAGCATTACGGCGACATGCGGGCTATAGAGGAGAATTACAGCGGCATGAAGGGCTGGACGGATTATCTTCTGCGCAATTCCAACGACGGAATAGCGGTGTACAGCCTGTACGGAGACTGGGCGGGGCCGGATACCAAGGCCTTCTGTAAGGGCTCGCCCGTATCCTATATAACGCCCGGCTATTTCTTCTCCAGCGGCTTTAATTACATGAACTGCCGGCTTATGGCGTATTTTGCGCGCATTCTGGGCAAGGAGGAGGACGAGCGGAGTTATCTTGACCGAGCACAAACGGTGGCGCGGAGCATGAACGAGCGCTTCTTTAATGAGGAGACTGCCAATTATGCCACCGGCTCCCAGGGCTGCAACGTATTTGCGCTCAAGCTGGGGATAGTGCCTGAAAAATACGCGCAGCGGGTGGCGGACAACATAGCGGCCGACATAATAAAGGAGGACTATCATTTAACCACGGGCAATATCGCAACAAAATATCTGCCCGAGGTGCTGTCTGAATACGGCTACAGCGATATAGCCATGCGGCTTATGGAGCAGACCACCTATCCAAGCTGGGGCTATATGCGAAAAATGGGAGCAACTACCATATGGGAGAGGTGGGAATATGCCACGGGCTTTGCCATGAATTCGCATTCTCATCCCATGTATGGCAGCGTAACGGCGTGGTTTTATAAGTATTTAGCGGGGATAAGCGCGGTAGAGCCGGGCTTTAAG
The DNA here is from genome assembly GCA_900547955.1 of uncultured Eubacteriales bacterium. Classification (GTDB taxonomy): domain Bacteria; phylum Bacillota; class Clostridia; order Christensenellales; family QALW01; genus Neochristensenella. The sequence continues at coordinate 403 of URIR01000054.1, read as the reverse complement.
CGGATTAGGATAAGGCCGTATATGCCCGAAGGGCTTAACAGGGCGGAGGGAGAGATTAATACTCCCTACGGCGTGGTTTTATCAGGCTGGGAGAAATCAGACAAGGGCTATACTCTTAAAATAAAGGTGCCCGCTTCGTGCGAGGCGGAGGTTATTCTGCCCGGCGGCGCGAGGATGACGCTCAGGGAAGGAAATACGGCGCTGGAGAAGGCGCGGGGTATTCTGAAGGCTGAGGCGGTCAGCGGAGATATGCGTCTTTGTCTGGTTTCGGGCGAATATATTTTTACCGCGGAGAAATAATGAGCGCTGCTTGAAAAAAGCGGCCCCTGCTTATAGAGCAAGATTTTTTTGGGGGGGGGGCGGCGCAGCGCCCGGCCGAAAGCCGAAGGCTTTCGGCCGGGCC
>URIR01000053.1 GCA_900547955.1 uncultured Eubacteriales bacterium | reverse complement strand
AGGAGCTAATTGATACGCAGAGCGAGCTGAAAAGCGTAACTGCGGAGCGGGATGAGTTAAAGGATAAGCTGGAGCAGATTAAGAGGATTGCGGGGGCGTAACGCCTCCCGTTTTTTATTATTATATACAACCATATTTTATCTCCATAACATGTATTAATTTTTAAGGATTAAGCAGAATAACATCAAAAGAAAACTTAGGAGGTAGAATATGGCTGCAGTAATGAAAGGAGCAATATCGTTTGGGTTATTGCATGTTCCTATTTCCTTGCATACCGCTACTCAAGACAATGATATTCATTTCAATCAAATATGCAGAGAGGATGGCTCTAGAGTAAAATATAAAAAGGTGTGCGCTAATTGCGGTAAAGAGGTTTCAAATGATGATATAGTCAAAGGCTTTGAAATAGAACCTGGCAAATATGTAACTTTGACTGATGAGGATTTTGAGAAAGCAAAGCTTCAGAAGGATAAGGCTATTCATATACTGCATTTTGCCGATATAAAAGATATACGGCCTATTTTTTATGATAAAACGTATCATGTTGTGCCAGAAGCAGGAGGCGATAGGCCTTATGAACTGCTGCGGCGTTGTATGCTAGAAGAAAATGTAGTAGCCATAGGTAAAGGTGTAATAGGCCAATCAGAACATTTAATGGCGATTATAGCTACTGACACGGGAATTTTGGCCGAATGCTTGTTTTATAATGACGAAGTAAAAGCAATGCCTAAGGAGCCGGCTAAACCCGATTTATCCGAGCAGGAATTATCTATGGGCAAAGCTATTATAAACAGCATGAAAGAGCATTTTGAGCCGTCAAAGTATCATGATGAATACAGGGAAAGATTGTGGGAAATTATTCAGGCTAAGGCTGATAATAAGGAAATAAGTCAGGAACCGGAAGCGCAGCCTGCGGCTGCGCTTAGCATGATAGAAGCGCTGGAAAAAATGCTTGAACAGGCGGCTCCGGGAACTAAACAGCCTCGGAAAGTACATTCACGCCCCAAAGCCTCGGTATCATGATGGATATATTTGAAAGCAAAAATATTAGTCCAATGCTTATTGCTCAAAATGTTGAGCTGTTTGAGGATGATAATTATGTATATGAAATAAAGTGGGATGGCGAACGCTGTATTGCGTATCTTGACCCGGAGAAAGGGACAGAACTGCGGAATAAGAGGCAAATGGTTATGCAGCATAAGGTGCCAGAGCTTAACAATATTCATAAACAAGTAAATGCAAGGTGTATATTGGATGGCGAATTACTGTGCGTTGTAAACGGTAAGCCGAATTTTGAAGCTATAAAGAACCGCAGCCTTACAAGCAATAAATACAAGATAATGATGGAGGCAGAACACCACCCTGCTTCATTCATAGCATTTGACTGTTTATATTACCACAATAAAGATATTACCAAACTGCCATTATTAGAGCGCAAGAAATATCTTAACACGGTCGTGGCGCAATCCGAGCAGATAGCAGTTTCACAAGTTTTTGACTGCTCTCAGGCACGGGATTTATTTAAAATAGTGCAGGAGCAGGGAATGGAGGGGATAGTTGCCAAGAAGAAAGACAGCTTATATTTTCAAGGCGCAAGGACTAAAGTATGGTTAAAAATTAAGAATCTACTGGATGATGATTTTATAATCTGCGGGTATATATACAAGGAAAACAATATGATAAGCTTGGTATTAGGGCAGTACCAAAATGAGGCTTTGGTCTATAAGGGACATGTGACTCTGGGAGTTAAAGGTGCGGATTTCTTAAGAATAAAAGCGCAAAAGAAAATTACTAACTCTCCTTTTTCCGATACAACAAGCGCAAACCAAAACGCTGTTTGGCTGGAGCCAACGCTGGTTTGCACAGTATCATTTATGGAGAAAACTAAAAATGGAAGCTTGCGCCAGCCTGTTTTTAAAGGCCTGCGTGATGATAAGCCTCCGGAGGATTGTTTGGATATGTAAATATATTTATTATAGGCGTCTGTTTTTATAAAGCAAAATACCGGGCCAAAAATTCAGCACCGGTACTTTGCCATATCATGAAATCTATATTTATATTATACTTCATTCATGTAGAAAAGTCAATATTTTTGTTGAATAAATTCCATTAATTCCATAATTATTTTATGATAACTTGATGGTACTGAAGAACTGGCTCATATGGAAATGGTCAGCGCTATTGTGCATCAGCTTACGAGAAATTTAACTCCGGAGCAGATAAAGGCTTCAGGCTTTGACACATACTTTGTTGACCATACTGTGGGACTGTGGCCTCAGGCTGCTTCGGGTATGCCGTTTACTTCGGTATGCTTTCAGTCAAAGGGAGACGCTATAACTGATTTGACGGAGGATATGGCTGCAGAGCAGAAGGCGCGCACGACGTATGACAATATTATTCGCTTGGCTGACGACCCGGATGTATTAGATCCTATACGCTTTTTAAGGCAGAGGGAAATTAATCATTTCCAGCGTTTCGGCGAAGCGCTGAGGATAGTTCAGGACAAATTGGATTCTAAGAATTTTTATGCGTTTAACCCTGAATTTGATAAGGGACCCTGCAAATAATATAGCATTGCATAAAATTTAAAGATTGAAATGTGTTTTATGAATTATCAAGGGGCGTAAAAAGGGGGGGCGCGGGCGTTTGCGGCCGAAGGCCGCCGGGTCCGAGCGAAGCTCGGTCCGGGCAGGCGCTTTTAAGCGCCTGCCAAACGCCCGCGCCCCTTTTTGAAGTTTCTTAAAAACGCTTGTCGGCCTTTTTTATATCGGGCCGACATTATTTTTTAGTGATGGCAGCCCGAGCAGCCCGAACAACTGCCTCCGCATGAGGGCTGTTCGTATCGGGAAATAATATGAGGCGTTACTTTAGCCATTTCTGCTTCGCTGGGCATTTCAAAATTAACTATTTCGTCTCCCTCCTGATTATATATGGCTTTCATTACATATAAATCGGGCTGCTGAGCAGGCTCAAGCTGGTCTTCTGGTGTGGCGAATACCGCGTATTTAACAGATTCATATTCAAAAGCGTCTACCATTTGAAGAGCTATCTGCCCGCCGTTTTCGTCCTGAAAATACATTATGTTGTCTTCCATAAGAATATTTCTCCTTAATATTTATATTTACCCGTGTGCTTCGGGTATTTTTATTGGAAAAGCTGGTCCTCCAGCGATTTTATGCGCTCCCGGCGCGCATGTGCGTCCTGAGTATCCAAATCTATTTGGCCGTCCTCTGCGATTAAAAGGGTGCATCCTTCATCCGCACCCTTTGGGAGCAGGCTTATATCTATAAGCAGGGCGTTTTTATTTTGGTCAAAGCAGACGGCTGTTCCTTCTTCCAGTCTGTCTATTATTACCCGTTTCAAATATTTTTCCTCCTTACATTTTAAGGATTGCATCTTGAGCATGGAGTCATCCCCGCCTGCACGGCCTCCTGACGAGAATGAAATATAATTCTGTTTGCCTGGTCGGGCAGTCCGGAGCATGACGGTAAATGAAATTTATGCGTGTTTTTGTTGCCTATATATACGACGTCCTCGCTTGGAGCGGCTGTTATGGGGGAAAATGGACTGCCAGTAGACGTCGTTGTGCTCGGCATAGCAGCAATTTGACCGGTTTGTTCGGGATGCGAAGGCGTTTGGGCAGGAGGCTTGCTTCCCTTTGAAATGGAAAAGGAAATTTCTCTGCCGTCAGTACTTGCAGTTATTGTGCCCATTAAATCGGTGCGGTATAATTCAACGCCCTCCAGATTCTTAAGGGTCTGTGCGCTGGGGTGCCCGTATGGGTTATCCTCGCCTACGCTTATGACGGCGTATCTGGGGGATACTGCCTGCAAGAATTCAGGACTGCTGGAGGTATCGCTGCCATGATGTCCAATTTTTATAAGGTCGCTTTTAAGCTGCGCTCCTTCCTGAAGCATTCGAGCCTCGCTTTGGCTTTCGGCGTCGCCTGTAAAAAGCATGGAAACATTGCCCACTTCCATACGCAGCACTATTGAATAATTGTTGGTATTATCATATTCGCCGCTGGGCGCAAGTATTGAAAAAAGGCATTGTCCTGCGGTAAAGGAACCGCCGGCCTTGGCGGCTGTGATTTTCAGACCTTTGTCTTTAGCGGCTATCAGCACGTCCTCATAGGTCTGGGTATTGCTCGAATGCCTGGGCATAAGGATATTTTCTATATCCAGTCCGTTTATAATGGTATCCAGTCCGCCTATGTGATCCTCGTGAGGGTGCGTGCCTATAAGATAGTCTATTTTATTTATTCCCAGCGCTTTTATATAATTCAGCACGGCTTCGCCCGAGCTGTTTGTACCTGCGTCTATAAGCACGGATGAATTGTCCGAGACAATTAAGATTGCGTCCGCCTGTCCCACGTCTATAAAATGCACTACTGCGGCATCCTGGACCGGCACGGCGCAGGAGCAGGCGCAAAGCAGCAGAACTAATATTAATATGCCGGCTAAAAGCTTTTTCATACGCATAAATTAATCCTGACTGGGCAAAAGCATATCGTTTGGCCGTATCCAGCCCCTGTGTCTCATAAATGTGGTAATACCCCACGCTATAGCGGCGGGCAGGATAAAATGCATCAGCAGGATTTCCAGTATGGCCAGCCATTCGGCGGTACCCGAGGCGGTCATGCTCAGATAAGCGTTTATATTGCCTACCAGCCCGCTTGTACCCATGCCTGCCCCCATGCTGTTATTAGTCATTTTAAGCAGACAGGTGGAAACAGGGCCTAATATAGCGCTGGTTATTATGGAGGGCAGCCAGATGATTGGCCGCCTTACTATATTGGGCACCTGGAGCATGCTGGTGCCTATTCCCTGGGATATAAGGCCGCTTATGCCGTTTTCTTTAAAGGAACCTACGGCAAAGCCCACCATATTGGCACAGCAGCCTATTGCGGCCGCTCCCGCAGCCAGTCCGTCCAGCTTTAACATTATGCAGAGAGCGGCGCTGGAAATGGGGGCAGTAAGAGCCATGCCCACTACAACAGAAATAATTACACCCATTATGAAAGGCTGCATTTCTGTAGCGGAATTGATAAAGCTGCCTAGACCGGTCATAACGGCGCTTACTCCGGGAGCGGCAAAATTTGCCACCAGAGCGCCCGAAAATATGGCACCGAGAGGAACCAAAAGTATATCCAGCTTGGTTTTTCCCGCATATAGTCCAACCAGCTCGCAGCTTACCAAAGCCGCCAGATATGCGCCTACCGGCCCGGCGGCTACGTTGTTGGACGTAACCATATATCCGAGCGCGCCGGTAACGGCGCTGGAGAAGATAACAAGAGGCTTATGTTTTAGACCATAGGCTATTGCCACGCCTATAGCCGAGCCGATAACGGGGGAAGAGGCTCCCAGGAGATACAGCCCCTGGACGCTGCCGTTGGATACGGTCAGAAAATCCATCAGGAACCCCATTCCCGGGATTTTAGCTATAAGGTCAGATATTATAACCCCCACTATTAAGGAAGCGAACAGCCCAAGAGCCATTGCTCCCAATGAATCTATAAACCAGCGTTTCAGCAGGGTAACCAGAATTCCCTTGCTTTTACTTTTTGAAGCCATTATACACAAACCTCCGCAATTTTACTTTGAGATACGTCATTAATAATAAGGCTAAACCGGTCTGAGGTCAAGCGGAAAAGTCCGTCTGAGACGGGCGGAGGTATAATTATCCGGAAATAATGCATAATTTTATTGGCCGGCGGCGGGGATAAAGAGGACATTGAATATATTGAGGGCTTTGAGCGGCGTTGGAGCGCGCTGAGAGAGAGCTTCGGCCTAATATTTGTTTACACCGCTGAATAAACATGCTATAATTATCTAATATTATAAGGACTTATACGGGGGTAAATTATGGAAGAACAAGTTCGGAATTTTATTCAGGAGCGCGTTGAGGCGGATATAGAGGCCAACGGGCCGGATTATACCGTATGCACGCGTTTTCCGCCCGAGCCGAACGGTTATCTGCATATAGGACATGTGCGGGCGATATCCATTAATTTCGGAATCAAGGAAAAATATAATGGCCGATGCAATCTGAGGATGGACGATACTAATCCGGCTAAAGAGGATATGAGCTATGTAGAGGCTATTAAGCGGGATATATCCTGGCTGGGCTACGAATGGGACAAGCTCACCTTCGGCTCGGATTATTATGAGCAGACCTATAGGTACGCTGTGGAGCTTATAGAAAAGGGCCTGGCGTATGTATGTGATTTATCGCCAGAGCAGATAAGGGAATACAGGGGCACGCTTACTCAGCCGGGTAAGAACAGCCCGTATAGAGAGCGTTCGGTGAAAGAGAATCTCGAGCTGTTTGAGAAGATGAAAAACGGCTGCTTTCCTGACGGAGCGTGCGTGCTGCGCGCAAAAATAGATATGAGCTCGCCCAATATGAATATGCGGGACCCGGTTATATACAGGATATGCCGTATGGAGCATTACCGTACAGGAAACAAATGGATAATTTATCCTATGTATGATTTTGCACATCCTATACAGGACGCGTTAGAGGGGGTAACGCATTCGTTGTGTTCCTTTGAATTTGAGGACCACCGGCCTCTTTACAACTGGGTTATAGAGCATCTGAGCGTGCCTGGCCGGCCGCAGCAGATTGAATTTGCGCGCATGAATATCACGCGCACGGTTATGAGCAAGAGGTATCTTAAGAAGCTGGTGGAGAGCGGGGTGGTCAGCGGCTGGGACGACCCGCGCATGCCCACTATAGCCGGACTGCGCCGCAGGGGCTATACTCCCGCGGCATTAAAGGATTTCTGCGCGCGGACCGGCGTGGCTAAATCGGTGTCCATGATAGATTCGGCCCTTTTGGAGCATTGCGTCAGGGAGGACCTTAATGATAAATCCCTGCGGCGGATGGCGATTATTCGGCCGCTGAAGGTAGTTATAACAAATTATCCCGAGGATAAAAAGGAATATGTATCCATTGAAAATCATAATCTCAAGCCGGAGCTTGGAACGCGTGCTTTAGCATTTACGCGGGAGCTTTATATTGAGCAGGAGGATTTTATGGAAGAGCCCCCGGGAAAATTCTTCAGGCTTGCGCCCGGACGAGAGGTAAGGCTTAAGGGAGCCTATATAATTAAATGTCAGCGGGCGGTTAAGGACCAGGATGGGCGGATTTTATATGTTGAATGCACCTATGATCCCGATACTCTTTCGGGCATGCCGGGCAGCGAGCGCAAGGTTAAGGGAACGCTGCATTGGCTTAGCGCTGCTGAAAGCAGGCCGGCTCAGTTCAGGCTTTACGATTATCTTTTGGACGACCGGGACGGCGAGGATATTGATTTTTCAGAGCGGCTGAATGAAAATTCCCTGGTGATTGCGGATGGCTTTATAGAGCCGGCGCTGGCTGAGGCGCAGATTGGAGCAAGTTTTCAATTTGTGCGCATGGGATATTTCCGGAAGGATGAGGATTCATTAGAAAGCCTGAGCGTTTTTAATCGGATTGTAGGACTTAAGGATTCCTGGGCGAAAGCTGCGGGGAAATAAGCGCAGAGCTTGCCGTATAGATTTTTAATTTTTGAGGGTTCACAGTTGGGAGACGGTAAACGGACGCCTGGCTGCGGGCCTGTTTTTATATTAAATAAGCGGCCTAAGCCCCCCGCGGCGCCTGCGGCCGAAGGCCGCAGGGCGCCGGGCGCAGCCCGGCGCAGGCAGGCGCGCAAGCGCCTGCCGCGCCGCGGGGGGGCTTAGGCCGCTTATTTAATATAAAAACAGG
>URIR01000052.1 GCA_900547955.1 uncultured Eubacteriales bacterium | reverse complement strand
TGATTGAGGATAACGCAGAAAATGAAGAAATTATCCCGTTTTGAGGCGTGTAGTTTCTTCTAAACTGAGGGTAGCGGCAGTTAATATTCGCCCGTCATACTTTTATATGAAAGGAACGGCCTTTTACGGCCCTTTGGAATAAACATAATGGCTGCAAGCAAAAGACGGCGCCGCGGCAAAACCAACAATAACATATATACGATTATTATCTGCGCGCTGGGACTTATCCTGTTAATATTATGCATAATACTCATAAGCCGGAGCTGTTCTGGCCCCGAAGCCTCTAACGCCTCGCCCGACAATTCCGCTTCGGGCGCTACCGGCCTCCCCAACATAACCGCTTCGCCCTCGCCCGCTCCTACGCAAAATACTTTTGCCACCCTTACGGCGGCGGCTACCCTCTCCGCTTCAAGCGACGGCGCGAGTACTCAAAGCGCTGCGGCCACTCAGTCCGCTACTCCCGAGCAAACGCCCCAGCCCACGCCCGAGCCCATCAACCTTAGCTCCGACCAGGTGCTGGCTTTGCATATAACCATTGACACCGGCTACAGCAAGCCGGAAAACGAAATATTCGACGATTATTACGCCTTAAGCAGCGATTACGAAATGAGCATGGACGCCGGCAATATAAAGGTAGTGGTCTTTATCAGCGATTACCGCGGCAACAGCACCGTCCGCTTCTTTGAAAACATGACGGCCGCCTGCATCTTCTCCAGCTTTACCTTCAGCGGCGACGAAAAGACCGGGACATTAAGCCCGGAACCCGCAGCCAAGGAGATGTCCATAGAATACGATAAGGCGGGTACGGCCAATATCCGCTGGAACGGCCAAAGCGTAGCCGCGCTTATTGACGGCGAGGCGGATAAGCCCTATGAAATGTCCTATACCTCGGCCGGTAAAACCGTAAAGCTGCGCATTGAGAACCTGGGAATTATGGAGAAAAACAGTATTTTCCCCTGAGCGTCAGCCTGTATGCACGCTGATGGTCGGGATAAAAACCGGCGTAATCGGCCGGTTTTTTGCTATGCAAAGACATAGAATAATAATTACAGCAACGCCTGAAAATGAGTTGCCGCCTCGTTAGAAGAACATCGCAAAATGTGCAAGGACATAGGCTAAATTTCTGCCACGTCGGCCTTTATGCTGGAAAAATACTCATTGTAATTTAAGGGTAAAATGGATAAATATAAGAAACTGCTTTCTAATACCATAATTTTTGCAATAGGCACCTTTGCCTCCAAGGCATTGGTGTTTCTGCTTATGCCCTTATATACCCGCGTACTTACCAATGAGCAGTACGGCTCGGCAGATTTGATTGTGCAAACGGCCAATTTGCTGATACCCTTTGTTTCGGTAGGCATGTTTAACGCCGTCATACGCTTCGGTTTAGGCAAAAACAGCGACAGGCGGGGAGTGTTCAGCATATGCTTAGTCTCTATAATGTGCGGCTTCCTGCTGCTTTTGGCGTTTTCTCCCCTGCTTGAGAATATAGAAGGAATATCGGGCTATACCAGCCTTATCTGCGCTTATGTGCTCTGCTCCTGCCTGCATTCGATATGCTCGCAATTTGTACGGGCCAGGCAAATGGTAAGACTTTTCGCTATAGACGGAATATTCTGCACGGTGCTCACCATAATATTCAACATACTGTTTTTAGTCGTCTTTGACATGGGCGTTATGGGATACGTCCTGGCTACCGTGCTGGCCGATATTATATGCGCGGTCAGCCTGTTTTTAGTGGCCTCTCTATGGAAATATTTTGATTTGCGCAGCATAAACAAGCAGCTGACTCTGAGTATGCTCAAATATGCCGTGCCCTTGATACCTACCTCGGTATTCTGGTGGATTACCAATGTCTCGGACAGATATATGGTAACCTATATGGTCAGCCTGGAGGCCGAGGGACTGTATGCGGCGGCATATAAAATACCCACTATCCTTACTCTTTTATCCAATGTATTTATGGAGGCCTGGCAGCTTTCCTCTCTGACTCACGGCAAGAAAAAGGGAGGAAGAGAATTCTTTCATAACGTATTCGGCAGTTTGCAGTCCCTGGTATTTATCGGAGGCAGCGCATTAATACTCTGCTGCAAGCTCATAACCTCCATTCTGGTTTCTCCTGCGTTCTATCCGTCATGGGAATATATTCCCCTGCTTATTATGGCGACCACCTGTTCCTGCTTTACCGCATTTTTAGGCAGCGTTTATATGCTGGAAAAGCAGAGCGTCAAATCCTTGCTTACCACCATAGCCGGGGCAGGCGCCAACGTGCTGTTCAATTTGCTGCTCATACCCAGATGGGGCGTAAACGGGGCGGCGGCGGCTACGTTTATAAGCTATCTGCTGGTATATATACTGCGGGGCATTAGCGCCAAGCGCATGATTAATTTCAATCTGCATTCAGTCAAGGCGGGCATATGCCTGCTTATAATGCTTGCTCAAAGCGTAATTATGATTTTTGAAATAAAGGGCTGGCTGGTTTTTGAGCTGATTCTTTTCGCCATAATATTCATAATCAATATTAAAAATCTGCTTTTAAGCGCCCAAAGGCTGCTTAAACGCAGGCCCAAGCCTAAACGGCCCGAAAGATATTAACTGGCAAGCGCGTCTGAACGGATACAGCCAGGTCGGGTCCGCGCAAGCGGCCTAAGCGAATACGGCGCATAAGGGCGCGCTAAAAGCGCATGAGAAAATATATCCGGATAGAGTGCGCTAAAACGCCCAAAAGAGCATTCGAACAAATATAAGCGCATATTCGGAACTCAAAAGGGCCTTTAAAGCGCTCCCCTGCGTTACGAGGCATAAAGCCTGTTTTGAGTCTTTAAAACATAATAAAAACCATTGATTTTTTATCAATTATATGGTTAAATAATATATAGTGCTTTAGAGCCACAGAAACCACACAGACGCGGTGCGTCAGAAAGGCAGAGCCAAATATGAAAAAAATTTTGCGCGGCGTTTTATGCGCGGCATGCGTATTAACCCTTTTATTCTCCCTGACCTCCTGTTCGGGCGAGATTGCTTTAATTGAGGCGAATGAAAATCAGCTTAACCCCGATAAGCTTATGCGGGGAGAACAAATTGCAAGGCTTGTTTACACTACCTCCCTGTCCAGCGGGGAGACCGACAGTCTCGCATATGAATCCAATTACACCCTGACAAGGGAAACCCTTAACGGCCAGGATATAATCCGAATAATAAACCAGGCAGCCAATGGCAATCAAAGCATGAAAACCGAAAGCGTAATCCTGGCACAGAATACTGATAACGCCACCTGTCTTATGCCCCTGAGCGTGCAGCTTACCTACGAGGACCAGGGCAAAGTAACAGACAACACCTACGTTTCGGCCGTACACGACCATTTAGTGCGCTCCCAAACCATTGATATACGCAAGTATCCCGATGAAAATGCGACTGAAATGGAAAGCACCAATTATGTCGTCAATACTGCCGAGCAATATTTCGATTCTGAATCTCTTGCTTTTGTGCTTTCAACTCTTCCCCTGGAATTGGGCTATGAGCTGGATATTATGCTTTCCTCCTGCAACCGCGACAAGCTGCAAAGCATGAATGTTGCGGTTATGGAGCAGCGGACAGTTGAAACCGAAGCGGGCACCTTTAACTGTTATGTAGTATGCGTGCGTCCCAATACGCTTTTTGCCAATTACGCAACCTATATGTATTATGCTGTGGACTATGACAATATGCTGGTACAGATTGTTCAGCCTGAAACCACTCTTAGACTGCGCAGCTTTTCCTATGGCGAAGCAGAAGCTGAATAATCTAAAGCTTGCTTAGACAATATTTTAAGGCCGTATAAGCGTTTATACGGCCTTTTAGTTTTTGCTCCGCCCCCTTGCAGCCCGCCGGGAAAATAGGCCCGCCTTTTTAAAACCGCATAATATATAAAAACGCCTGCTCAAAAGGTCTTGCTTTTACCGCACTTTTAGCGTATAATATATTTAATTGCGTTATTGAAAAAAATCCAAGGAGGAATATCAGCAAATGAAACCCATAGAGCAAAAAACCATTAACGCCATCCGGATTATATCCGCTGAAGGCGTGCAGAAAGCCAACAGCGGCCATCCGGGTCTGCCCATGGGCGCCGCTCCAATAGCCTATACCGCTTTTGCGCGGGCCATGAAGTATAATCCCAAAAACCCCGATTTTGCTAACCGAGACCGTTTTATCCTCAGCGCCGGCCACGGTTCCATGCTGCTTTATTCGGTACTGCATATCTGCGGCTACGATGTAACCATGGAGGATATAAAATCCTTCAGGCAATGGGGCAGCCGCACTCCCGGGCATCCTGAATACGGCCACACTCCCGGTGTCGAGACCACTACCGGCCCTCTTGGGCAGGGCGTAGCCAACGCCGTAGGCATGGCCATAGCCGAAAGCCATTTGGCTGCTAAATTCAATAGAGAGGGCTATCCCGTAGTAGACCACTATACCTATGTCCTCGTAGGAGACGGCTGTCTCCAGGAGGGTATCGAGCAGGAAGCCGCTTCCCTGGCCGGAACACTTAAGCTGGGCAAGCTCATAATGCTCTATGATAAAAACAACATTACAATAGAAGGGGATATCAACGTAACCTTCTCTGAAGATGTAGGCAAGAGACACGAGGCCTGCGGCTGGCATGTTGTAAACGTAGCCGACGGCAATGACGTAGACGCCATAGATGCAGCTATTAAGGAAGCCAAAAAGGTAACCGACAAGCCCTCTTTGATTATCTGCCGCACCGAAATAGGCTATGGCTGTCCGGCCAAACAGGGCAAAGCCTCCGCTCATGGCGAACCCCTGGGCGAAGAAAATCTGGCTGAAGCCAAAAAGACGCTGGGCTGGACTGAGGAGCCCTTTACCGTTCCTGCCGACGTGCGCGAATACATGAATGATTTGGCTGAAAACGGAGCAAAAGCCGAAGCCGAATGGAACGCGCTTATGGAGAAATACGCTCAGGCATATCCTGAATTATACGCGGAATATAAACAGTGGTTCAGCCGCGAATTCCCCGTAGATTTGCTTAACGACGATAAATACTGGACTTTTGAGGACAAGCCGACTGCCACCCGCGCCAGCTCGGGCGAAGTGCTCAACCGCATAGCTAAGCTTCAGCCCAATCTTTTCGGCGGAAGCGCCGACCTTGCCCCCAGCAATAAGAGCGATATGAAGGGCCGCGATTATTATTCCCCTGAAAATCCGCTGGGCTCCAACTTCCATTTCGGCATCCGCGAGCACGCTATGGCGGCCATATGCAACGGCCTTTATCTGCACGGCGGCCTTACTCCCTACTGCGCGACTTTCTTCGTATTCTCCGACTACATGAAGAATGCCATGCGCATGAGCGCTCTTATGAAGCTGCCCATAATATATATCCTGACGCACGATTCAATAGGCGTAGGCGAGGACGGCCCCACCCATGAGCCTATCGAACATCTGGCTTCCCTTCGTTCAATACCCGGCCTGACCGTATTCCGCCCTGCGGACAACCGCGAAACCGCCGCCGCCTATTTAGCGGCCGTTACCCGCAAGGCTCCTACCGCGCTCATACTTACCCGCCAGAATCTGCCCCAGTATCCGGGCAGCGGCAAGGATGCGCTCAAGGGCGCCTATATCCTTAAGGACGGCCCCAAGGCTGTGCCCGACGTAATACTCATGGCTTCTGGTTCTGAGGTAGAGCAGATATATAAGGCCGCTGACATATTAGCCGAAGAAGGCATTTCCGCCCGCGTAGTATCCATGCCCTCCTGGGAACTGTTTGAAGAGCAGAGCGAAGAATATAAAGAAAGCGTACTGCCCAAGAGCATTCGCGCCCGCGTAGCTATAGAGGCCGCTTCCAGCTTTGGCTGGGGCAAATATGTCGGCTTGGACGGAGAAATAATCTCAATAGACCATTTCGGCGCTTCAGCTCCCGCCTCAGTACTCTTTAAGGAATTCGGCATAACTGTGGACAACGTTGTTGCCAAGGCCAAAAAGGTATTAGGCAAATAAAAAACTTAGCACCCGCACATAAATAAAACTAAGCAGGCCGGAATTTTAAATTCCGGCCTGCTTTTTAGTATAACACAGCCGCGCCTTCATAAACTCATTTATACGCCGCCCCAGGTTATTTTCCCGGCCTTAAGCAGCCGCTTAACCAGCGCAGCGCATAGTATAGTCGTAAGTATATCTCCGGGCACGGTCAAAATAAAGCAATGCAGAAACAACGGCCACAAGCCTATGGGAGCATCCAGATAAAAAGCGCTTATCAGATAATAATAAACCATACCGAAAAGATAAACCAAGGCCAGGCCCGCAAAGCCTGCAGCCAGCAATCTCCTAAAGGACGGTTTTCTTTTCCTTTGCGCAATCAGGCCGGTTACAAACGCACCTGCGGCAAAACCTATTATATATCCGAAGCTGGGCTGAAGCACATATCCTATACCTCCTCCCTGTGCGAAAACCGGAAGCCCGGCTAAGCCCAGAAAAATATATATACAAACTGAAAGCAGCCCCAGTTTGCTTCCCATAATATATCCGGCAAGCAGAATAAAAAAGCTCTGCATAGTAAAGGGTAGGACGGGAACCGGAATTCTTATAAATGCCCCTACGGCGATAAGCGCCGCAAAGAGCGCGCACAGCGTCATCTTTTTCAGCTTTTCATATTTCAAGTTACATTCTCCTTTAAGAAAGTCGGACGCTTATTTCGCCCGAAGCAAGCTTTTGAACGCGCCCGTCCTCAAATTTAACCACCAAACGGCAATCCTCATCTATATCCAATGCGTCCGCTTTTCGACTTCCATCCGGAAAAAGCACGTTTACGCTCTTGCCAATAACCAAGCTGCGCTCTTTGTATTTATTTATATAATCTGTACTATATCCGGCTTGATAGCACGAAACAAAGCGGTTAAGAAAGCCCGCTGCAATCCTATTTTGTCCATCTATTTGTCTCTCCTGAAAAACAGTTCCGGCAACCGAGGTTATTTCCTTGGGAAAACCGTTTTCAGGAGGATAAAGATTAAAGCCAATTCCCAGCACAGCATACTCCATGCTTCCATTTTCCAAGCTCAGAGTACCCTCGGTAAGTATTCCGCTTACCTTTTTGCCGTCAATATATATATCGTTCACCCATTTAATCATGGCTCTTTTAGGCGAAAGCTCCTCTATCGCTTCGCATGCGGCAACCGCAGCCATAGTAGTAATTCTTACAGCATCTTCAGGCAGCATATTTTCCGGTCTAAGCAACAGGCTCATATATACGCCCGTTCCCGGCGGAGAATAAAAAGAGCGTCCCTTTCGCCCCCTGCCCTGAGTTTGACTCTGCGCAAGTACAGTATAGCCGTCCGGCGCGCCCTCAGCGGCTTTTCGGCGCAAAAAAGCATTAGTGGATTCCAATTCCTGATACACATCCAGCTTCAAAAACGAACAGGAGGGATTTAAATATTTATATATTCCCTGAGCCGAGAGGATGTCTGTATTAACAGATAAACTATAGCCTTTATTAGGGAGCGCGTCAATTTTATAACCGTCACGGCGAAGAATATTTACCGCTTTCCAGACTGCGGCTCTGGAAACACATAATTTTGCAGCTAAATCCTCGCCGGAAAAATATATCCCTTTATTAGCTTCAAAGAGTGCGAGAAGCTCATCCTTCAATTTCATTTTATCACCTCTGCAGTTTGTATAATACTATGACACGCCGTTATTGTCAACCATATTATTTATTTAGGTTTACATTGTTTCGATAACACTCCTAATTTTGGCGCGCTGAAAGCGCGCCAAAATTAGGCTCTGTGTTAAGGCCTGGGAA
>URIR01000051.1 GCA_900547955.1 uncultured Eubacteriales bacterium | reverse complement strand
TGAATATATAAATAAAAGGGGCCTTAAGGCCCCTTTTATTTATATATTCAGCTTAGCCCTGCGCTCCCTGCTTGGCTTACGCGACGTCGGCGGCCGTTAAGGCCGCACGGCCGAGCTGCGCTCGGCCACGGCAGGCTTTGCCTGCCGAACGTCGCATAAGCCAAGCAGGGAGCCTAAAGGCGGCGCAGCCGGCGGGCCAGCCCTTAGGGCTTGCCCGCCGGCTATGTCTCCCTGTTTGCCGGAAAGCAAAGCTTTCCGGCAAACAGGGAGACATAGTGCCCGACCAAAGGTCGGGCACTATGCGCAATAGCGCGGCGTTCGCGGCCTTACGGCCGCCAGCCGGGCTCCCGCCCGGCTGAGGCAGGCGCAGCCTGCCAAACGCCGCGCTATTGCATATATTACGCCGCCTATCATCCGCCAAATAATTTTCATCAATAAAACAATTTAAGAATTCTTCATTATCACGCCTTCGACAGTATCCGCTACATGCTCGCAGGCGTCCACGCATTTTTCCAAATAAATATATATTTCACGCCAGGTTATAACTGTAATAGAATCGCTGCAGGTTGTATGCAGCATACGCATGCTGGATATAAAAAGCTCGTCCGCCTCTTCCTCAAGCGTATTTATAGTAACAATATAATCATGAATCTGCTTTGACTTCCTAAAATCCGCAAATTCGGCTATCAGCTTTTTTACAGCGTCGCTGCAGCGTATAATAACTTCGCATAGCTTTAATGCGTCCGGTCTGATTATGCGAATATTGTTGCAATATATACGCAGCAGAACATCCTCTATCTTATCTATAACCTCATCTATATTCTGGCTGAGCAGCGTTATATCCTCTCTCTCAAGCGGAGTAATAAACGCTTTTGTAAGCACGTTAAGCAAATCATGCTTTTTTTCATCCGCAGCATGCTCAACCTTATGCATCTCATCCAGCTTCTCTTTTATACGCTCAGGATTAAAATCCCCTAATACCTTATCCAACAGCTGAGCCGCCTGACATGCATAATCAGCGCATGTAAGAAAATTCTCAAAATAATATGCGTCCTGCTTTTTTGACATAATTATTTTCCCTCCAAATTACTATTAAAAAATAGCCATAAACAGCTTAGCCATAATAAAGCTTATCAAGCCGCAGCCTGGAAACGTAAAAACCCACGTCAGCATCATATCCTTAACTACGCCGAAATTAATAGCCGTAATGCGCTTGACTGCGCCTACGCCCATTATTGCGCTGGTTTTTGTATGCGTGGTAGAAACGGGAATACCAAAAAGGCTGGAAAGCAGCAAACACGCCGCCGCCGACAAATCTGCTGCGAAGCCCTGGTATTTGTCCAGCTTAACTAAATCCACTCCTACCGATTTTATAATCTTTTCTCCTCCTACGCTGGTGCCCAATCCCATTACCAAAGAACACAAAATCATCAGCCATATAGGAATGGTCATGCCGCTTACTCCGCTTTCACCGTTGCAGAAAGCTATGCCTAAAAATAATACGCCGATAAATTTCTGGCCGTCCTGAGCGCCGTGCATAAAGCTCATAGCGGCAGCTCCGAATATCTGCGCGCCCTTAAAAAAACCGTCTGTGCGCCGGCGGTCCATACGCGCGCATATGACGATTATCAGCTTGCAGAATATCCAGCCTATCATAAAGCCCAAAATCAAACTCATAACCAGCCCGTAAATAACCTTTACCCATTCGGCTCCGTTTATGCCTCCAAAGCCATCCTGAATGGCTATAGCCGCGCCCGAAAGCCCTGCAATAAGACTATGGCTTTCGCTGGTAGGAATGCCAAACCACGAAGCCGCAACGCTGTAAACCACAATAGAAAAGAGGGCCGCACATAAAGCAACAAGCGCCTCATGCGAATTCCCTCCAAAATCTACCATATTACTAATAGTAAACGCCACCGAGCTGTTGATATGAGTCATGATAAGCACGCCGAGAAAATTAAATACGGCGCTGAGCATAATTGCCGGCCTGGCTTTCATGCAGCGGGTGCCTATGCATGTCGCTATAGCGTTAGGAGCATCCGTCCAGCCGTTGACAAAAATTACTCCCAGAGTCAACAGCACGGTTATCAATAACACCGGACTGGAAAACATCTGCTGGATAAAATCTGTAAATGCCATATAATATACCCCGTCTTTAATATAAATACCACTCGCTTATAACACAAAGAACGCGCTGTATCTAAAGCCAGCGGCCCCCTCTCAAAGCAGTTTGTATTTCCGCATTAAAGCGCGCACCTTCCATGCGGCAGCACACATCAATACATGAAAACAAAACCTAAAAAACGAGGGCAATTGCCGCACATATTTATAAGATAACATTAAACTTGCATTTCGTCAATTATAACTTATTATTAACCAGCCATTTCCGACATATAATATATCAATGCTCAATTCTGCCTATCATAACGGCTTAAACAAAAATAAATGTATCTCGGCAAAGCTCTGGCTGTAAAAACAGCTTTGCGCACCCTTAAAAAGTAATATTTGACATAAACCCAAAAGAGGGCTATGATAACATCAGTCATTTAGTTAGCAGCGCGCTAAAACGCTTCATAAATTTGAAAAAGCGCGTAAAAGGCAGAATCCCCTATTTAGCCGCTCATTAGGCTTTGCACTCCAACGCTGTGCAAATAAATCCAAGCACAATATGCCGCAAATGCGGCACATCGCTTCATTTGGCCGCGTTGTCTCTCTTAAGCCTTTAATAAATATAAATTAACATAAAAGGAGATAGGTATAATGAAAATTGCGGTAACCTATGAAAACGGACAAATTTTTCAGCATTTTGGACATACCCAGCAATTCAAGCTCTATACCGCCGAAAACGGTAAAATAATTTCTGAAGAAATTATAGACTCAAACGGCAGCGGACACGGCGCGCTTGCAGGGCTTCTTGCATCTTTAAACGTAAACGCGCTAATCTGCGGCGGCATAGGCTCAGGCGCGCAGGAAGCCTTGGCGCAGGCGGGTATTAAGCTGTTCTGCGGGGTTCAGGGCAGCGCTGATAAAGCCGCCGCCAGCCTGGCGGCCGGAACGCTTAAATACAACCCCGATATCAAATGCTCCCATCACGGCAGCCACGAGCATAATTGCGGCAGCCACGAGCATAACTGCGGCAGTCATGAGCATGGCTGCGGAGACGGCCATAGCTGCGGCGGCCACGATAATTAATCCTCCTCAGCCGCTGAAATATTTAAAGCAGCCCGTTTAACCGCCTGAAAAACGGCCTTTAAACGGGCTGCTTTTATAAATGCATTAAACCAAAAGCCCCTCAGCGGCACTGCGTGCATATATATTCAGGAGCTGTCCTTTCATTTACCGCCGATTCATAAAGCTGCCACCCGCCGGCCAGATTATAGCAGTCATAGCCGTGACCTGCAAGTATCCGGCAGGCTATATAGCTGCGCAGTCCGCTGTGGCAATGCACATATACGCACTTGCCCTTTGGAAGCTCATTAATACGCTCTCTAAGCGAATCCAGAGGAATATTCTTAAAGCCCTTAATCATTCCGCGCGAAGCTTCAAGGGGAGTGCGCACGTCCAGCAGAATAACGCTGCCGTCTCTGGGCAGCTTTTCCACGTCGTGCCAGAAAAACTGCTTAACCCTTTGCGTGATAACATTTTCCGCAATAAAGCCCAGCATATTAACGGGGTCCTTAGCGCTGCCGAAGGGCGGAGCATAGCACAATTCCAGCCCCGCAAGGTCGGTTATTTTTGCGCCCAGCCTGATAGCGGCCGCCAGTACGTCCGCCCGTTTATCCACGCCGTCAAACCCAACAAGCTGCGCGCCGAGCAGTTTATAAGTTTTCTTATCCCATAAGGCCTTAATTGACATATTCCTGCCCCCCGGATAATAGGACGCATGCGGAGCCGAATAAATATAAGTCTTGTCATAATCCAGCCCGCTTTGAGCAGCCTCTCTTTCATTCAAACCGGTAGCCGCAGCAGTCATATCAAAAAGCTTCAATACCGCCGAGCCCTGAGAACCCTTATATTCTGAAGGTATACCCGCTATATTATCGGCGGCTATGCGTCCCTGCCTATTGGCCGGACCTGCCAGGGGAATAAGCGCCGGCCTGCCCGAAACAAAATTCCTTATTTCCGCGGCGTCTCCCACGGCATAAATATTAGGAATATCTGTCCGCATATGAGAATCTGTTATTATACCGCCCCGCTCATTAAGCGGAACAGCTCCCCTCAAAAATTGAGTATCCGGCCTTACTCCGGCGCTCAAAATAACCATATCCGCCTTCAGCTCGCCGTTTTGTAGAATAACCCTACCCTCTTTTATAGCCTTCAGACCGTTGTTCAGGCATAAATTAATACCCTGAGCTTTTATATACCTGTGAATACCTGCCGCCATATCATAATCAAAGGAGGGAATTAAATGCTCGGAAAGCTCTACCACAGTTACATTCATTCCCGCATGCTTGAGATTTTCCGCCATTTCCAGCCCGATATAGCCGCCTCCTACGATCACCCCGTCCCGCGGCTTACGCTGATTAATAAACTCCTTTATTTTAAGCGTATCGGGTATATTGCGCAGAGTAAATACCCCATCTGCCTCAACGCCCTCAATATTAGGCTTGACCGGCCGCGCTCCGGGTGATAAAATCAAATTATCATAGCTTTCATTGTATATATCTCCCGTAGCCAGGTCTTTCAGCACGGCCATTTTAGCCTCCGGCAGTATCTGAACCGCCTCCGTGCGCACGCGAACCTCTACGTTAAACCTCTCCTTAAAGCTTTGTGGAGTCTGCAATGTAAGCCTTTCCCTGTCGGTAATAACTCCGCCTATATAATACGGGAGCCCGCAGTTGGCAAAGGAAACGTATTCCCCCCGCTCAGCTATGATTATTGTTTCGTCCTCCTTCAGCCTGCGCAGCCGTGCAGCAGCTGAAGCGCCGCCGGCCACTCCGCCGATAATCAACGTTTTCATAATAATACCTCTCTTTCAAAGGAGCCGTATATGCAAAACAGCAATTTTGAATCAATTTACAGCGAATACTTCCCCTTCTGGAAGCAGATTACGCAAGCAGACCGCGAATACATCTGCCGTCATTCCTCAGACGTATCCTATCCCAAAGGTGCAAATATACTGAGCGGCGATGAATGCACCGGCGTAATCCTGGTAAGAACAGGCTGCCTGCGAATCTATTTGCTCTCAGAGGAAGGCAGAGATATAACCCTTTACCGCCTGTATCCCGGAGATATCTGCATGCTCACCGCTTCATGCGTGCTGCAGGCCATAACCTTTGACGTCTTTGCCGACGTGCAGGAGGACAGCCAATGCTTTATAATCAACGGCCCTGCCTTCGCCCAGCTGTCCGAACGCTCTCCCCAGGTTAAAATTTTCGCCCTGGAAACCGCGGTAAACCGGTTTTCAGACGTTATGTGGGTAATGCAGCAGATACTTTTCATGAGCATGGATAAAAGGCTGGCGATATTTCTATCCGACGAAATAGCGCGCACCGGGCTGAACAGCGTTCATCTAACGCATGAGCAGATAGCCAGATATATAGGCTCCGCGCGGGAGGTCGTCTCCAGAATGCTTAAATACTTTGCAAGCGAGGGTATTGTGGAAATATCGCGCAAAGGAATACGAATCCTGAATAAGCCCAAGCTTTATGCCCTGGCCCGCTATAGCGGAGGAAATAAAAAGTAAAGCCGCAGCGCCGACAAAAGGCATTTTCCAGCATATCCTCTTCCAGAAAAGCTATCTCAGCTCAGGCAGAGCTGCTCTGTATTATCTGGATGTATAAAATATCCTCTCAGCCCTGAAGCATAGCCAATATCTGCGCCTTGGATTTGGCGCCCACCGACTGCTTGACCAGCTTTCCATCCTTAAGCACCACTAAAGTGGGAATGCTCACTACGTTAAACGCCTGCGCTAGCTCAGGCTGATTCTCCACATTAATTTTGCCAATAAGATACTGCGGATTTTCCTTAGCAATTTCTTCTACCACCGGCGAAACCATCCTGCACGGTCCGCACCAGTCCGCGTAAAAATCCAGCAGGACTGTTTTATCGCTTTTACTCGCCTGTTCAAAATTATTTTTATTAATGTTAAGTACTGACATATATAATGTCTCCTTTCTATTATCGTATATACAGTTTAACGCCGTTTATAATTTATTTCTGTGATAAGGTCACATTCAGACGCATTTTTTATAATATAACCGGCCGACGCTTCAGATATAACGCTTTTTATCTATTCGTCAGCGCTTTAGGGAGACTTGCTTTTTAAACGAGTTATAGTATAATAATATAAAGTCCGCTCAAAACGGGTATTATTACGGATAACAGCGGTAAACTTTATGGCGGTACATAATTTTAAAACAGCGCTTCAATAAAAAACGCTTAAGCCCATAAACCGGAGGATGGATAATGAAACAGCAGACCCTTTTTAACCAAGACGCCGCTTCCCCGCTTGCCGAACGGCTCAGACCGCAGACGCTGGACGAAATAGTAGGCCAGGAGCATCTTTTGGGACCTGGAAAAATACTGCGCCGCCTCATACAAAACGACAGCATTTCCTCCATGATTTTCTGGGGCCCTCCGGGAGTGGGAAAAACTACCCTCGCCCGGGTTATCGCTCATCAAACCAAGGCTGCCTTTATTGATTTTTCCGCCGTCACCAGCGGGATAAAGGAAATTCGCACCGTAATGCAGCAGGCGGAAGAAAACCGGCTTTTTGGAGAAAAAACCATTGTATTCGTAGACGAAATACATCGCTTCAACAAAGCGCAGCAGGACGCTTTCCTGCCCTTTGTGGAAAAAGGAAGCATTATTTTAATCGGGGCAACTACCGAAAACCCATCCTTTGAAGTAAACGGCGCGCTTTTATCGCGCTGCAAGGTTTTCGTTCTTCAGGGGCTGAAAAACGAAGATATTATAAAGCTGCTCAACCGCGCAATTTCCGACCCTCGAGGCTTTGGCGGCCAAAATATAAGTATTCAGCCCGAAATGCTCCAGGCAGTAGCCGCTTTTTCCAACGGAGACGCCCGCTCCGCCCTGTCCACTCTGGAAATGCTGGTATTAAACGGCGAAACAGACGGAGAAAACGTAGTTGTTACCCCTGAAACGCTGGAGCAATGCACCTCCCGCAAATCCCTGCTGTACGACAAAAAAGGCGAGGAGCATTATAACCTCATATCGGCGCTGCATAAATCCATGCGCAATTCAGACCCCGACGCCGCGGTTTACTGGCTGGCGCGCATGCTGGAAGCAGGAGAGGACCCGCTTTACGTTGCCCGCCGCGTCATCCGCTTTGCCAGCGAGGACATAGGGCTGGCCGACCCAAGAGCAATGGAAATCGCCGTAGCGGCATACCAGGCGTGTCATTTTATAGGCATGCCTGAATGCTCCCTGAATTTAACCCAGGCGGTTATATATATGTCTCTGGCTCCAAAATCCAACGCTATGGACATATGCTATGCTCTGGCCAAAAAAGACGCGCTTTCCCAGCTTGCCGAGCCTGTGCCTCTGGTAATACGCAACGCTCCTACAAAGCTGATGCAGGAGCTAAATTACGGAAAAGGCTATCAATATGCTCATGATACCGAGGAAAAGCTTACAAATATGCAGTGCCTGCCCGATTCCCTAGCCGGTAAAAAATATTATCTGCCCACCGAACAGGGACTGGAAGCAAAATTCAAGGCTCGCTTGGAACAAATCAAAGCCTGGAAAGCCGCGCACAAAGCAAGCAACGAAAAATAATTGCAGGACGCAGACGCTTTCCCCTGCCGTTCCATTAAAGGAAATTCTTAAGCTGACGATATGTAGGCCGAGGATTCGCCGTCTGTCGTTGAGCAAAATTTCGCACTTTCACGGCTTATTTAACCGCATAATGCGTTTTTATCCGTTATAACTCTGAGCGGCTCAGGCGACAGCTTAATGCAGTTCGCCGCGCACCCCCTGCGGCAGCGTTATTTACGCCGCAGCAGCGTTAATTACGCCAGGGCGGCGCTCTGCGTCCAAAACGCCGTCTGCGCTTCCCAATAAATTATTCTCTCCTTGTTATACCCTAAATTGACAAGGGGATACACGCCTCCAGCGGTCTGATTTCGGCATT
>URIR01000050.1 GCA_900547955.1 uncultured Eubacteriales bacterium | reverse complement strand
CACGGGGCGGGGGCGTCGGCAAGCTTCGCTTGCCTGGCCGGGCCGTTTCCGGCCCGGCCCGCGGCCCAAAGGCCGCGGACGCCCCCGCCCCGTGCCCTCCGCGCGCTCCTCGCCCGCCTTGCATTTTTCCATCATGCCGCAGCTTCTTATCCCTTAATTCTCAAGTCTCCCCGTTCTTCCGCTTCTTTCAGTCAAAAAATATATCCAAATTTTAAAATATGCATTTTACCGTATGTAATGTGAAGTTTTGAGGTATTAATAACAATATCGTGCTAATTAAAATTAATTTTGTACCTTGGAAAAAATAAAGAAATGTATTATACTAATCAGGTATCTTTTAAAGGAGGTCATAAAATGATGAAAAAAGTATTAAGCGTCATCGCTTTAGCGCTGACCGGCTGTCTTTTATTCGCAAGCTGCTCGCCGCAATCCGAGCCGTCGGCAAGCTCCAGCGCGAATTCAACCGCTTCAGCCGGAGCTACAGGCTCAGGCGGCGCCGGCCCTACCGTACCCGACCAGCCTGTAAACTGGGCGCCCGTCATTGACGCGGACGGAACATATCACTTCGGAGTAGGCCGCACGGAATTTACCGGCAAGCTGCTTACCGATTTTACCGACGGCACTATAAATACTACTTCCAGCTACGGTGAATACAAGTTTGAGGACGGCATTCTTAAGGTATATGCCAACGGAAGCTTTGCCGACGCCTATGACAATATCACCGGCGGCCTGGACGACGGCGATTATGCAAACGCCGTCTATGTGGGTGTGCGCGTACACAACAACAACGACGAGCCCGCCTGGTTCGGCCTGCAGGGCGACAACATTTTCCTTGGCGAAAAGGGAGACGATGTAATAATAGCTTATGACAACGGGCGCGCCTACGCTACTACTGTGGAATATAAAACCACCCGTTACTGCGCTATGCTGCCCGCTAATTTTGAAGGCAACATACTCATTCCTCTATCCCGTCTGTATTCGGGTACTGATATGAACGCATCGACCGCCTGGACGGACAACCGTACTCCTTGGACCAAGCTGGGCTTCCATGTAAACTGCGAGGAAAACAATTCTGTTGATTTCCGCTATGTTTTCCTGACTAACGAAACTCTGCCCGAGGTAGAGCCCGTTCCTGAAAATGTGGATTTCAATATAACCAACCCTGAATACAGCTACACCGCCGAGCAGCGCATAACTCCTTTCTGGACTTCTAACGTTATGTACAACGAATCTCTCACCATGGAAGAAAATAACGGCGGAAACATTGTAGGCAAGCTGCTGTTCGTGCCCACCAGGATTATTTCTGTTGTGGACGCCAAGCTGCAGAATGAATACAAGGAAGGGGTAGATTTCAAATGGATAGAGGGCACCAACCAGATTGAATGGCTGGAAGGCTCCAGCATCCCCTATTTCTACAACGGCGCGCTTTCCGGCCTTAAGGAAAACGGCCAGCCTGTAAATGATTATCCCAACTGGGACAGCGAGGCCCGCTGCCGTTTGGCCGGCGTGCTTTATTGCGCTGATAAATTCCTCTGGGAGAAGCAGATTGCAGTTACCTACGAATATGATTTATCTCAGGTTGAGGAACGAGGAATCGTCTATACCCAGTATCAAGGCGACAAGCTCCCCAAAACCACCCAGAAGCTTGCTAACAACGAAAGCCTTAAGGTGCTCTTCTATGGAGACAGCATTTTCGCTGGCGGCGACGCCAGCAGCGGACGCGGACGCGAGCCCATGATGCCTACCATGGACGTTTTGATGGCCGAATACCTGCGCACGCTCAGTTCAGGCACCATTACCTTCGACAATATCTCGGTAGGCGGCTGGACGGCTGAAAATGGCCTGCAAGCGCTTCAGCCCGGCGGTTTCAGCGGCAAAGATTATTCCAACTACGCCGGCTATGACCTGCTTATGCTGAGCTTCGGCATGAACAATGCCTCAACCAGCGCGGAATCCTTTGCAGAAACCACTCAGGCCACCATTGAAAAAATCAAGGAAAAGAATCCTGACATAGAGGTTATTCTTGTATCCTGTATCTGCCCCAATCCTGCTGCCGCAGGCTTCTACGGCAACCAGCAGTATTTCGGCGCGGCGCTTAAGGAGCTGGCAGACCAGGAGGGCTATGCATTCGTAGACATGTTTGCAGTACACCATAAAATTCTCGAATACAAGAACTACTCCTCCACTACCGGAAACGGTATAAACCATCCTAACGATTGGCTTATCCGCATATATGCGCAAAATATCCTTTCGGCTATGGTGGAGTTTGAGTAATTGACTGACGCCCCGGCGCGCTAAAGCGCGGGCGGGATTAAATTAAACCCAAAGAGGGGAGGACGCTATACGCGTCCTCCCCTCTTTGGGTTTGGGCGCGCAATATATAAACTAAATACTTAACAAAAAACTATAGCGAAAAAGAGTATAAACAAAATTAAAGACGGGTGCGCCCTTCCTTGGAGGGTGGGAGCGCGCTTTAAGCTGGCTCTTTTACTCTTCTGCAATTTAAAAAACTATTCTCCGGGCGGCCCACCCCTTTAATGTGTCCCGGCCCAATGGCCGGGACGGGACCGCGCCACCCTTATCCCCGTTCTATTTCTACTTTCCCTTTCCCTTCCTGCCCTTAATCCCCCTTGCTTCTCCTGCGCGGCCCTTTTATATTCCGGCGGACGGACTGCTGCTTTTATGCTTTTGCCCGGCCATTTTCTCCGTCCGCCTATCCCGCCCCCCGCCCTCCGCCCCATTTAAAGCTTTTCCCATATTCTCCCTTGCTTTTAATCCTTAAAAAACACAATAAAGCGCTGGCCTTTATTTGGCGTTTATGCTAAAATATTAAGTTGTAATTGACAATATACAGTACAATCAGTAGTTTTTCACCCTTTACCGGCGCAAAGCTACAAAAAGGAGAGCCTATGAAAAAAGCGTTAGTTTATACGGCAATTATAATTTTAGCATTGTCATTAACCGCGTGCGGAGATAACAATTCGCCCAGCGCAACGGCGCAGATAACCTCTTCCGCCTCGCAAACGGCCGGCGGCAGTCCAACCAAGTCGCCGATATCCACCGGCAGCGCTCAGAATACCTCATTACCCTCTCAGAGCGCAATTCAAACAGGGAGCCCTTCGGCCTCAGGCACTTTGACTCCAATTCCGACAGCTACGCCTGACAATACCCAGACGGGCACACAAAAGCCCACCGGCACGCCAACTAAGGCGCCGACCAAGGCCCCGACCAAAACCCCGTCTCCCTCCAGCGGCGGCCCGACCGTGCCCGTGCAGCCCTCCGCGCCCGTAAACTGGGAGCCGGTAATAGACAAAGACGGCACCTATCATTTCGGCATAGGTCATACCGAATATACCGGCAAGCTGCTTACCGATTTTACCGGCGGAACCAGAAAAACCGGTCCTACATTCGGCAATATCGGCAAATATGAATTTGCAGGCAACACTCTTAAGGCTTACACCAACGGACAGTTTGTAGATATGTACGATAATTTTTCGGGCGGCGGACTTAAATCAGGCAATTATTCCACCGCGCGCTATGTAGGTGTGCGTGTAAAAAATAACAATTCCTCGGAGGACGCGTGGTTCCACCTTCAGGGAAGCTTTTATCAGGGAAGCTTTTATCTCGGCAAAACCGGCGAGGATATAATCCTTGCCTACGACGACGGCCGCGCCTTTTCCGCGCCTGTAGAGGAGCATACCTCCCGCTGGTGCCTTAAACTGCCCGCCGGCTTTGAGGGCAACGTGCTTATTCCCGTATCCCGCCTCTATTCGGGGCCGGATATGAACAGCTCTACCGCCTGGACCGCAGACCGCAAGCCCTGGACCTCGCTGGGCTTCCATGTAACCTGCGCCGGCGCCTCTTCGGTGGATTTCAAATATGTATTTCTGACCGACAAGAGCCTGCCTAAAGTAGACGCGCTGCCCGGCGAAAGCAGCGGCATTACCAATCCCGAATACTCCTATACAGACCAGCAGCGCATCACCCCTTTCTGGAAATCCAATATTATCTATAACGAGGCTCTCACCATGGAGCAATCAGGCTCGGATATCTCGGGTAATTTGCTGTTTGTACCCAAGCGCATAATTGCCGTAGTGGACGCCCAGCTTAAGACCGAATATGTAGAGGGCAAGGATTACCGCTGGGTAAAGGGCACCAACCGCATAGAATGGCTCAGCGGCTCCAGAATACCCTATTACTACGAGGGCGCGCTGCAGGGCAAAAAGGAAAACGGCTCCTATATAAACGATTATCCCTATTGGGACGAATTGCAGCGCTGCCGTTTAGCCGGCGTATTATACTGCGCCGATAAATTTCTCTGGGAAAAGCAGATTTGCGTAACCTATGAATACGACCTCAGACAGGTGCAAAGCAGGGGCATAGTTTATACTCAGTACCAGGGGGACAAACTGCCTAATACCGTCAAAAAGCTGAACGGCAATCAGAATCTAAACGTGCTCTTCTACGGAGACAGCATTTTTGCGGGCGGAGACAGCTCCTCCTCCAGAGGCCGGGCCCCCTATATGCCTAATATGGACCGGCTTATCCTGGACTATTTAAAAACCAAAACTACGGGTAACGTCAGCCTTAAAAACATCTCGGTAGGGGGCTGGACGGCCGAAAACGGGCTTGCGGCGCTGCAGCCGGGCGGCTATAACGGAACCGACTACTCAGGCCAGATTGCTGGCTACGACCTGCTTATCCTCAGCTTCGGCATGAACAACGCTTCTACCCCGGTTGATTCCTTTGTGGATACTACTCAGAAGATAGTTGAAACAGTAAAGAAGAAGAATCCCAATATTGAAGTAATTCTGGTTTCGTGCATATCGCCTAATCCCCAGGCGGCAGGTTTTTATGGCAACCAGCAGTATTTCGGCGCGGCGCTTAAAAACTTAGCTAACCAGGAAGGCTATGCGTTCGTGGATATGTTCGCCGTACATGACAAGATACTGGACTACAAGGACTATTCAGCTACCACCGGCAACGGCATAAACCATCCCAACGACTGGCTTATCCGCATATATGTCCAGAATATTCTCTCTGCCATGATTAAATTCTAAATTAATAGCGGCTTTTGCTTACAGGGGGCGGCGCGTTTAAAGGCGACCGCCCTTTTTTAAAGGGCGGTCGCCTTTGGGGCGCGCAGAGCGGGGGGCGGCTTTTGGGCAGGCGCAGCCTGCCTCGGCCGGGCCGAAGGCCCGGCCGGCGGCCTCCGGCCGCAAAAGCCGCCCTCCCGCTCTGCGTGGCCCATGTCCCGGCCTCAAGCTTTGCTTGAGGCCGGGACGCCGCGCCGCCCCCAGCCAATACATCCAATAAATTACTCTTTTAATTTTTCAGCAGCTATTGTATAATATAAAAAACTACTGCCAATAAACGGAGATATATTATGGAACAAATAGAGCAAACCCCAACGCCCAATGCGCCCGCGCCGCGCAAAAATAAAAAGAAGCTTATAAAATGGATACTGATAGGTCTTGCCGGAATACTGGTTCTTACTGCGCTCGCTTTAATAATCTCAAACGCCGTGGAGCTTAATTCCTCCTATAACAGGGCCATAGAATTTTTGTCCCAGGAGCAGTTTGACCAGGCTGAAAGCGCGGCGAAAGAAATTCGTTCCAGGGAGCTGCGCGAAAAATATTACGCTCAGCGAAACAAGGCCGCGTCCCAAAAAGCGCTGGAGCTACTGGAGGACGGGAATATAGAGCAGGCCTTCAGGCTGGCCGATATTATTTCCGACCCGCTCATTCTAAGAGAATTTAACAATAAATTTTATCCGGCCGTATATAAGCAGGCGATTACAATATTTGATTCGGGCGAGCAAGCGCGCGCACGCGAATTTATGGAAAAATACGCATCCAAAAGCTACGAATACATGCGCAAATTCAATCAGTATGCGGGAAGCCAATAATTTAACCGGCTGTTAGCACGGTGGAAAACAGGCTGTGGATAATGTGGAAATAATTTTTATTGCGCCAAAATTCCCCTTGATGCGCGGACAAGCCCGGCATAAAATATTTTTTTAGGGCTGTGGATACTTTTCCGCGCCCCGTCAGGGGCGCGGAAAATAGAGAGGCCCCTTGGGACAGGGAAAGCGAAGCTTTTCCTGTCCCAAGGGGCCTCTCTAGCCCGGCTTTCCGGCAAAGCCGGAAAGCCGGGCACAAATATTTATTTTACTTTTAATCTACTATTATACTAAACAACTCATTAGGCGTGCATTCCAAAATTACACACAAATCCTCCATAGTAGAAAATCTAATGCCTTTAGTTTGATTATTTATTAATCTATTAAAATTCTGATAACTCATACCCAGCTGATTATATAACCAAAACTTCGTCTTGCCTTTTTTCTCTAAAAGTTCTTGGACATTCAATTTAACCATAAGCCTATCTCCCAATATCATTCATTCATTTGGATGATATCTGATTTCCAACCAGCTTATATAGACGTATACATTATTTTGTTAAAAAATTATAGATATATACATTACTCTTCGTCAAACACAGATATAAGTTCATTGGGAGTACATTCTAAAATGTCAAACAACGCTTCTAAAGTAGAAAAATGTATAGACGTGGTTTCATTATGTATTAATTTATTAAAATTTTGATAGCTCATGCCTAATTGCTTGTATAACCAGTAATTTGTTTTCCCCTTATCTTTTAATAATTCGACTATATTTAATCTTACCACAATATTTTCCCTCCATTTTTTAGTGTTTTAATAATACTCCAAATAAATTCTTTACATATAGACTTAGAGATTATATAATGTATACGTCTATATATTTAATTGGTGGAATATGGTCGTTTATACTTTATTAAAAGAGCATTCAATACACCCAAAGAATCATCTGAAATCGGCTCTTAAGGACATTTACAAATATGACCGGCATATAAAATGTCTGGTATACAATCCTGGCGGACAGAATTTTAGCTGCGCGGCGGAGGCGGTGCGCGAGCTGAAAGCGGAATGCCCCGGGATAGAGCTGTGCATAGTCATGCCCTTTCTGCCGTTAGAGGATGAATATCTTGAGGTGCTGGACAAAAAAACAGAGGGACTTTGCGACAGCGTTATTATTCCCGACGCCTGGCTGGAAGAGGCGGGGATATATTCTCAGATACAGCGGGTTATAACAGAGCGTCTTGTATGTCAAAGCGACATGCTTATTATCGACGCGCCCATTGTCACAGGATTTTTAGGCCGCATTGTAAAGCTGGCCAACGACATGGGCGTAAAGGTGCATAATCTGTACTTTGACTCGCTTAATAGCTCTGAACAGGACGGGGAATTTTAGCCAGGCGCGCAAACCTCTTTTAGACCGGGGCCAGTCGGCCCCGGTCTAAAAGAGGTTTGCGCCGGGGGGCGGCGCGGGCCGCGTCCGCTGAAAGCGGACGCGGCAGGGAGGGCGGCTCGTTGGGCAGGCGCAGCCTGCCGGGCCCGGGCCTTCGGCCCGGGCCCGCGGCCGAAGGCCGCGCAACGAGCCGCCCTCCCACGCCCAGCCTCAGGCGCAGCCTGAGGCTGGGCGCCGCGCCGCCCCGCGCAAAAGCAAGCGCTCAATAAACCGCAGCGCCTAAAAAATAAAAAAAATCCCTGGGGCGGAACATAAGTTCCGCCCCAGGGATTTTTGCTTCAGAGCAAATCCGCAGCCGTTATTCAGCGCGCCCAAATCCTTCAGCTATTAACCGTCCTTTTTCTCCAGCGCTTCTTTCACCTCCCGGGCCGTACCGCACCTAAGACACTTACCCGCCCTGAAAGGGATGGAAACAATCCCGCAAAGCGTCCCCGCCCCATAGGACACATGCAGCAGCAAAAATAACAGCGGCAGACAAAGGGCTAAAGGATAAAAGGGCTTGCCTCTTAAAGCCATAACGCTCATTAATATATTTACGGCCAAATACACGCCCCACATTGCCAGAATAGGCCAGATAACGCCCAGCGCCGCCAGCGCCGCCGTAAAAATTATTCCCAGCACAAACGCCGCGGGCACAAGATGAAAAATTGAGACGCAGCCGGGACAGACTCCCAGCGTCAGTCCTATCCAGTAGCCGTTGCCCGCCTTCTGCTTAAGCATGCGTCCCAGCGTGGGCCGCACAAGCTGATACGAGCGTATCTGCGGGTCGTAGCAGATTTTATATCCGTTTTGGCGCAGCCGGTAGGAAAATTCATTATCCTCCGTGCGGCGCAGGGCCTCGTTATACCCTCCCGTCTTCTCAAACACCTCGCGGCGGCAGGCTATATGAAATACGCTGCCGACGTACCCCGGCTTTTCAGCGCGCCGGTATATTGCAAAGCCCGAACCGAACATGGAGCTTTCAGCCGTAAGCAGCAGCCGTTTATTCAGAGCGTCCGAATCTGTTATGCAGGGCCTCGGCCCGCCGCAGACCTTTTCCCTCTCCAGCCTGCGCGCGCAGCTTGATATAAAATCATTAGGCAGGGAGGCGTGCGCGTCCACCTTTATAAGGGCGTCTCCCGT
This sequence comes from uncultured Eubacteriales bacterium, assembly GCA_900547955.1. Taxonomy (GTDB): domain Bacteria; phylum Bacillota; class Clostridia; order Christensenellales; family QALW01; genus Neochristensenella. The sequence goes on along the minus strand of URIR01000050.1, from coordinate 343 downwards.
AAAATTCTTTATAATTAAGTTGTGAGCAGAGGCCTGCCATACCCTTTTATTCTCTAATATTATTATATTCCTGAAGCCGTTCTCCTCCCGGGCAAAGCTTTCAAGCAGCGCCCGCGTTCCATCCTGGGAACAACCGTCGGCAAATATGAGCTCAATTTTATCCTTGGGATAATCCTGCGCGCATAAATCCCTGAGCAGGCGGGGCAGGTTCTTTTCCTCATTATATGCCGCTACGCCTATGGAAATCAGCATTTTTATTTCCTCCAACCTTTTTTCTATCGCCTAAAGCCCGCTGCGGGCGGGCGTCCAGCGTATTATATCATACCGCCGCCGCTGCGGTCAA
>URIR01000049.1 GCA_900547955.1 uncultured Eubacteriales bacterium | reverse complement strand
AGGGAACATTGAATTCCGTATATTGCCCATATATAGACGGATACAAGATATTCGGTAAGGGAACATTTATATTTTTTTGCCTGCTCTAAAAGGGAATCCAGAGGCATACGGGCGGTTATAAGATTAAGACAGCCCGCCGGCAGGGGTTCGCCCGGACATTGAAAGGCGGCGTCCTCTTTGCGGCTGCGTTTTCTGTTTAAATTGGCGTATTTTTTATAGGCGTCCTCCATTTCTTCTGCGTCAGGCTGGGAATTTACATCCAGTACTCCGTATTGAGCGGGGATTTTAATATTATATTTCAGCTCAAGATACTGCGCGGTTACTGTTTTTAAAAAACTCATGCCGCCGCTGCCGTCTGAAAGGGAATGGAACACCTCCAGCGCTATTCGGTTTTGGTAGTATCGAAGCTTGAATAAAAGACCGTTATTAAGACGGGGCTGAATATTTGAGCAGGGATAGAGCACGTCCTCATATATTTCCGGAGCGCTGCTGTTTTGTTCAAAGTAAAACCAGAACAGGCCCCGTTTTATACTCAGGCTGAACGCTCGGGTGCGCTTTAGAGCGATATCCGCAGCGCGCTCTAAAAGCGCTTTGTCTATCGGCTCTGTAAGAGAAACGCTTAGCCGGTATACGCTGGACCAGCGGGAGGTTTTTATAGACGGGTACAATTTGGCGGCGTTATCCAGCCTGTACCATTTCGCGTTTTCGTTCATAATTTCCCCTAAATTAATTAATGCTGTTTATTAATAATATCGCAAGGAGGCAAAATTAGCAATATAATATTTTGTAAACAAAGGTTCTTTAAAATAAAAATAGGCCGGCATAGCCGGCCGCCGTAATAATTTTATAATGGCCTGGGATTTAAGCGTCAAAGCAGGGTGAGCATCAGGGAAGTCAGCGGAATGGTAATGACGCTCAAAAGGGTAGTGAGGCTGACGGCAGCAGAGCCGTAAACCGAATCTCTGTCATAGCGTTCGGCCATCATGGCTGTGCTGGCGCCGCTGGGCATTGCCATAAGGATGAAGGGAACCGCCATTACCATATCGGACATAGGCAGACCGGTCAAACGCAGGGCGAGTATTATAACAAAGGAAAGCGCAGGAAGGACTAAAAGGCGCATTCCCGAGGCGCAGAGCAGCCGCCAGTCTGAAAAGAGGCTTTTGAAAGGGCATTCAGCCAGCCGAATGCCTATAACGAACATGGAAAGGGGGGTAACCATATCTGTCATAAGGGATACGGCGCTGCCCACGGGCGCGGGAATTATCCTGGAGGCAGAGGTGAGAAATACGATTAATCCGATAACGGTAGCGATTACTCCCGGCTTTAGAAGGGAACGCCAGAAGCTTTCGCCGCTGCGGTTATAGAGGCGCACTCCTACCGGCCAGCTCAGGAGATTAAACCACAGGGTGACGCTCGCGCCCAGCAGTACGGCTAAATCTCCCTGGTCTCCGTATATCTGACGCAGAACCGGAAAGCCCATGTATCCGCAGTTGGAAAATATCATCATGTATTGGAGTATGGGGCGCCGCGCAGGAGGGGCCTTTTTAAACATAAAGGATGAAATCAATATAAAGCATATATACATAATAAGGGCGAGCAGTCCTACCTTGAGCATATCGCTGAACAGGCCCGAATCAAATTCTCGCATATATGCGTCTATAAGCATGCAGGGCTGCGCGCAGTAAAGCACTATCAGAGAGCAGGCCTTAGCGGCGCTGGAATTTATAAAATTTATTTTCCGCAGTATAAAGCCGGGTAAAATAAGCAGCAGCATGGTAAGCACGCTGGAAAAGACGGCTGACGGTTCTACCAATTAAAAGCACCCCCAAAGATACGGCATAAGGGCCGCTGGCCCATGCAAAATAGAATTATAGCATCTAAATCTAAAATACACAACAAATTAATTAAATTGTCACACTTTTATACTAGTAATCAAACGGTATTTTTGCTATAATAATAGCGGCGTCGGCGCAGGGCGGAGGTAAAGAACGAATTTAAGGCGCGCCGGCGGGCTATGAAAACGCTGGAAAATAATAAACTCATATTTGGCGCGCGGCACTTATTTAAGTCGGCGCCAGGCGAACGGCGGATAAAAACTTAAGGGGTTAATTAGTATGACTGAACTTTACAACGACGGATATATTTCAAAGCTGAAGAAAAACCACGCTTATTTTTCAGCGGCTTTTTTTGTGCTGACAGCCGTTTGGATAGCGGTATATGTGCTTTCCATATTAAGCCTGGGCAGCCTGGCGGTATCTATCATTATTGCTGTAGCGGGCGTTTTGGGGCTGGCTGTATTTTATATACTGCTGGTTGCTCCTTCTTCGGCTATATTAAAGGCGGTCAAGGAGGCGGCTGAGGGCCTTAAAAATACGGAGAAAATGGTTTTTTTAGAGTATGGAGAGGAACAGCTTAAAAACGGCGTATATTATCGGGTTATGAAAGCGGAGGTTTTGGAAGACGGCCGCGCGCAGGAGCGAGATTTGCTTGTGCAGAAGGGGCTGGAGCCCGAAATGGTCCGGGGCGAAGGGTTTATGGGCAATACATTTCAGCGCGTATTGCTGGGATATGAAAAACTGGGCGCTGAAAATCCTTAAAGGGAGGGGCCGTTTTATACCGGCCGAAAATGAAGTATGAGAAAAATAATGGTTTGCGTTACCGTACAGAAGACCTGTCAGAGGCTTATCCAAATGGGAGCTTCTTTTAAAGAGAGGGAAGAGGACGAGATGTTCGTGGTGCATGTAGCGCCGCGGGAGGGCGTATTAATGAGCGCCTCCAGCGATAATGAAGCGTTGGAGCTGTTGTATAATTCCTCTAAGGAGGCGGGCGCAAGCATGTCGGTGCTGCGTTCGGACAATATTCGGGCCACCTTGGAAGAATTTGTTTTACAAAACTCCATAACTCATATTATAATGGGGAGCGCGGGACCGGGCGTATACAACAAATTTTATGAGCATCTGCGTCATAAATTTCCCGGGATTTACATACTTGCCGATTGCGAGGACGGCCGCGAGGCCGTTTAAGCAGCCTGCTTGAGGAAGGGGTTTAATAAAATGCGGGCGATAATAACAGTAGTAGGAGAAGACAAGGTTGGCATAATTGCGGCGGTAAGCGGTCTGCTGGCTGAAAAGAGAGTGAATATTCTGGATATAAGCCAGACTATTATGCAGGATATGTTTACCATGATAATGCTGGTGGATACAGGCGCGTGCGCGTGCAGCGAGCTTTCGGAGCAGCTTAACGTTATTGGAGAGAAAATGGGGCTGGATATAAGGCTTCAGCATGAGGATATTTTTAAGTCCATGCATAGGATTTAATTATGCTTAAGCGGCCGTACCGCAAGAGGCGCGGCCGCTTTTTGCGCTGTGTCTGCAAAGAAAAAGCGCGTTTGCTTTATGCAAGATACGCAGTTTTTAATTACGGAGCGAAAAGATGTTTGATTTTAAAGAAATAAATGAAACGGTAAACATGATTGAGCGCCAGCATTTGGATATACGTACCATAACCATGGGCATATCCTTATTTGACTGCGCAAGGGAGGACGTCAACGCCGCCTGCCGCGCGGTATATGATAAAATATGCCGCCGTGCGGAAAATTTAGTCGCTACTGGAGAGCGCATTTCGGAGAAATACGGTATTCCTATAGTTAATAAGCGCATTTCGGTTACTCCTATAGCCATGGTTGCGGCCGCATGCTCTCAGGAGGATTATACTCCCTTTGCAATGGCGCTGGATAGGGCCGCCTTAACCTGCGGAGTAAATTTTTTAGGCGGCTTTTCCGCGCTTGTGCATAAGGGCGCTTCTCAGGCGGATATAAAGCTTATAAACAGCATTCCGGCGGCGCTGGCTCAAACTGAACGGGTATGCTCCAGCGTGAACGTGGGCAGCACAAAATCGGGCATTAATATGGACGCGGTAGCCAGAATGGGCGAAATAATAAAGGAAACGGCTGAGCTTACCGCTCAAAACGGCTCTATAGGCTGCGCAAAGCTGGTGGTATTCTGCAACGCCGTAGAGGACAATCCATTTATGGCGGGCGCTTTTCATGGCGCGGGCGAGGGAGAATGCGTTATCAATGTCGGAGTTTCTGGCCCGGGCGTGGTTAAATGCGCGCTGGAAAAGGCTAAGGGAGCGTCTCTGGGCGAGGTGGCTGAGATAATAAAACGGACGGCTTTTAAGATAACCCGAATGGGGCAGTTGGTTGCTTCAGAGGCTGCGGAGGAATTAAACGCGCAGTTTGGCATAGTGGATTTGTCCTTGGCGCCCACGCCTGAAATAGGGGACAGCGTGGCGCATATTTTGGAGGAGATAGGACTTTCGCAGGTGGGAGGGCCGGGTACTACTGCGGCGCTTGCTCTGCTTAACGACGCTGTTAAAAAGGGCGGCGTTATGGCGAGCAGCCGCGTGGGCGGGCTTTCGGGCGCGTTTATTCCAGTTTCAGAAGACGCGGGCATGATTTCTGCGGCGCGCAGCGGGGCGCTGACCATTGAAAAATTGGAGGCCATGACCTGCGTCTGCTCTGTGGGCCTGGATATGATAGCCATACCGGGCGATACGCCCGCTTCAGCCATATCGGGCATTATTGCGGACGAGGCGGCTATAGGCATGATAAATCAAAAGACTACGGCGGTGAGGGTTATTCCCGTTGCCGGCGGCAGGGTGGGAGAATCGGTTTCCTTTGGCGGACTGCTGGGGGAAGCGCCAATTATGCCGATAAGCGCCTGCTCGTGCCGGGAAATGATTGAGCGGGGAGGGATAATTCCCGCGCCCATACATTCGCTTAAAAACTGAATATATATGATTCAATTTGGAATATTAAAATTAGCTTAAGAAGAAATTGGAGGGATATTTTATGGGTGAGATTAAGACAAGAGAAGAGATTGCGCCTCAATATAAATGGCGGCTTGAGGATTTATTTCCCAGCGAGGATGCCTGGGAGCAGGAATTAAAGAGGCTGGAGAAAATTGTGCCCGAAGCCGCGCGCTTTAAGGGAACGCTTAATAATATGGAAAGCGTTTTGGAAATGCTGCGCTTTACCGACGAAATATCTCTGGCTTTAGAGCGTCTGTTTGTTTATGCTCGCATGAGCAGAGATACAGATAATGCGTGTTCAAAGTATGTTTCGTGGGTGGACAGGGTTACGTCTCTTATGGTTCGGTATGACGAGAGTACTTCTTATATCCGGCCCGAATTAAACGATATTGACAGCGAGCTGTTGCTTGAATGGGCAGGTGACGCGCGCATGAAGGATTATGATTATCAGCTCAGGGAGCTTGTCAGGGGCAAAAAGCATGTGCTTTCAGACGAGTCCGAAAGAATTCTGGCGCTTTCGGGAGAGATAGGGGATTCATATGATACGATATATACCATGCTTTCGGACGTGGACCTTCAATTCGCACCTATAAAGGACGAAACGGGCAGCGAGCAGCCCATGAGCCACGGCCGGTATCGTCTTTATCTTGAAAGCAGGCGCCGCGATATCCGCCGTCAGGCATATGAATCCATGTATAAGGCGTATGAAAGCCAGATAAACACCGTTGCGGCGATTTATGGCTCAAGCGTAAAAAAGGACGTGTTTTATACGCGGGCGCGCAATTTTCCCTCCTGCCGGGAACGCGCTCTTTTCGGCGGAGATATCCCGGTATCGGTATACGACGGACTTTTGGACGCGGTTGAGGAAAAGCTGCCTGTGCTGCATGATTATGTAGCGCTGCGCAAAAGGGTGCTCGGACTGGATGATTTAAAAATGTATGATATGTATGTGCCCATGTTTGAGGCGTTTGAGGGGGAATATACATTTGAGGACGCGTGCAGCCTGGTGCTGGAGGCTCTGGCGCCCCTGGGCGAAAAATACACTTCAGTTTTGAAAAAGGCCTTTAGCGAGGGTTGGATTGACGTTTACGAAACTAAGGGCAAATCAAGCGGGGCTTACTCTTGGGGCGCGTACGGAACGCATCCGTATATGCTGCTTAATTTTCAGGGCAGGCTGGACGACGCGTTTACTCTTGCGCATGAAGCGGGGCATTCAATGCATTCGTATTTTTCAGACGAGGCGCAGAGCTATCCTAAGGCGCAGTACCTTATATTTGTAGCCGAGGTGGCGTCTACGGTTAATGAGGTGCTTATGCTCAAGCATCTTATAAATAAAACGGAGGATGAAGCTGTAAAAAAATATTTGCTGGAATTTTTCCTTGAGCAGTTCAGAACTACTGTTTTTAGGCAGACCATGTTTGCGGAATTTGAGCTTATTGCGCATGAGCATGCCGAAAAGGGAGAAAGCCTGACGCGGGAGTGGCTTTGCGAGACTTACGGAGGGCTGAATAAAAAATATTACGGCATGAGCGTGGAAACAGACCAGTTGATATCCTTGGAGTGGGCGCGTATTCCGCACTTTTACCGTGCGTTTTATGTTTATCAGTACGCTACGGGCTTTTGCGCCGCGGTAGCGATTGCCTCGAGGATATTAAAAGAAGGACAGCCGGCTGTATCTGATTATATGAAATTCCTTTCCAGCGGCGGCAGTAACGCGCCTATAGAATTATTGAAGCTGGCCGGCGTGGATCTTTCTGATAGGATAGTGCTGAACAGCAGTCTGGAGGAATTCAGCCGCACGCTTAACGAGCTTAAGGAAATGCTCTGATATTGCCGGCCGGCGCACCCTCAGCTTATAAGGAACTTTACGCCTCAAAACGGGATAATTTCTTCATTTTCTGAGTTATCCTCAATAGGCGTGCTCATAGGCAACGCTTTCTTGGTCTGCCTTGAAGGTGGAAAAATTCTTTTTGTTTGAGGCCGCAGAGTCAGAAGACATAAAATTTGCGCGGACAAAGCGCGCGCTTGAAGGAGAAATATACCGGGCGTACATGTAATTAAAGCAACGCCGCAGGACGCAGATTTTATGCTTTCTGACCGTGTAGTTTTTTGCAAACGGGGGGTAATGGCAGGCAAAAATACTCAGCCGGTTGGTTTAACCGCTGCGCTTTAGCAATTATCGCAGTTTAAGATATTAAAAAAATCCGCTCTATCCTTTGATAGGTATAGGGCGGGTTATTTTTTATAGTGCGCAGCATTGTCTATGCTTTGAATTTTTGCGCTTGTATTTTTAAGTTCCCTCAGAATAAAAGCGTGCGTTTAAAAGAAATTCATGTTTTTCGGACTGGCACGAGACAAACCGTTTAAACATATGCTGTAAGAAGAACGATGCTCTGCAAACTTATATTAGCCGCGATGATGATGGGGGTATTTTATGTTTTGGCTTTTTTCTCTGTTTGAGAAATTATATTTTCTCATATCCAACGTTTCCTCTCGTTCCTGTTTTCCCAAACCATTAAAGGCAAGTGAAGAAAAAGAGTATATAGAGGCTTTTTTAAGAGGAGACATGGAGGCAAGGGATGAGCTTATAGAACATAATCTGCGCTTAGTGGCTCATATTGTTAAAAAATATACGGCTCAGGGAGAGACGGACGACCTCATATCCATAGGCACGATAGGGCTTATCAAGGCCATTAATACATATAATCCTCAAAAAAGCGCGCATTTGGCGACATATGCGTCTAGATGCATAGAAAATGAGATATTGATGTATCTGCGCGCGGGCAAAAAGCGTAAGAATGAAACCTCGCTGCAGGAACCTGTGGGGGTGGATAGGGAAGGAAATGAAATTTCGCTGTTTGACATATTGAAAAGCGAGGACAGGAATATTTCAGATACAGTAGAATTGAATATTAATTCGGAAGAATTATATAGAAAGATAAACAACTGCTTAAGCGTCAGGGAACGCTTGGTAGTTATTATGAGATACGGTTTAAGCAACGAATCTCCGCTTACCCAGAAGGAGGTTGCTAAGAGACTGGAGATATCCAGGTCATATGTAAGCCGGATAGAAAAAAAGGCGTTGGAAAAATTGAAAAACTTTATGGAGACTCAGCCTATAAAATTAAATTCAGCAAATAAATATAAAAGGAGCAATAAATAAAACATAATTTGCAGTATATCGCCTGGACGCCGCGGTCAAGCTTTACTTGACCGCGGCGTCCAGGTTAAATAAAATAATACTATATTTTGCTAAGCTGGCCATGACACGCGGCTCCTTGTTTGGTTTAGTATGTGGACAGGCTATGCTTATTTAGGGTTTATGCGGACGCTTGCGGTTTCCTGCAAACGGAGAGTAATAAAATATTATAAAATAATATTTAGATTGTGAATGATTTTAACTGTTTGCCTCGTATTATATATGAAATAAAAAATTCATAAAATGGAGGTAATTTAAAATGAAAAAAGTCTTAATTGTGGTCTTAACCCTTATATTGTCTGCTGCTATTACAATAAGCGCGCTGGCTTGCAACGAACGGGCAAAAGATGTTCTGCAAAGCGGAGGCGGTGATGCTTTAGGTGCTCAGCAAAGCGAAAGCGGCAAGGCTTTAAACAAATATCTTGCCTGCCGGGACAACGGCGGATATGGAAACTTTATTGATGAGGACAGCGATGGTATATTCGATAATAAGGAGAAAAAGCAGGATTGCGGACCGGGCGGAGCATATCAAACAAGTAATTTTGTAGATGAGGATAACGACGGTATATGCGATAATATGGATGGGAGGCGGGAATGCGAACCGAATTGCGTTTGCCAAGCGAGAGAATTCGCTGATATAGCTAACGACTGTATATGCGATGATTGCGAGCATAAGCAAAAAGGATTATGCCTGGAGGGGTTCGGGCAGGCTGACAATAATTTTACAGATAACGATAATAATGGAGTATGCGATAATAAAGACGATAATTGCGGAACCCGCTGCTGGAAAAGGCGTGGGAGCAGCGTCCAAAATAAATGGGGTTAATAATGCGCAGCGAGCAAGAAGTAGATATTGCTATTGAACGGTATTCGGATACGGTTCGAAGGCTTTGCATGGTACACTTAAAAAATTATGCTGATACCGAAGATATATTTCAAGTCGTATTTTTAAAGTATGCTGTCAGCAATGTTATATTTGAGAATCAGGAGCATGAAAAAGCCTGGTTTGTTTGGGTTACTCTTAATGCCTGTCGGGATTTGCTGAAAAGCTTTTTTGGCAGGCATACTGTGCCGTTGGAAAGGATAATGGAACCTTCAGCGCTGCAGCAGGATAATAGAGATGTTTTAGAAGCGGTGCTTTCTTTGCCGCCTAAATATAGGGATGTAGTTTATCTGCATTATTACGAAGGATATACGGCGTCTCAAATAGGTGCAATCCTTCATAAGAATTCAAATACAATTTATACTTTGCTGGCTCGTTCCAAAAAAATGCTTAGGGAAAAGCTGGGAGGTGAATAGGATAATGAGAGACAGAATAAGACGGGCTTTTGATGCTATTCATGCTGAAGAGCAATTAAAGACGGATATAAAAACATATATTGCCCGAAAAACTCGGGAATACCCGCTGCAAAAAAGGTCATTATACCGCCGTTGGGCGGCATTTGCTGCATGCTTGATATTTTTGATTTTTTTAGGAGGAGGCTGTTATTTGTATTTTGTTCCTACGGCAGTAATCAGCATAGATATAAATCCTTCTATTGAATTAGAGATTAACCGTTTTAATAAAGTTGTACAGGTTAAGAATTATAATAAGGATGGAGAAGAATTGTCTGAAGAGTTAGATATTCGTTTTCTTAATTATAGCCAGGCCGTAGAAAATATATTAAATAATACAACGATTATCAATTTACTGTCACAAGATGAGCTTTTATCTATAACAGTTATTTCCAATCAGGAACAAAGTGAAAAAATGCTTTCGGAGCTTCAGATTTATACGGCAGGAAATAGAAATGTATATTGCTGTGCGGTTAGCTCAGATGCGGTAGCTGAAGCTCATGAGGAGGGAATGTCATATGGGAAATACAGAGCATATCTAGAATTGCGTGAGTTGGATGAGCGGATAACTACTGAACAGATAAAGGATATGAGCATGAAGGAAATTCGGGAAATGATACAGGTTTTATCTGGTGACAGACGGGAAGATGGGAATGAACGCCCGGGTAATGGCGCTAATCATGGTTATAAAAATAGTCGGCAAAATGGGAAAAATAATTAAATTTCATTTAGTCTGCCGACCTTTAAAAAATTATTTAAATAAAAAATAAAAAAAGTAGTTGACAAAGGGGAGGAGGTTTGGTATTATAGACGAGCGCTCAAGG
>URIR01000048.1 GCA_900547955.1 uncultured Eubacteriales bacterium | reverse complement strand
CCACCTGGCCTTTGTGCGCGCCGGCCCGGCCGGAGGCCGGGCTCGGCGGCGCCCCCCTTTAAGCTGCCCAGCGCAAAAGATATCGTCCTTTCTATTCCGCTGCTGCCAGCGCCTCCTTAAGCGCCTGGTCCACGCTGCTCTTTACTGACGAATAGAATACCGCCGGCGTCCTCGAGCCGTTTACAAAGTCCTCCTTATAATTGCACATAAGCGCGTCTATGCCCGCCTCTGTGCCGTCCGGAAGCATAATCTTAACTCCGCTGTAAATAACGTACGCCAAAGAATTATCCACAGTCTTATCCGCAATATTGTTCATAGTATAAAGCGAACCCTCGTCGGGTATATACTGCATAAGCTCCGCCTCTACCGACGCCTGATTGCGCTCATCCTCTGCGCCGTAAAGAGGCGCGCAGTAAAGACTGAGCAACTGTACCGCACCGGCAGGATTGCTTATCTGGCTCATGGCCGCATAGGGAGTGAACCAGTTGACGTCCGAGGTATATTCGTCCGACGCCTCCTGCTTGGGCGGGAACAGAATACCGTATTCGGGATACCGTTTAGAAGAAGCTATATTTATTACCCTGTTAAAATATGTGCATATCATACCCACGTTGCCCGAAAGGAATATTTCCACGTCCCCCGAAGCATGGCGGTAATCCACAGCGCCCGTCTGGCCCAGCCTGATAAAGAAATCCCAGGCCTCCAGCGCCTCAGTCGAATCAGGAGTAAAGGTCACGTTGGTTACCCCGTCCTTGGTCTCTGACGTAACCGCTCTGGCGCCCGCGCTGGCAAAAAGCGAATTAATAAGCGCAAAGGAATCGCCCACGTTTACTCCTATCGTCCCCGTATCCGGATTGGTGCAGGCAACGGCTACCTCGTAGAATTTATCCCAGGTCCATTCGCCCGACTCATTCATTTCATACAGCTTTTCGGCCGGATAGCCCGCGCTCTCCAAAAGGCTCTTATTAAATATGCACACCTGGTTGAGGGCCACATGCTCTATGCCCACCACATTAGGCACGGCAAAATACTGATGGCCGTTAAAATATCCGCTCTGCTGCAGTTCAATACGCCACCAGTCGGGGTCGGAAAAATCAGCGTACTGCTTATATTCGTCCAGCTCCAGCAGCAGCCTGCCCCCGGTAGAGGAAAAATTGTATATGCTCAGCATGGCAAAGGGCCCGCCGCCGTGCAGCAGGTCGGTTATGGGCGTGCCGGCCAGCGAAGCCTCCATAACCTTCGTAACCCAGTCCTGCGCGTCGTTTATTACATATTTTATCGTTATGCCGTACTGCTCTTCCAGCTCGGCCCGTTTCTTGGGCAGGTTTTCCTGCACCACCGTAGGCTCGAAGGAATACGGGTCGTTTTCATCCTCTACCGCCCAGCAGAAATAACGATAGGTCTCCCCCGCCTTTATGGCGTTCTCCAAATTATCCCCCCTGGGCGGAAGCAGACTGGCGTTATTGTCCGCGCCCTGAGTGGACAGCGTCCCTGCCGGACCGGTAGGCGCGGGCGTGGCGCTGGCAGTCGCACCCTCCCCGTTATCCCCGCAGGAGGTCAATACCGCCGCGCACAGCAAAATGCACACGGCCATAATTAATATCCTGGTTGCTTTCATTTTTCTTCCCTTCTCCGCCGCTCATATAGAATTGAATATTGCCTCAAGCGCCCCTTCGGCGGCCCGGCGCCCGGCAAGCCCGCCGGAAAGCCCCTTCCCGGCAGTTTCATCATTTAAATATTATAGCACTCCTGAATATTCGGACAAATGCATTATCTTTACTCAAATTAGCACGATAATAACCTTTCGGCCTATTTTAAAGCGCCAAAGAGCGCCCCCATTTTCACCTTAACGGACCCGCGCAGTCCCCGGCCAATCCTCTTTAAGCGCCCCGCCCCCTAAAGCCCGCTCTCCCAGGGCTCCGCGTCCCAAGCGCCGGATAAACGCCTTATTCATTCAAATCCCCAAAAAAGCAACACGTGTTAAATATGAGCATAAAAAAAGCTCCGCTGCTTAATGGCAGAGGAGCATAAAGAAGTATTGCGAAAATACTAACCTATGCCAAGTGAACGGGAAATATGAAACCTCTATGTGAATGGACGAACCATTTGCATAGAGGTTTTCTTTTGCTTCTTAAAATTTTTCAGCGTCCGCAGGACGCGCAGCCGTCACCGAATGGGGACGATCTTGGGGGCTTGGGGGGAATCCCTCAACAAGCATTTTGGCCGGTGCAATCCGGCCAAAATCGCAAAACATGTATATATTTGCATTGCTTGCCAATTTGTGAAAACAGCCTATGAATATAACTGAATTTCTAATTGTTTTGAAGCAATACTCGGACTGCTTGCGGCGTTTCTCCAAATCTCTGCTGAAAGATATGGTAGAAATTTGATACTCCATGATAGCCAACTGCTTTTGCGATGTCGCCAGTGGACATATCGCTTTTTTCAAGAAGCTCCAGAGCAAGTTCCATCCGCAATGCCTGAATGTATTCCCCAATGCTTTTGCCTTCTGTAAGCTGAAATGCTTTTTGGAGCTTGTTTTTGTTAAGAGCAACGCTTTTGCTAAGTTCAAGAATTGTGGGAATACTGCCGATGTTTTCTTTAATCAATCGTTTTGCCTGTAAAACGGCTGCAATTTCATCTTCACTTAGGTAAACAGGCGAAGCCGAAGTATATCGCTGCATCAAATCCAGCAGATAACTCGCAGCAGTCAATCCCTGTCCACGCATCCAAAGCTGAAATGCGTCTCCTGCAAGTGGGCAATTTTCAATACGCCGATAGACAGATAACAACTCCGGCGAATGAATCTCATTGCAGGTTAGAGATTGTTTAGCATCCTCCCAAAAGCTGTCATAAAGAGACACATTTTTTTCTCGAAAAAAAGATTCCTGAAAATACATTCCCCGAAACCGGAGTCGCTGCCCACCGGATATTTTCATAAAAAGAGGAACCGGAGAATTAAAAACATAGCAGTCTATGCCGTTGCGGGATTTCCTCATTTCGGATTTTCGGTTATAACTAATCATTTGTCCTTCTTCCGTAAAGCCGATTCCTATATATCTCTGTTGGATTTGCGAACGGAACACTATATCCTTTGGAAATATAACGTCAACAGAAGCCACACAAAAACCATGCAAATCTCCCCAAAACCGGACATAGGAAGTCTTATCGAAAAAAGTAAACAAAGTGCAGTTCCCAATTTCTTTTTGTTCGGCTCCCAGAGAACCATACCGTGGCAATTCATCTTACCACTCCTTATTATGGTGTTTTGAACGACCTCGCCATGTGCAACCCAATGGGAATCGTATCGCCCAATGCGTTTAATGAGGATTTGACAACTAAAGAAGAACTGCTGACCCAGATAATGGGGACTGGCCCCTATATGTATGCCGGGGACGGTGACGGAACCTCTTATACTTTCGTCCGCAATCCCAATTATTGGGGAGAACAGCCTGATGTGGACGAATTTACCGTAAAAGTGATCGCGGATCCCGATGCTGCAATTCTCGCTCTGCGCAATGGCGAAGTGGATCTGCTTGCGGGTACATCCCGTTTGAGCTTTGCTGGTTATACCGAACTTTCCTCTGCGGATGGAATTGGCACCGTATTGGATGACAGCATTTCCAACAGCCGTTTTATCGGCTTCAATACACAGGAGGCTCCGTTTAACGATGCCGCTGTCCGGCAGGCGGTGGCCTATGCGATTGATAAGGAAACGATCAGCGACAGTGTATTCTCCGGTCTTGAAACAGCTTCGGAACAGTTGCTGGATACCTCTCTACCGTATTGCGATGTAGAAGCCACTACATACAGCTACAATGCAGATAAAGCAAAAGAATTGCTGGAAAGCGCCGGTTGGGTAGACAGTGATGGCGATGGCATCCGCGAAAAAGATGGCGCAAAATTGAGTGTTACGCTGGATTATATCACCAATCAGGGAACAATGGACGATGCGGCGCTTGTAATTGCTCAGGAATTGGGTGAAGTAGGGTTTGAAGTAACGCCTCGCGGTTCGGATAATATGACGTGGTTTACGCAGGTTTCTACCGATTTTGATTTCTCGCTCCACACAACCTACGGCGGTTACTATGACCCGTTCCTCACCATGACGAATATGAACCCGGAAATGATGTCCGACCCGATTTTGTGGCAGGTTGCCCTTACTATGGAAAATGGCACGGACACCATTAAAGAGCTGGACAGCACCGCTGATTTGGACCGTGTGCAGGAAATCTATAGCGAGGTGCTTACCTTTGCGGCAGATCAAGCCGTACTGGTTCCGTTTACCTCTGCGCATCAGTATGCCGCCTTTAACAGCGACAAGATTGATTCGTTCAGCTTTGGCAGCGACCAGTTGTTCATTGAAATCGCCAATGTAAAGGCGAAATAACGGTAGTGAACACGAAGAATGTTCTGGAAGGGAGGTGTGCCAATGGCTTTGACACCAGCGATGGAGGATTATCTGGAGGCTATCTATGAGGATAATGTGCTGGGAAAGCTGTCTGACAGCCGGTACTTAAAATTATCCCGCCAATATGAGAAGGAACAGGCGGAAATTGAGCAGCTTGCCGCCGTATTGGAACGGGAAATTGAGGCACAGGCCGGGCAGGTTTCCGATGTGAACGAGTTTCTGAAGCTGGTGGACAAGTACCTGGATATTCCAGAACTCGACGCCGCCATCCTCAATGAGCTTGTGAGCAGGATCGTGGTGCACAGCCCGGTAAGGGAGAACGGAAGGAAGCAGGTGCGAATCGACCTGTATTTCACCTATGTGGGGCAAATCCGCATTCCTTTGAAGATTGGAAGGGAGTCCCTAAACGAATCGGAACCGGCGTGACCTGACACACCGGTTCCTACCAAAATTCTTTTTACTTCCTTATGGGACGCTGCCGAAAGCGCGGAGCTTATAAAGCCTGTAAAAAGCTTATTTATTATTGCTTAGCTTCTTATTGCGGAGCACTATACCGGTTAAGCCAGCTCCGGCAAGCGCCAGGACCAGAAGCGCAACAGGCAGGCCGCAGTCCCCTGTGCCCTGGCTGTCAGATACCTGAGCCTTAAAGGTAACCTCTAAGGTATGCTCTCCCGAAACCTTGCTGAAGGTATAGGTATTATCCTTTACTTCGCTTGTAACATCCTTGCCGTCAGCAACTACCTTATCTATGATGTAATCCTTATCGGGGGTAATAGTAAACGCCTGGTCGTCGCCGCTCTTAACGGTCACCTTGCCCTCGTTGCCGTAGGGAGAAACCTCTCCGTTCTCGCCCGCAGTAATAGTAATGATGTAGGAAACATTCTGGGTGCCCAGGGTTGCTTCCTTCCAGGCGGCAAAGCCCTCGCTGCCCGTTATGGAAGCGGGAAGCATATTCAGGGAGGATTCCTTAACCATATTTCCGTTTAAGTTCAGATTTACCAGGCTCTCCATATTGCGCAGGGGAGCAAGGTCCTCTATCTTATTATTGGCAGCGTCCAGCGTTTCAAGCTGCATGCCAGCCTTTTCCAGACCGCCCAAATCCGCAATCTGGTTGCCGCTCAGATAAAGCTCCTTTACAGCCGCCAGCTTTTCAAGGGCGCCTGTATCCTCAATAAGGTTATCGCTTAAATCCAGGCTTACCAGCGCAGTCAGATTAGCGACGCCGCCGGCGTCCACAATTCGGTTGCCGCTCAAATCCAGCGCGGTCAAAGCGGTCAGCTTTTCAAACGCGCCCGAATCCAGAATTTTATTATCCGCTGCATTAAGGCTTTCCAAACCGGTCAAGTTAGCCATGCCGCCGGCATTTTCAATAAGGTTGCCCGAAACGTCCAGCGTTTTAAGGCCGGTAAGCAGCGAAAGGGGACCGGTTTCCTCAATCAGATTGTCTGAGAGGTTAAGCTTTACCAGGCTGTCCTTCAAATCGCCCAGCTGAGCTATAACCTGAAGCTTATTGCCGCTTAAATCCAGGCTCTTAAGTCCCTTAAGGAGCTGAATGCCCTCCAGGTCCTGAATGCCCTTGCCGGTTACGGCTAGGCTTTCAATCTTAGCTATGTTCTCATAGGTCAGATTTTCCTCGCCGCCTACAGCCTCAATAACGGCCGCTTCCAGATTATCGTCGTGGATTATATTCTTAATCTCGTCCGTCTGGGTATCGGCTAAAGCCGTCATGGAAAAAAGCGCTACGCAAACGCATACGCTCAGCAGCAAGCCTATTAATTTTCTTGCTCTTTTCACAACAAAATCCCTCCTTTAGTTTTCAGGGAAGAAATTCGGCTTAAGCTTTTCTTCCCCAAGACAAATGCTGTCTTTGATATATGTTGTCGCGTATAATAATATCATTCATTCCGTTATTTTGACAATAGTAACTTTCTATTTTTATAATTTTTTAATAAAAAGTTTTTACAAATATATGCCCTCAGTTTATAAGGAAGACGGTCAGAAGGCATAGAATCTGTCTCCTGCCGCGTTGCTTTCGCTCCTTCGCTCCAAGTATGCCCGGTACGTTTCTCTTTCATGCCCGCTTTACCCGGCGCAATTTTATGCCTTCTGATTCCGCGGCCTCAATGATAAAGAATTCCTCCATTTTCAAGGCAGACGAAGAAAGCGTTAATTATGAGTACGGCTGATTGAGGATAATAACGCAGAAAATGAAGAAATTATCCCGTTTTGAGGCGTGTATTTCCTTGCAGACTTAGGGCAAAGGATAACGCGAACAATTTAATATGCATCATTAGAATTAATGTATACGTTTAGGAACGGAACTATAAATAAGGCGGCCGCGCATTCTTTTTAGACCTCTCCCCGGCGCCGTTTGATTCACGGCTTTTTTGCCGTTTTTCCCCTGGCCGCTTTTCCCTCTTAAGCTCTTGAATTTATGTTAAAGCTGCTGTACTGCGCCGCCCCGGCCCGCCCCGGCCCTCTTTGGGCCGGGGCGGCAGGCGCCGTTTAAATTTAAACGGCGCCTTGGGGGCGGGTGGGCGGGCGGCGGCGGCGCTCCCCGCAGAGCCATATATGGCTCTGCGGGGAGGGGCAGCATGGCGCAAAAGGGCGCAAAGCGCCCTTTTGCGCCATGCTGCCCAAGCCCTGGGGCGGCCCCCTTTCAGGGGGCGCGCCCCAGGGCTTCGCCGCCGCCTCAACAATTAATAAATCTTAAAACGGCAGCTTTTTTGCTGTTTATCCCATTGCAAGCAATGCGCTTACAGCAAGCATATTCTATGGTCCGACAAACAAGGAACGGCTCCATTCTCTTCCCCTTAATATCCGGCGTCGGCAATGATTTTTGATACTTAAACGCAGCTTAATTTTATCCGCCCAAAGCCTGGCAGTATTTTTTCCGTAAATAAAAAAGGCCGCGCACTAATCATGCTTAGCGCAGCAGCCCTTTGATGGCTAAAATGCCGCCGCCTCGTACAGATACGCTTTTCCTTTCCTGCCCGCTCTTTGCACAATTTCCAGGTAATTCAAAATATGCAGAACAATCTGCGCCAGTCCGACTGAGATATGGGCGGCCTTAGCAAAGTCTTTTACTGTAAACCGCTCTTGCAGCTCATAGGGTACAAACTGCATATAATCCTGAATACAGGCGGTTTCAACCTCCCTTACAAGCTCTGTGGGAATTCTGTCGTAGCGGACAGAGCCTTTTTTCTTATCCCGGCTCCGCTATTTTACGGCGCGTCTGCCAGATACTGAAATTTTCCTGATACACTTCAGTATTGATTTTGTTAAATACCGGCATGTCCCCAATATGTTCATCCCTAAAAGCCCTGTCATGGAAAACAAAGGCTTTCTTCCCCCGCATATATTCTTTATTTTCTTTCAGGCCCCTGTGCCCAAGCGCTTGGTAGGTTCATCCATCGAGGGAAATTTCCGCCATAAAAAACAACGCTGCCAGCATACGCTTGGTCTGCTCCCCGTTGCTTAATGTCTGAAAGGGGCTTTTAAGAATGCCCGCCGCCCAAAGCCTGCGGCCAGCCCCCGCCTAAGCCCCGCTCAGCGCTCAGGCCCGGCGTATATATAACCTTATACCCAAAGCCCCTTTATTCAACCGTAACGCTCTTGGCCAGATTGCGCGGCTTATCCACGTCGCACCCCTTGGCGCACGCAACATAATATGCAAAAAGCTGCATGGGCAGTATGGCCAGTACAGGCGCGAATTCAGGCAGCGTCTCGGGCACCTGCCATATCCAGTCTGATTCCTTCTCCAGCGCCGGCTCCTTTTCAAACGCTATGCAAAGCACCTTAGCTCCTCTGACCCGGCACTCGGTAATATTGCTTATGGTCTTTTCCAGAAGCGCCTTTTGCGTCGCCAGCGTTATAACCAGCGTGCCCGGCTCTATAAGCGCAAGAGTCCCATGCTTTAATTCGCCCGCCGCCAACGCCTCTGAATGTATATAGGTAATCTCCTTAAGCTTAAGGCTGGCCTCCTGGGCTATGTAGTAGTCCAGTCTCCGACCCAGGTAAAATACGCTCTCCTGCTCCTTAAAGGCCTGGGCAAAGCGCTTTATCTCCTCCTTGCCCGCAAGTATCTCCTCCAGCTTGCCGGGCAGCAGGCTCAGCTCCCTTAAATATCTGTCCGTCTGCTCTTTGCTTATGGCTTCCCGCTTAGAGGCTATGTCCAAAGCGATAACATATGTCATTATAAGCTGGGAAACATACGCCTTTGTAGACGCTACGGCTATTTCGGGCCCCGCCCATGTATACGCCGTAAAATCCGCCTCCCGCGAAATGGTAGAGCCTACTACGTTGCATACGGCCAGCACCCTGCATCCCTTTTTCTGCGCCTCCCTCATGGCGGCGATGGTATCCATAGTTTCGCCCGACTGGCTTATTACTATTACTAAATCACTCTTATCCAGAATAGGGTCTGAGTACCTGAATTCGGAGGACAGCTCCACATTCACCGGCACCCTCATAAGCTTTTCTATAAAATATCTGCCTACCAGCCCGCAATGGTATGCCGTGCCGCAGGCCACTATATGTATCCTCTTAATCTCCTTGGCGTATTCACGGCTCAGACAGGTTTTATAAAGCTGTACCCTTAAAAGGCCGTCTTCCTCGCATATATTAGGCATAAGGGTATCCCTTGCCGCCGCCGGCTCCTCATGCATTTCCTTAAGCATGAAATGCTCAAAGCCAGCCTTTTCGGCAGTCTTAACGTCCCAGTCCACATGCATGGCCTCTTTTTTAACCGGCTTCATATCCTCATCATATATCTGTATGCTGTCCTTAGTCAGCAGCGCGGTCTGGCCGTTGTCCAAAAGATATACGTCCCTGGAGTATTCCAGTATGGCCGGAATATCCGAGGCTATAAAGGTGCCGTCGGGAGCCCAGGCCGCCACCAGGGGGCTATCCTTGCGCGAGCAATATAATTCGCCCGGCCTGTCCGCAAACATAATACCTAACGCATAAGAGCCTCTAAGACGGGCCAGCGTCTTTTTGATAGCTTCCAGCGCGTCCCCCTTATAATATATGTCCAGCAGCTGAACTATTGTTTCAGTATCCGTCTGGGTATTAAAAACCACTCCCTGAGCCGTGAGCTCGTCCTTTATCTCCTGATAATTCTCTATTATTCCGTTATGTACCACGGCTATCGTGCCCTTGGCATTGGAATGCGGATGACTGTTTAAATCGCTGGGCTCGCCGTGAGTAGCCCAGCGGGTATGCCCTATCCCTTCAAAGCCCTGAGGCTGAGCCTGCTCTGTTTTCTGGCGCAGAAAGCTCAGTCTGCCCTTAGCCTTATATATTTCTATGCCCGACTGATTCAAAACCGCAATGCCTGAAGAATCGTAGCCTCTGTATTCCAGCCTGGCCAGTCCATTAAGCAATATGGGCGTTACGGGCTTTTCTCCTATATATCCAATAATTCCGCACATTTAAAATTCCTCCTGGCTCTGTGTGCCGGACGGCTCCGGTTTTCTGGAACCCACGCTCCGCACACGGCCATAAAATATAAAATATCCGCTGTCGGACATTATATTATATTCTTTTTAAGGCCAAAGTGTCAAACGTTAAAAACAGAGGCTTGTTTTTCGGCCGCCGGCTATAAAATATAAATATAAGCCTGCATAAAACGAGCGGTCTGCGCAAAGGGGTTTTTAAGCCGTCGAAACAGCCTTGAAACAATAGGCGTACTTGCCAGGATGCTGCTGCTCGGGCATTTTTGTACGCTTAGAGCCCTGAATGCCCGAACAGCCGAGACCCTAAGCCGCTCCGGCCCCAATCCACCGGCGTT
>URIR01000047.1 GCA_900547955.1 uncultured Eubacteriales bacterium | reverse complement strand
AAGGGAAAAGCCGCTGCGCAAAAGGTTAAAAAGGCTGGGGCGGGGGCCGGCAGCGGGAAGGGGAGGTGGTAAAATGGCGCGCGGACAAAAATATAATGATGATATTAAAGAGAAGGCGCGTGCGTTATTATCAGTTAATAATAATGCAGCTTTCGTTGCTGAAGAATTAGAGTTGCCGGAAAGCACGGTTAGGACATGGCGTAAAGAATTTGAAAAGACAGATTCTTTTGATGAACTTCGGCGGAAAAAGAAGGAGCAATTTATTTCAGACGCTTGGGAATTAATTGATATCTCTAAAAGCATTTTAGAAAAGCGCCTTAGGCGTGCAAATGAGGCGGAAGAAGAGCTTGATTTGATGGTGGAAGAGCTGGCAAAAGTAGATAGTATTACAGATAGCCAGCGCAGAGCGCTGTATAAAAAGCTGGAAGGTATAAAAATTGAAGATATTGGCAAGCTGGCCGTGGTGCTCGGCACTATTTATGACAAGCAGGCGCTTGCCAATAAGGAAGCTACTTCAATTATAGATGGAAGTATAGCGGTAAAGAAGTTTGAGGATTTTTAATGACTATATCCGATATCGTTAAAAAGCGGAAAAAAATATGGAACGCAAAAAATGACATTGAATATGACAGGCAATTTGTCAAAGCTGCGGCGATTAAAATACTCACTACAGCGGAGCTGGCTAACGAGGTAAAGCAAAAGCCTTATCTTTTAATTGAGGCGGCGTTTAATATTGTTGATAAAAGCAAGCAAAGCGTTCCGTTTTTCCTGAATGAAGTGCAGGCCGATTTTATCAGTAAATTTGAACAGCTAGGCACAAACAAACCGTATTATATACTAAAAGGCCGGCAGCAGGGTTTTACCAGCCTGATAACGGCTATGCAGCTGGCATATGCGATTGTGCAGAAGAATTTTTCCGGCTTTACGCTTGCGGACAGCGGCGATAATACAAGGGCAATATTTAATGATAAAGCCCGTATGGTTTATGAGCGGCTTCCGGATGAATTAAAGCCTACTGAACGCTTCAACAGCGTTAACGAGCTGTTTTTTGATAAATTAAATTCATCCTGGCGCATAGCGACCGCTACCGACCAGGTAGGGCGCTCCAGAACGCTGAATTTTGTGCATTTTTCCGAAGTAGCTTTTTATGAATGTTCCTTGGCTAACTTGCAAAAGGGCATAGGCGAAGCCATGACGGACGGCGCCTTTAGGGTGTATGAGACTACGGCTAACGGATTTAATGAAGCAAAAGATTTGTGGGATTCGGAATCCTGCCATAATCTTTTTTATGAATGGTGGCGGACGAACGAGTACAGGAGCAAAGAATATCAATATCTTGATACAAGTGATTCATGGCTGCTGGAGCGGATAAAGGTATTAAAGGCTAGAGGGCTGGATAAAGAACAAATAACTTGGTACTGCAAAAAATATGCTTCTTACTTGGACAAAAATACTATTAAGCAGGAATATCCAATTACCCCTATTGAGGCGTTTGTATCCAGCGGCGACTGCGTGTTTGATAAAGAGGCTATCAATAATCAAATAGCTAACGTCACTAACCTTAAGCCGGCGCGCAAAGGATATTTTAAATATAAAAAGGAAGCTCTGCCTATTCTTAATTCAAACGGAGAAACCGAGGATATAGAGTGGAAAATTAAAAATATTGAGTTTATTGATGACGATGGCGGTTATATAACAATACATGAAGCACCGCGCGTTAAAACAAGCGCAGAGGGTGAAATTACAGCTAAAGCACCTTATGTAATAGGCGGGGATACAGCAGGAAGCGGTGAGGATTATTTTACAGCCAAAGTAATCGACAACATAACGGGAAAGACGGCTGCCACGCTGCATAAACAGCGTATGGACGAAGATATTTATGCGGAGCAGCTATTCTGTTTAGGGTGCTATTATAACGACGCCTTAATCGGAATTGAAACTAACTACAGCCGCCATCCTATTCGCGTTTTGCGAAAATACGGATATCCTAAATTATATCTTCGTGAAAGGGTAGATAAGTTGGCCAGAACGGTTGAGCATGTATATGGTTTTGAAACAACATCCAAAACAAAACCCGTTATTATAGGCGAACTGGTTGAGCTTATGCGAAGCAGTCCCGCTCGAGAGGTTGATATACCAACTCTTAAGGAAATGACTACGTTTGTTAAAAAGGACAACGGTAAGCAGGAGGCTATTGACGGCGCGCATGATGATTTGGTTATGGCGTTGGCAATAGCTCATTTTATATCAAATCAGCAGAGCAGAACTTGGTTAAACGTACTGCCTGAAGAGCCGGATTTTTTGGAAATGAACTTTACAAGCAACAATGATAACGGGAATTTTATAAGCTGGGAGGAGTTTTAATGTTTAATATTTTTTCTCGCAGAAAGCATCTGGAAAAAAGCGTGCAGGCCAATGCCGCTTCATTGAAAGAATTGCAAAAAAACTTGCGAGCCAATGATGCTTCATTGGCAGAGCTGCAAAAAAGCGTGCAGGCTAATGCTGTCGCATTTGAAGAGCTGCAAAAAGGTATCGCAAATATAAAGGATATTGTAAACGCATTAGCCAAAAGCAAAAGTGAGGAAGCTGCTCCGTATTCTCAGGTGCTGGACGAATGGCTAAACGGAAAGGAGGCCCCAAATGGATAATGCGATAACTCTGAAAGATACTACTTCATTATGGGACGATTACCAAAACGGCCTTTCGTACCAAGCGACCAGCGGGCTAGCAAAGAATCTCCCTGCTTTTGTAAAATTTTATGAGGGTAAGCAATGGCCAGAGCCTACAAAGAATACAAAAAATCTGCCGCGGCCCGTAGTAAACATAATAAAAATGATTTGCAGAAATAAAAAAAGCGCCATTCTGGCTTCGCCGGTTAAAATCATTTATAAAGCGGAAGATTATATGGCCGATGTGGAGAAGTTTAATAATTTTGCAGATTACATACAAAAAGAAATAGGGCAGGAGGCTCTTGACAAAAAAGCGATAGATGACGGCGTCAAAAAAGGGTCGTATTTTTATCATTATTACTGGGATTCGGAAGCACAGGGAAAAGACGGTATTAAAGAGGGCGGCTTAAGATGCGAGATTATAGACCCGCTGAATATATTTTTCTCTAACCCGACTGAAACGGACGAACAAAAGCAAAAGTGGATATTGATAGCCAGCCGGGAAGACGTCGGTTCGGTGCGCGCCAAATGCGACAGCGATATAGACCCGGATATGATTGCGCCTGACGAAACGGACAACAAGTACGGCACCATTGAACAGGAGGGCGCCGGGCTTTGTACTGTATTAACGCGCTATTTCCGTATTAAAGGGGAAGTATACTGCGAAAAAGCTGTTAAAAATACGATGGTTAATAAACCGTTCCCGCTCGCGCCGGACATTCAGGCGGCTAGCGCTGCGCTAGGTTTGCAGGAGGAGGACGCGCCCAACAATGCACTACCGGATAACCCGGAGAGTGCTTCCCTTATTAAAGACGGTGTAAAAGCAGGCTTATACCCTATTGTAGTCGGCAATTATGAGCCGCGGGAAAATTCAATATATGGTTTGGGCGAGGTAGAAGGGCTGATACCCAATCAGAAATCCATTAACTTTAATTTGGCTATGTCGCTGCTCAACGCTCAGGAGGTGGCTTGGGGCAAATATATTGTCTTGCCTGAAGCGCTGCGCGGACAAGTCATTAATAATGAGCCGGGACAGGTGCTTACCGATTATTCAGGAACAGGCTCAGGAATAAGAAAAATGACCGAGCAGACAATGCAGTCCCAGCCTTTGCAGCTAGTAGATACATTAACGCAGCTGACCCGTACAGTAACGGGTGCGAGCGAAGTTATGACGGGAGAAGTAATCGGCTCTAATATGTCGGGCGCGGCTATTGCGCAGCTGCAGTCGCAGGCGCAACAGCCTATTGAAGAATTAAAGGACGCCTTTTGGCTGGCCAAGGAAAAACAGGGTAAGGTATTAGCTCAATTTTTTAAATTATATTATACCGAAAAAGAATTTACGTTTACCCAGACAGACGCAAAGCGCGATGCGGAAGGCAATCGGATACTGAACGAATACGGTATGCCCGAAGAGGAGGAAATACAGCTCACCGATATGTTCAACAGCGCAGATTTTATCAATACGCAGTTTGAGGTAGTGGTAGAGGTTATAAACGGAACGGCGGCCAGCGCCGCTGGCGATATCAACATTCTGGACACCTTGCTGGCGCGCGGCCTTATTTCCCTCAGAACGTATCTTCGCGCTTATCCAAAGGACGCCCTAAGCAACCGCTCGGAAATATTAAAAGGTGTGGAAGAAGATGAAAACAATCAATTAATGCAGCTCCAAGCGCGCTTGCAGCAATATGAAGAACAATTGACGCAGAGCGCACAGATTATTCAGCAGCAGCAAGGGACTGTGGATAAAGTTGTGTCTCTTATAAAAGAAAATAACCAGCTCAGGGAGGTAATAGCCAATCTATATACAGAGGCTAAGGCTAAAATAGAGCAGGGCAATCTGCAAATTAGGGCGGGCAATGCTAAATTAGCCGAAACCCTCAAAGACGCAAGCGATTTTGCTCAGGTTATAACGGGAATGGCCGGGATGAACGGCGCGCAGCAAAAATAGTAATCGGATTTATATCCGTACTATAAATTACGCAGCAACAGCGGAAAAATGCAATATGTTAATTACGCAGCAATAGCGGAAAAATGCAGGAGGCTAATATGGAAGAACTCAAAACAGCGGAAACAAATGAGGAAGTTAATTCGGTTGGTAGCGACGCTGATGCCGGCCAAAATGCTGAGACAGTTAACGAGCTGGAATTTACCGATACGCCCGAAGAAGACGTTGAGGGAAAAGAGCGGGAGGCGCAGGATAAACAGCAAACAAAGGCGCAGAACGTGGAAAATGCACGGCGCCGGAGAGAAGCCGAACGGCAAAGGGCAATAAAGGAAGCGCGCGAGCAGGCAATAATTCAGACCTTAAAAGGGGTGAATCCTTATACCAATGAAAAAATGGTTGATTCGGAAGATGTTGCCGAGTATTTAATGATGCGCGAAATTGAAGACAAAGGAGGAGACCCGTTAGCGGATTTTTCTAAATTCAGCAAAGCTCAAAAGAGAGAGCAGGCAGCCGAGACGCTAAAAGAAGAAGAGCGTGCCGATTGGTTTCGCAAGGACCGGGAGGAATTCATTTCAAAATACCCGGACATAAATATTGACGAGCTTATTCAGGATAAGCACTTTCAGTCGTTCGCCAGCGGAAAGGTGGGAATGCTTCCGCTTGCGGTAATTTATGAAAGCTATAGCGGGCTGCGGGCTGAATTTGAGAAAAAGGCTAAGGGAATGGCCAAGCAGATGCTGGCAAATCAAAAAGCATCTCCTGGCGCATTGGCCAGTCCGGGAACAAATGACAGCGGCTTTTATACGCCTGAGCAAGTTAAAAAAATGTCTCAAAAAGAAGTCAGAGATAATTATGAAAAAATAAGGGCAAGCATGTCCAAATGGAAATTTTAAAGGAGGTTTTATTTAATGTCGTATGCTAATTTTATTCCAACTGTTTGGAACGAAGGGATAATGAGAGAACTTGAGCGTCTTTGCGTATTTTCCGAGGATTGCAACAGGCAATATGAAGGGGACGTGAAGAAGAAAGGAGAAAGCGTTGCTATATTGGGGGTAGGAAAGCCGACCATCAAAAGCATAGCAAAATCCAACAGGAACAACGATATTGACGGGCCGGAAGAGATAGAAGCTACCTCGGTCATCATGTATATTAATCAGATACGATATTTTAATTACATGGTGGGCGATATAGATAAGGCTCAGGCTGTAGGCGGGGTAATGGACGCGCTCAACCAGGAAACCAGCGAGGGCCTTGCTAATGAGGTGGATACCTACATAGCCAATATGGCGGTGGATACTTCGGTCAAGAAGCTTTATTCGACTGTGCCTAAAGTAGTATCGGGCAGCGCTGCTTCGGGCGAAAAAAACGTTTTAGACGTTTTAGATGAAGGATTGCAGGCGCTTTACGAAAATGACGTCAATCCTAAAACTAATATAGTCGTAACGGTTTCGCCACGTTTTTATACTCAGTTTAAGCGCGCGTATATTTCTAAGGATACGGATAACAGCGAAATGATGAAGAATGGGAAAGTTGCAAAATACGGCAACGCTATAATTAAAATGTCTAATAACGTATGCCGTACTGATTCGGGTGCGGTGGATAATATTATGATTCGCACTCAGCGCGCGATAGCCTACGCAAATCCTCTTACTCATACAGAGGCATACCGGCCTGAAAAGAAATTTGCAGACGCAGTTAAAGGCTACATTCTGTTTGACGCTAAGGTAGTGCGGCCTAAAGAGGTACTGAATATTAATGTTAAATATGCTTAATTGTAAAGGAGGAATGAATTATGGCGAGAGCAACTATTAATGTGCAGGCATTAGACGAAAGGAATAAATTTGCCGCGGCGGCTTTGTCTGCTGACATGACTACGGCCATTGACGCTACGGACGGAGCTGAGATAGTTTGGAGCGAAAGAGACGATAAGTATCTGGTTCTTATTCAAAACGCAAATGCTTCTGGGGCTAAAAATGTTACGATAAAGGCAGGCAACGGCATTCAGGGGGTTAACGATATAACATTCAGTATTGCGGCCTCCTCATATACTTTTATAGCTTTAGACAGCGGACGGTTTAAAAATGTTGTTGGAGCTGATAAGGGCAAGGTATTATTTACAGGAGATAGTGCCGACATAAAGATAGCCGCGTTTAAAATGCCTTAAGATTTTAAAGAGCGCCCTTTGATAAGGGCGCTCCTTTATTAGGAGACTTAATATGAAGCTGGGAGAAATCAAGATTCAGGCGCTGAAGCTTATGTTTGTTAATTATAATGACGATATATCCATAGAGGATATCTATGCTTTAAGCACAGACCAAAATTATGGAAGCTATTTGGTTAATATGACCGGTAGTATTAACAGATGCTTTTCCAGTATTGAGGAAAAGCGGGTATTGCCTGTTAAATCATATACTCTGCATTATTCGGATGGAGAAGCGGATAATTCATTCTTTAGGTTTAATTTGAATGCGCTGATACCTGATTTTTTTGATATAGACCGCTTGATATATCAGCACGAAGGCATATATTGCGGGGATATGGATTATCAGCGGGAAGCTGATATTCTCGTTCTGAAAAATCCTTGCGCTGAAGGAACGTATAGGCTGCTTTATTATCCTAAAATAGCCCGCATAGATTCGCTTGCTGATAACCAAATGGAGTTAGATATTCCGAACGGAATAGCTGAACAGATACCTTACTTTATTAAAGGCGATTTATATCGTGATGATGAACCTAACGAGGCCAGCGAAGCGCGCAACTGGTTTGAAGCGGCAATGGACGCAATCATTACCGGGCGTACAAACCGAACAGGCCGCGTCTGTACAAAATATAGTTTGGCGGAGATGTAAATTATGAGGGCAAGCACAAATATTTCGCTCAAAAATCGCTCCGAGCTTACTTTTGATGGCTTTCTAGGAGCGGATTTTTCCAGCTCGCCATTAAAAGTAAAGCAAAACAGGGCTTCTAAAATGCAGAATTTTATAAATGAATATGGGGTAAACAAAAAGCGTAACGGCTGGTATGAATTGTTTCGCATCAAAAATCCCGATGGGGAGCCTCAGGAAATAAACGGTATATTTCCGTATAAGCATAATGAACATGATATATTATTGGTTCATGCCGGAACGCATATATATAAAGCTGTATTTGACGCGCAAAATGCCGAGTATACTTACAGCGACGTTACGCTGAGCTCAACGTATGAACCGGCAAAGGTAGACTCCCAAAGAATCAAGAACCAGCGCAGCCAAGCGTTTGTTAATAAGGGCAAATGCTATATTGTGGGCTGCGGCGATTTTCTTGTATACGGTACCTGGAACGAAGGGGAAAGCTACGAATTAAGGCGTGTTGCCAATAATGAGGATACATATATACCTACCACTACTGTGTCTATAGACCCTGATTCGGTAGAAAATGATACGAATCGTGCAAGCCTGGACGCCGTTAATTTGCTGTCCAGTAAAAGGATAAATAAATTATTGGGAAGCAGTACCGCCAATCAAACATGGACATTGGACACAGAAAAAATCGACGAAGGCACCGACATTGAAATAACGCTGGAAACTCTTGAAAGCAACGAGCCGGTTGTATATCTTATACAAAATAACCAATCGGATAAAACGCTGCTTTATAAAGTAAAAAAGAACGATGCGGATATAACGCCCGCATCATGCGGCGCTGTAAGCTTCGCAAAGGGGCGGATAACCTTTACCATTGCCACAACTCCGCAAATAGAAGGCAAGGATAATATTTATGTGAAGTTTGTCTGCGATAAAGAGGGAAATGAAGACATGATAACTAAATGCGAGTTTGGTATCTTGTTTGGCGTAGGCGGCAATACGGACAGATTGTTTTTAAGCGGCAATTCGGATTATCCCAATATTGATTTTCATTCCAGCATGGATGATTATACATATTTCGAGGATACCGGCACGGCAGCTTTGGGCAGCGACAGTTCAGCCATAAACGGCTATGTTAGGCTCTCGGATAATGCTCTGGTCATATTAAAGGACGGTAAATTAAGAGACAGCAGAGGCGATGCGACTATATTTTACCGTCAAGGCCAATACCGTGAATATTATGACGCCAATGGCAATCTCGATAGAACGACCGCTATATTTCCTTCAACCGCAGGCAACACGGGAGAGGTGTCGGTAAGCAGATATGCCTGTGTAAATTTTGGCGGTGATAATCTGATGTTATCGGCCAATGGGGTGTTCGGAATAGTGCTTGCTAATAACGTTGCAACCGCTGAACGATATACGCGCGAGAGAAGCCGTTCTATCAATGAACAGCTAACAAGACATGAACATCTGGAACAGGCCGTGGGGATTGTTTATAAAAACAGGTATTATTTAGCAGTAGACGGCGTGTGCTATATTGCGGACGCCAGGTTTAAGTATGCGGGCGAAAACAATCTTGACGGTTCATATAATTATGAATGGTGGTACTGGACTAATATGCCGGTGCGCGTTTGGGCGGAAATAAATAATCAACTGTGGTTTGGCTGTGCTGACGGCAGAATATGTACCTTTGACGATAATTACAGCGACCGAACTATTCAGGACGTCGGTGCAGACGGCTTAACAATAGATATAGCTAATAATCGCGTTAATTATGCTTCCGGCTCTAATATGGCGCTGAAGGACAATGATATTGCGGTTTTCACGGAGGATATGTATGCGCTCTTTATGGATTATGGCAGCTATGCTATTTTATATGGCCAAATATATGTTGATGAAAATATCATATCTAAAATATATGACGGCATAGAAGTATACGCAGACCAAGTGGGAATGAGCGGGCTGGAGGTCAATACTAAGTATATTATCAGCGGAACGGACAGAGCGGCGTGCACTTTTTGGCTTACAAATCAATACGGCGAAAAAGTCGGTATTATTGGCGAGGGGTTTAGGCTTCTTAAAAAAATATCCAATGTTCCGTTGTACTTAGGCAATATAACTGATAGTTCCTTCATGCTTAAAAGCGGTACATCGAGCGATTTTCTAGATTTGGCAGCATATAACGGCGCTGCATATGATGCAATTCAAGCGCAGATTACTCATAAGGAAAATGTGGTGGCTGAGTGGTACACTCCTATACTGGATTTAGGAACGAACGCAGACAGCAAAACGCTGCTGGAAATGACCATATGCACCGAGCCGGAAGTGAACGGCCGAGTATCATTTGGGTATAACACAAGATATTCAAGCAGATTGCAGGCTGCAAAAGGGGTAAATGTCTTTTCTTTTGATGATTTATCTTTTGAAAATTTTACTTTTGCTACTGGTTTTGCCAGCAGTTATACAATTAAATGCAATGAGCGCAATTTTAACTTCATCATTTTTAGATTTGTATCGGACGACGAATATAATTGCGCTATTAACAGCTTTACAATTTTATTTAAAGTAAACAAATCAAACAGGGGGGTAAGATAATGGCCATAAATAAGGTAAGCTCTCAAGCGCGTAATATAATAAAGCGCAAATCTGCTTTTGCATTACCGGACAGGCCGTCTGAAGCGGGGATGAGCGCTGAGGAAATAAAGAAAGCGTTTTGGCAGCCTGTCGCCGATTTGACCGATTCTGCGCTATCAGAAATAGATAGGGTAGTAGAGGAAGTAAACGCCTATATCGGTAATGCTACTCCTGAAACCATAAGCGGATGGACTGTCCAGCAGGGTGAAAATGTTCTTTCCAATGTTCGAGGATATTATATAAGAAGCGGTTCGTTCCTGTTTGCGTGGGGGTTTTCGACAGCAGCGCAATTACAAAAAGTCAACGCTGCAGTAGTAATTAATTTGCCCAAAGAATTTGGCAATATTACCTGGGCTTCGGGGCAAGTAAGTACTGGCTGTGCAGGCACGCAAGGGGAATCATATATAATAACTGCTCCCGGCTCGGGCCTCAGCGCAAGCAATAGGGTTATTATTGTTCCTGATTCGTCTCGGCCCGGCGGATATTTTACGCCTCAAGATGTATGCAACATACAGTCGTTTTGGCTCGCTGCGGCGGCGGATACCGGAACGCCCGAAGCGGTGCTTTTGGATACGCAGAGCTACAGCGGCAATTATACAGCAGGAAATAATATAGATATTACTAACGGCGTTATATCTGTAATTACAACTAATGCGGCGGTTGAGGACGGCACTCGTCCCATAACATCAGGAGGAGTATATACCATAGTGGGCAATATTGAGGCAATTCTGCAAACTATATAAAAAGGGGGAATAAAGATGAGCATAACAAGCCATTTAAGCCGCATACAGGCTGACAAGAGTAAATTAAAGAATAAGGCGGTGGAGCTGGGGATAG
>URIR01000046.1 GCA_900547955.1 uncultured Eubacteriales bacterium | reverse complement strand
CATATCTGCGCGGCGATATGTACTATGCCGATCTGGGCCGGGGAATCGGCTCCGAACAGGAAGGGTATCGCCCTGTCCTTATTATTCAGAACGATACTGGAAACAAGCACAGCCCCACGGTCATTGTGGCAGCCATATCCAGCAAAGTGGACGCCAAGGCCAAGCTGCCCACTCATTACCTTCTCAAAGCAGAGAACGGCCTGGAGCTGCCTTCTCTGGTGCTGATGGAGCAGCTCCGCACCATTGATAAAAGACGGCTGGAAACGTACATCGGACATCTGGAGGAACAGCATATCCGCCGGCTCAACCGCGCTCTGGCAGTCAGCGTGGGATTGATTGAAGAAACGTCGAAAAATTTAATC
Organism: uncultured Eubacteriales bacterium; assembly: GCA_900547955.1. Lineage (GTDB taxonomy): Bacteria > Bacillota > Clostridia > Christensenellales > QALW01 > Neochristensenella. The sequence continues at coordinate 11,852 of URIR01000046.1, read as the reverse complement.
ATGTGCCTTTGTCCGGCCTGTGCCAATAACTTCTACGGCACAGGCTCTTATTATTTGCGCCGGGTCCACCCTGGCCGGGTGGAAAAGGACATCTGCACCTACTGCGGCCAGCGGCCCGGTTTTGATTATGAAGTAGTAAAAAAGAAGGAAAGGAAGTGAAGATTGGATATGGAAAAGCTGATTACTCGTAAGGAGGCGGCAAAACTGTTGGGAATCAGCCTTGCCACCTTGGATGAAGCCAGAAACAGCGGTTTGATTTCCTATATTCAATATGTACCGAATGGGTGCGTATATTTCACTTCTGCCTACCTTCAGGAATATGTTGCTAAATGCACCTATCGGGCAAAACCTGTGGAAAAGAAAGCAACCTACCGAAATGTGCGAGGAAACAAATCGCACCTTTGAGCAAATCGTGCGGTTTTGGTAAAACAAAGATACAACACCGATTGCATTTGGAGGTAGAAAAATGGCAGCAAAAAGAAAACGAATTCCCAGGTACAGCAAAGTCCAGATAAATGGGCATGAGTATTACAAAACAGATATTGAGGACGCAGATGGCAAACGGGTGATTCTTTACGGAAAAACCCGCGAGGAAGTTTACGACAAGGAAATGGCGGCTCTTGAGCAAATCGACAACGCCACATTCCGGCGTAAATCCCCCACGGTTGCCGAGTATTGTGAAAAGTGGCTTCTGATGCAGTCCGTCCATATCCGTGCCACCACATTGATTGATTATACATCCAAGGTGCGGCGGCATATTATCAAGGAGCTGGGTGAGAAACGAATGGCCGATGTAACCCTGGATGACATCCAGGTTGCCCTTGTGCCAGTCTCTAAAAAGTCGGCTTCAGTATATAAGTCCGTGGTAATCCTCTACAAGTCTATTTTCCGGGCGGCCAAGGAGAGCCATGTGATTGATACAAACCCGACGATATACCTTGAGGCAAAAGGCGGAGGCGTTCCGCAGGAGGAGCGGCAGGCTTTGACGGATGAACAGGTAGAACGGCTTTTGGACGCCATTCGCGGGTTGCCGCCCTATGTATTTGTGATGATTGGTCTGTATGCCGGACTGCGGCGGGAAGAAATTCTTGCACTGCAATGGGATTCAGTATATCTGGATACAGAAGCGCCGTATCTGACGGTCCGGCGTGCGTGGCACACGGAACATAACAGGCCGGTTATTCTCACAGAGCTAAAAACAAAGGCTGCGGAGCGGAATATTCCTCTCCCGGATCGTTTGGCAGAGTGCTTGAAAGAGGCAAAGAAAAAATCGACATCAGACTATGTAATTGCCAACCAGGATGGAGAGCCGTTGTCTTATACGCAGTTTAAGCGGCTTTGGCAGTATATCGTGACACGGACAGCAAAACCGAGGATAGCTCGCAAACTTGTGGACGGGAAATATGTGAAGTATATGCTTTACCCGAAGCTGGGTGAAAAAGCACGGAACAATGGTCATGTGGTATATAGCTTGGATTTTGAGGTTACGCCACACATGCTTCGTCATACCTACATCACAAATTTGATTCATGCTTCGGTAGACCCGAAAACAGTTCAATACTTGGCTGGCCATGAGAGCAGTAAGATCACGATGGACATTTATGCGAAGGTAAAGTACAACAAGCCGGAGCAACTGGCAGGAGTTTTAAGCGGAGCCTTTGCAGAATGGGATGGCGGTGAATACGAAGCGGCACAATAATTTGACGGAAAACGTACAAAGGGCGGGGAGTGTTCCCCGCCCTTTGCGTTTCCCAGAATCGCACCTTTGATAGAGCCATGATTTTTCAGTATAAAGAAGGTATCGGCGCTGAAATACATATTAAATAGAAAGGAACTGAAATCATGGCGAAAAAACAAGAAAATGTTCCCCGGTATGGCACTGCCATGCGGAGGGGGATTCAATATTACAGGACTCGGATCACCGATGCCGATGGAAAAAGGGTGGACTTGTATGCTGAAACCTGCGAGGAACTCCAGTTAAAGGAGATGGAGGCTCGACGCCAGGTAGAGGAGGCGGTTTTCCGCAGAAAACATCCAACGGTGGCAGAGTATTGCGAGAAGTGGCTGCTCATGCAGTCGGCAAAGGTATCTTCCGGCACGTTGAGAGGATATACCCAGACCATGAACAACTATATTGTCAAACCTTTAGGCGATATGTATCTTGAGGATGTGACTGCAGACGATATTCGGCTTGCGATGATTCCATTGGCTTCAAAATCTGCTGGATTGTATAGTAAGGTAAATATGCTCCTGAAATGTGTCTTTTATTCGGCAGAGCGAAGCCAGTTACTGGAATATAATCCCTGTGAGGGACTCTCGGCCAAAGGGGGAAAACCGGGGAAAAAGATAAATGCCTTGACGGATGAGCAAGTGAAGCTGCTTTTAGATACTGTCCGAGGACTTCCACCCTATACCTTTATAATGATCGCTTTATATTCCGGTCTGCGGCGCGAAGAAATTTTGGGACTGCAATGGGACTGCGTATTTCTGGATGTTCCTACGCCGTACATCTCTGTACGGAGAGCATGGCGCTCAGAAAATAACAGGCCGGTGATTTCCACAACGCTGAAAACGAAGGCGGCTCGGAGAGATATTCCGATCCCAAAGTGTTTGACAGACTGCCTGCGGGAAGTGAAAGAGAAAACCGAATCGGAATATGTGGTTGCTGACAGAAATGGAAATCCTCTTTCATCTTCGCAGTTTCAGCGGGTATGGAAATATGTAACCGTTCGCTCTACGAAACCCCATAACTATTATAAGTATGTAAATGGCCAGTGCGTGAAGTGTACGGTAACGCCTACCCCTGGCAGTCATCAGAAAAATAACCCGAAGTTAGTGTATGCCATTGACTTTGATGTAACCCCACATCAACTTCGTCACACCTATATTACTAACCTGCTGTATGCAGGCATTGACCCAAAAACTGTTCAATATCTTGCCGGGCATGAAAACAGTAAGACGACTATGGACATTTACGCGCAGGTGAAGTATAATAAACCGGAGGAACTTCTGAGTGTTGTAAATGCTGCATTTGCTCCATCTGTTGGTGCCTAAAATGCCCCCATTTTTATGATTAAATACTGGGGCAACATTTGAGGGCAGAGGCCAAAAAGCCCATAAAATCAAGGAAAACCGGCGCTAAACTGTACGCCAGTACGGTCTCAAGGCCGCGCGTCGTGCTCCTCAGTTCTCTAAGAGATAATTTGTGCTTTATATAAAAAGCCGCTGCGCTGAGTGCGCGGCGGCTTTTTCATATTTTCTAAAAAAACGGCGGCTTTGAATATGCCGCCGTTTAGTCGGTATGTTTAGCGGTTTTGCTTTTTACGCCTGCATGTCACGGCGCACGTTATGCCGGCGGCGTATAAGAATAGCGCGGCATATAATATTATATTGCTGACGTCTCCAGTTGAGCCGGGTTTATCATCTTCGCTCGAGCCGGGGTTATCTTCCGGACCGGAAGGCTCTTCGGGCCGGGCGTTTACTTTCAGGCTGGAGCTGACGCTGCCCGTTTCAAATATGATTTCCAGCGTGTATCCTCCGGACGGCAGGGCGGCTAAATATTCGGGCGCCAGAGCAATAAGCGCACCGTTTTCTTCCTCGGTAACAGTATAATTTCCTTTTTCTATTTCATTGCCGTTTATTTTGACGCCGGTAAAATCGGTTATTGCGGCGTCTGTTTGAATATATATGGGATTTGCGGAGCTGCCAGGCGTATATTGGTTTTCAAGGCCCTGAGTTATAGAGGGAGGCAGCTTATTAATAGAGTGCCCATAAGCCAATATATATTTGCAAACAGCGCAGAGAGTGTCTCCCGTATATCCTTCTTCCGAAGCGGTGGGAGCTTTTACGTTAATTAATTGTTCGGAAGGTGTATGCTTATAAATATCTCCCGTTTGGCTGCAGCCTTGATTCTGGCAGGCCTGCCAATGTCCGTCTTGATTTGAATGCCAGTCTCCGCCGATATTATGCTCGGGCTTTGCTTCAAAGAGTATGCTTTGGTCATTGCCGTATGATAATGCTTCCGAATAGCAGAATTTGTAGCCCGCGTAAACGGCTTTGCCTTTAAATACCGGCGCGGCTTGAACGTCTTCTCCGGTTAAGGATTGTCCCCATACAAAATCTCCCTGGCTGACAGAGCCGTTTAATAGGTAAGCTATTTCGCCTGAAGCAAATTGCTCAAGGGTTTTACCGCCGTCGGATGTTTGATTTTCTGATAGATAATAGCTGTTTATGATATTGTCCCTTTGCGCTGGAACGGGGGTATTGCCTGAAGCGGCCAAACCGTGCGCAAAGCTTTGATATTGGTCCGCCGCGTTGGGCGTGCCTATATTATAGCAGTTGGATATAACGGCGGAATCGGTTAATTCTCCGCATATGCCTCCTACGCTCCATTGAGCGCTGACAGGACCGGTATTATAGCAGTTCTCTATAATAGCTTCATTTTGAGCGTCGCCACATATTCCTCCGGCTATTGCCGATTGGGCAAAAATTTCGCCGGTATTATAGCAGAGACGGATAGTCCCCTCGTTTCGTCCCGCTATACCGCCTATAAACTGGGAATAATTTGCAATTCCCTTTATACTGCCGGTATTATAGCAATTTTCTATAACGCCTAAATTCGTGCCGCATATGCTTCCGACTGTTCCTGCATCAACCTCTATATCTGTATTTATCAGACCGAGATTTTTTACTGTGCCTTCGGAGCCTATGCATTCAAATAACCCAGTGCCTGAATAAAAATCCTGGGCGCCATAGCGGATTTTTAATCCGGCAATAGTGAAGCTGCATCCGTCGAAAATACCCTGATAAGGCGTTCCGTAAAATCCAACTTCTATAGGCAGCCAATTCATGCCGGCGGGAATGGTTATACTTTTGGTCAGTCTGGCATTGGCGCTCGCATTATCAACTGATTCCCTTAAAAACTCTGAAAACCAGAATAGATTGCCTGCGTTATTAATTTCATACCAGCCGTCTTTAAGCTCGGCGGGCTGAAAGTGCTTTTTATCTTGGGTAAATCCGTTTTCATCATATACGAGCGGTTTGGGGGCGGAAACCTTAATATATTTGTAAAGGGAGGCGTCGTCTATTGAATATTCAGTTTCGGGCTCTCCGTTGGCGTTTAAGCTTGCTATTGCTTTACAGCCGGCATAATTTGAATAGTCTAAAACCCCGGCGGCGTTCTGTATGGCGACTCCGAGCGTTCCGTCGCCAATTGCCGTCAGGCTGCCGCCTGTAACGCTGACTTTGCCGTCGTAGGCTACCGAAATGCCGTAGCCGATAAATCCGCGGCCGTTAAAGGAATAATCGCCGCCTGAAACAGTAATTCCGCCGAGCGAGGAGCATACAGCGCGCACCTCTGATTCACCTTGGACATTCACATCCAGCTGACCGGTTCCATTAAAAATAATGGAGTTATAGGCGAATATTCCGCATGCGGCCGAGACGGCGATGCTGTTTTGATTTTCTGCTTGTATAGTTAGAACGTCAATTTCTTCGCCGGCATATATAGCGGCCGGATATATGCCCTGGTTGTATGTGCTCTCGAGATTTGCGCCGTTTAAGCTCAGGGTGCTGCTTGCTGGGTCAAAACTGGCGGTTCCGTTTCCTAATATATCCTGCGCGTTATCCGGATTTACCTCAATTCCGTTTACCCATAGGCCGTAACCGACATTATCGGCGAATGCGGCCGCTGGCAGGAGCAGGGTCGCCATGCATAAGCAGAGCAGCAGGCTTAAAAATTTGCGTTTCTTTTTCATTGATTTTATTCCTTTCTCTTATTTTTGAAAATTATCGGCATATATAAAGCGCAGTATTTTGGCGCTGGCTGTACAGTTAATAGGAATTAATTTTTAATTTGTCTATATAATTTAACATATATCGTCAATTTTTTCAATAATATTTTATTGTAAAAAAAATTTTTAAATTAATTAAATACGAAAATACCTTCAGTTTACAAGGAACTACACGCCTCAAAACGGGATAATTTCTTCATTTTCAGCGTTATACTCAATCAGCGTACTCATAAGCAACGCTTTCTTGGTCTGCCTTGAAAATGAAGAAGTTCTTTTTCCTTGAGCTCTCCAGAGTCAGAAGGCATAAAATTTGTGTTAGGTAAAGCGCGCTTGAAGGAGAAATGTACCGGGCACACATGGAATCAAAGCAACGCGGCAGGGCGCAAATTTTATGCCTTCTGACCGTCTTTCTTGTAAACTGAGGGTATATAATAGTCAAATAAAATTAATAAACAAATATAATGTATAAGCGTTGCAAAAGTTTGTTTTGAAAGGTTCGGCTGTATAATTTATTTCGCTTATATGTATAAAAGCTTTTTGCTTGTTTACTTTTCCATATTTATTTGCTATAATCTATTTGCATAACATTGGTAAGCTGATAGTTATTTCAGCTCATGTTAAGCATTAATTTTGGAAGGAGTTAAATCATGAAAAAAGCGGCTGTATTATTAATTGCGTTTTGTATGCTGTTCTGCGCGGCATGCCAGGCGCCGCCAGAGGACGGTCCGAGCGCGACCAATCAGCCTGAAAGCACTAATTCTGCTTCAGAGGGCTTTATGTGGGAGGGCAAATATGCGCAGATTAACGGAGAAAAGGCTGAAATAAGTCTGGACGCGCATTCTATGGATACCGCTGCGTCCAATATTGCTTTTACCATCAGTACTGACGAGGCGGTTCTGACATTAAATGAGGCCCTGGATACGCAGTTTAATTATTATACCATTACCTTTAAATCCTCTCAGCCTCTTTGGATGTATGTTGGATATGAAAAAGACGGCGAGCTTTATGAGGAGCTTTGCTTCTTGGAGGCGGGGGAGGAATATCTTACCTTCAACAGCTACATAGACGGTTTTATGGAGGGTATGTCCGCTTCTAAGCTTAAGAGCTTCCGCTTTTCCAATCGTGGAGAAGAGAACGCTAATGTGGAAATAGTTTCTCTGGGAACGCAGGAAAAGCCCAGTATAGATAAAGATGTGTTTTTAGAGAATGAATATATAAAGGTGGGAGCCGACCTGGTATACGGAGGCGCGCTGTCCTATCTGGAATATATTAAAGAGCCGGTGGATTTAGTTACTATGGATGGAAGAGCCGAAGTAGGCATAAATTACGCTGATTTGGTTGATGAATCAGATGTGCGTTCAAACAGCGTCAATCTGCTGAATAATTATGATACCGGCCGATTGGTGCAGCAGTCCTATTACGGTATAAATTCAGCTCCCTATGAGCCGGGCTCATATATGGGCAGGGACTGGAACTATAATCCCGTCATGGGCGGAGACCAGTTTATGAATTCCAGCAAGATTATTGATTTTGAAGTTACTGATACCCATATATATGTAAAATGCCGTCCCATGGACTGGGCTAAGGATAATGAGCCTACTTTCAGCTATATGGAATCCACATATACCCTGGACGGCAATAGCGTCCGGGTGGACAATCGGTTTGTTGATTTCAGCCCGTATGAGCATATTCAATGGAATCAGGAGCTTCCGGCGCTTTACGTTATAGAGCCGCTTTATCGTTTGGCCTATTATCCCGGACGCGACGCTTGGGGAGACGGCGATTTGGTTTACAGAGATAATCTGCCCTTCTGGGACGGCGTATGGACCAGCTTTACCAGCCGCGAAAACTGGTGGGCTTGGGTAAACGGCGCGCAGAATACGGAGGACAGCTTCGGTATAGGTCTTTATGTGCCTGATGTGAGCAGGGTCATGGGTGGTATATTCAGCCAAAATGGTGATGTGGGAGATAATCCTGCTAAAGCCAGTCCCACCTGCTATATAGCGCCTCTCCAGGCTATGACGCTTATACATTTTAAGCCTCTGGAATATTCCTATGCGCTTGCCTGCGGCCGTTTGAATGAAATCAGAGAGAGCTTTAAGGAGCTTGCGCAGGAGGACGTTATGCATAACCAGGCTCTGCTTGATTACAATAAGTAGTAATCGCTCAGGCTGCTAAATTGGGAGGCTAGAAAAGGGCGGCTTTATTCTTTGATTATAACAATACGCGGCTGTAAACCGCGTATTGTTTTTTATATTTATGAAGCATTATTCTTCGTCTTTATGAAAATTATAAAAAACTGTTAAGACCGCAATAACGGAATAGTTTTTTATACGGCTTATTTGATATAATGAAAATACCGGGAGGTATTTGAGTGTATAACGTGCTTAAATATATAAATGATAATTTGCGCGGCAGACTAACCTTAGAGGAAACAGCGGAGCGGTTTTCCTATTCTAAATGGTATTTCTGCGAGGCGTTTAAAAAATTTGCAGGCATAACCTTTACTGATTATGTAAGGCATAGACGCATGCAGCTTGCGGCGGCGGAGGTTATGGAGGGAAAACGCTTCACCGATATTGCCCAGGACTGCGGATACGATACTCAGAGCGGCTTTAATAAGGCGTTTCTGCGCGAATATGGATGTTTGCCCGGTGAATTTAAAAAGGACGAGCAATATTACAGAAAACAATATGAGGAGCGAAGAAAAATGTATTCGGTTTCAGACAGATGCGAAATTCTCAAGCAGATGACTATTGAAAAGCGGCCTGATGATTTATTTAAAAGCGCTCAAAGAGATTTTTATTATCTCAGAGGAGCTTATAAGGGCTATGAAGAGGAGCGAACAAATGAAAATGTAATCGCTTCGGGGCTTTGCGAGGTATTGGAAAACATTCCGCCTATTATTTATGACGGAGAATTAATAGTAGGCTATAATTATGGGCATAACGAAAGCTACGATTGGGGCTTTTTGGACAATATTAAAAACAATTGGGCGAATATTAAGGAATGGATGAAGGCGGGCGGTTTTAACGATAAGGAGCTGGAGGAATATCATGATAAAAAGCTTCAGATTGAATCGCTTTTCAGCGTTCCGCCTGCTCAGGAGCCCTTGAATGAAAAAACGGGGCTTTTGGAAAAGGATACAACCGTTATGGCAGGCCTGGTTACAAGCAATCATTCCGTTATAGGATATGAAAAGGTGCTGACTTTGGGCTTTGAAGGGCTGCTTCAGGAAATTGACAAGCATGCTGAAGATACTCCGTTTTATAAAAGCGTACGAAAGGTTTGCCTGGCGGCATGCGGCTTAGGAGATAAGTATGCGCTTGAAGCTCAGCGGCTTTTGGAAAATGAAACGGATAAAAACCGGGCGCAGGAGTTGGAAAGGATACGGGATAATTGCAGGATAGTCCCCAGAAAGCCGGCGCAGACCTTTGCGCAGGCGGTCCAGAGCCTGTGGTTTGCTCATATCATAAATACTTGGGAGGATTATATAAACGCCAATTCCTTAGGCCGTCTGGACCAGATACTTTATCCATACTATAAGCGGGATATACAAGAGGGCATTCTGACTAAAGGAGAGGCGTTTGAATTGCTTTGCTGCCTTTGGCTTAAGCTTTACCGGGATTACGACGTTCAGCAGTCGTGCGTCGGCGGATGTGATAAATACGGCAACAGCGCGGTAAACGAATTATCCTATCTTATGCTGGATGTCACGGAAGCGCTGGGCTTTGTGCGCTGCTTATCAGTAAGATATTCGCCTAGGACCGAAAAGGCGTTTGTGCAAAGAGCGCTGGAGGTGGTGGGACATGTGCAGAAGGGCATTCCGTTCTTTTTCAACGACGACGTTATGATACCTGCGCTGGTGAGTCATGGTATAAGCTTGGAGGACGCAAGGGATTATACGCAGATAGGCTGTGTTGAAACAGTTATTCCGGGCAAGAGCAATCCTCATGCTGTGAGCGGACGATGCAATTTTCTAAGAGGTATGGAATACGCGCTTAATAACGGGCGCAGTATGATAAATCCTGATTTAATGCCGGGATTAGCCACGGGCGAGCTTGAAAGCTTTAAGAGCTTTGAACAGCTTAAGGAGGCGGTATACGCTCAGGTGGGCAATATGCTGGAAAGCACATGCCAGAGGGTGCATTATTGGCTTAAGCCGGCCGGCCGGCATGATTTGCGTCCCTATAAATCGCTGCTTACTGAGGGCTGCCTGGAAAGCGGCCGTGATTTTAACGAGCGGGGCGCTAAATACGACTATTATCAAATAGATTTTATGGGCATACCCAATTTGGCCGATTCATTAGAGGCCATACGCGAGCTTGTGTATAAAAGCAGACGTTATACGCTTAGCGAGCTTGTATATCAGCTCAAGAATGATTGGCCGGATGAAGCAATGAGACTGGAATTTTTAAATAAAGCGCCTAAATTCGGCAACGACATTCAGTCTGTAGATTCGCTGGCGGCTGAAATTGTGGATTATGGCTGCGAAAAATTAAGGGAGTTATCTCAAAAATACGGCATGGATTTTCATGCTCAGCCGTTTACGTTTATTTGGATGATAGGTGAGGGCAGAATAGGCGCGGCCTCGCCGGACGGACGCAGAAAGGGAGAAAATATAGCTTACAGCGTTTCTCCGATGCAGGGCCGTGATTTTAACGGCTTTACGGCGCTTATAAATTCCCTGTGCGCGTTTCCTACTAAGAAAACCCCCGGCACTACTTCGGCTATTGTGGAGGTAGAGCCCAAGCTGTTTTCAGATAAAAATATTCCGGTGTTTGCCGATATAATGCTGGCCGCTGCTGAAAGAGGCCTGAGCAATGTGCAATTTAACGTTGTGGACGCAGATACTTTGCGTGACGCTCAGCTGCATCCGGAAAATTACCGTAATCTGGCGGTCAGGGTTTCGGGTTTCAGTCAAAAGTTCTATTTACTGGACAGGGATATGCAGGACCATATAATCGAGCGGACCAAGCATAAATATATTTAGTGCGGAATATTCTATTTCGGTTTATAGGCGGGAGAGTGAATAATCAATTGCAGGCGGTTATTTTTAATATAGCAAGATGTTCCCTGCATGATGGAGCCGGGCTTAGGACGGTAGTATATTTTAAGGGCTGCGGCATGCGCTGCAAATGGTGTCATAATCCTGAAAGCTGGGCTGCAGAGCCGGAATTGCTCTTTTATTCTGACAAATGCATAGGCTGCGGGCGCTGCTTAGAGCATTGTCCGCAGGGCGTGCATTACAGTAATGGAAAAAGTCATTTGCTTGATAGAAGCAAATGCGTTTTATGCGGCAAATGCGCCGATTTATGTCCAAGCGGAGCATTGGAGCTTTGCGGCAGAAGAATGACAGTTGAGGACGTGCTTCAGGAAATTCTAAAGGACCGTCATTTTTATATTCGTTCGGGAGGCGGAGTTACTTTTTCGGGAGGCGAATGTCTTTTATGGCCGGAATTTATGCAGGAAATGATGAAAGCCTGTATAAAGGAAAGTATAAATATCGCTATAGAAACTGCTTTGAATGTAGGCTGGGAAAGAGTATACGCGGCTTCGCAATACGCGCATTCATTTTTCTGCGATATAAAGCATCCGGACAGCCGTATACATAAACGTCTGACGGGAGTTGGAAATGAGCTGATATTGGATAATTTAAAAAGACTGTCTGAAGTACATAATGATATTACCGTCCGGGTTCCGCTAATTCCGGGTATTAATGACGGGGATGAGGTTCTAAATGAAATTGCGCATATTGTTAATGAGCTCCGGGGTGTTAGGGGAATAGAATTGCTGAAGTATAATAATTTGGCTTTGGGCAAGGGCAGGGCTTTAGGCAGAAAGCTTCCTGGCTTTGGAGAACCGCAGATTGAAGAGTTTATGGATAGGAAGAGAGCTGTGGTTAGAGAGGCCTTGAGTAAAGACAAAGCGGTGCTTTAGCTGCGGGGGCCAGCCGGCGTTCGGCAGGCTTCGCCTGCCTGGCCGGGCCTTCGGCCCGGCTGCGGCCTCCGGCCGCGAACGCCGGCTTGCTTTTTAGATTTGGAGAATAAAGATGGGGGC
>URIR01000045.1 GCA_900547955.1 uncultured Eubacteriales bacterium | reverse complement strand
CGCCCCCTGCGGCTATATTCTCTCTCAGGGCTTTAATCAAAATATATTCTTTCCAGCCGCGTTCCCATGCGGCTTATAAGCTCATTGACTGATATGCCTGCATTTTTGGCCATTTCCTCAGGGGAAATGCTTTGATTGCCGCTTTGACCTATAAATACCACGATATCATCTCTGCTGACGTCCGGCACATCGGTAACGTCCAGCATCATTTGATCCATACAGGTGCGCCCGGCAATGCTTACCCGTCTGCCGCGGATAAGCGCCTGTCCGGCTCCGCAGGAAAGGCTGGCGGGAATGCCGTCGGCATAGCCCGCGGGGACAACTGCTATAACCGTGTCTCTGCATGCGGTGAATTCCCTGCCATAGCCGACGCTTTCGCCTGCTTTTATATGCTTTATCAGGGCTATGCGCGCTTTCAGGGCTATAACGGGCTTGAGCTTTAACTTAAGCTGCGTGTCCGGATAGTCCAGCAGTCCGAAAAGTATTGCCGCCGACCTTACAAGGTCGTATTTAAGCTGCGGATAATTTAACAGTCCGTAGCTGCTTTGAAGATGCGTCCTTCCCGTGGCTATGCCGCTGCGCCTGAGATAATCCAGAACTTCATCAAAGCGCGCAATCTGCTTAAGGGTAAAATCACAGTCGCCGGCGTCCCGGCTGAAGGAAACGCAAAGGTGGCTGTAAATGCCTGAAACAGTAAGGTTAGGCAAGCTGTAAATTTTTTTAAGCTCATCTTTATTCTGCGATTGCACTCCCAGCCGCTTCATGCCGGTATCTACTGCGGCGTGTATTTTGAGCCTATAGCCCGCATTATTTAGGGCCAGCGCGTAAGGGTAATCTATAGCGGTTTGAGTGAGCTTGTAGCGTTTTAGCTGATATGCCCGCGCAGTATCGGTATAGCCCAGAACGAGTATCTCGCCCTTTACGCCTCGTCTGCGCAGAGAAATTCCTTCGTCTATTGTGGAAACTGCAAAGGAATCTATGCCCATACGGTTTAAATACAGCGCGACTCTGCATGCGCCCAGGCCGTATGCGTCCGCTTTTACAACCGCCATTAAACGGCTCTGACGCCCCAGGGCTGCCAGTAGGGCCTGGGTATTGCTTTTAAGCTGTTTTAAATCTATTTCCATCCAGGCCCTGCCTGAGAGCGGGGGATTTTTGCAATATAGCGAGCGGCCAAGGCGAGATGCTGCTGCATGCCGGCCGGGTTTTTGGCTGAATGAAATTAACGCGTGCTTTAAGATAACCAGAATATATGCCGCCGCGGCTGAAATAAACAAGGTCCCCAGAAAATATACGAGGCTGCTGCCCAGGAGCAGCTCCCGGCAGTTAAACAGCTTAGCGGTGCCGCGCAGAACTATTATCGACAATGGATGTAGTATATATATAAACAGCGACATATCCCGGGCCAGCTTCAAGCGCTTTCCCTTAAATGACGCCAGAAATAGAAAAAGGAAAAAAACACAGGGCACAAGCATTATATACATGCTGTCATGCTTTGGATACTGCGCCCGGCGCAAAATAAGTCCTTCGATAATGGTAAGGGCTAGAAAACCGGCAAAGAGCAGCGCGCTTTTCAGCCGGGCAGGACGGATATTGCGTGCAAGCGCGCCTAAGATAAAGAAAATAGGCGCAAAAAACAGGCCGTTCCGGGTATAATCAAATAGCTCAAACATATGCGCATATATGCAATTTAAGGCTGATACCTGCTGAGTTAGGCCGTAATAGCTGTCTCCCAGCAGGCCCAGAGCATATAGGGCCAGCGCCGCTATTGCGGCGCGCCTGCCGCCCAGCTTATCTATAAGCAGCCAGGAAATACAGCCCCCGGCCAAGGCTGCGGGAAGATACCATAGATGATAAAAGGTTCCGTCAAAAACTAAATCCTTTAAAATATTGGGCAGCAGATGGTCGGAGCTAAAATAGCCGCTGTAGATGTTTGCGGGCAGATAGAGCAGGATAGAGAGTAGGTATATGACCGCCGTGCTCTTTAAAAATTTCTTCAGCTTGTCCCTGTTTGTTCCGTCCTTAAAGAGGAAAAAGCCTGAAGCCATAAAAAAGAAGGGGACGGCTGTGCGGGCCAGAATGCGGGTAAGTATAAAATTTCCGGTTTCGCTTATATCGGCCAGAGGAGAGGTGTGTATCATTACTACCAGTACTGCCGCGGCCAGCCTGAAGGAGTCTAATGCCGGATAGCCGCAGCGCGCTGCGGACGGCGCTTTAACCGGCGCGCCTTTAATAGGCGCGCAGCCGTTAGAGCTGTAATTATTGTTTGACTGAAGAGGCGCGTGCCTGCACTCTGCCTGAAGAGTCTTTTCCTGTTTCATAAATTTCTATCTCCAGAGCGTAATGATAAAGCCGTCGGTATTGTTGCCTGAAATATTATAGGGAATATCATCAGGCAATCGGACGGTCTGCGCCTTTCCGTTTGAGGGCGCATAAAAGATTTCATAGCTCTGGTTAAGCGCGCTTTTAAAGCGCAGGGGGGAGTCCTGAGGATATTTTTTTAATTCCTCTATATATTCCTCAAGCGTCATATGCAGGCATTCGGCCAGCTCGGCGTGGGGACGCCCTATATATCTGAAATGCCACGGCTCCTCGCTTATGCCCGTTATGTTTTCCTTGCTGCGCTTATATCTTTGAATAAAACCGTAAACGGGCGCAAGCTCCTTAAAGCGTCCGCACACTCCCTCGTCAGGAAAATAAGGGCGAATAAAATCTATTTCCTTTTGGCGCAGCCCCAAATCTACGGCCAGCCCGGTCTGGTGCTCGCTGTGATTGGGCAGGGCTACATAGCGGCGGGTAAAATCCGGTCCGTTGGCTTTAAGCGAATCTGAATAGATGGCGCGCTGTTCCTTTTGAGTACGGTAGCCGCTTACGGCCAGTATGCTTTTCCGGCCGTTTATATCGCCTATCAGCCTTTCCAGTACTGCGGCGGTTTCTTTTTCAAGCAGTATAGGCTGGCTTTCCTCGCTTAAAAGAGTAAGCTCGCTTTGATTTGAATGTTCGGTATATATAGGATGTATTTTATTTACCAGTATCAGACTGCCGCTGTATATCAAGCCGGGCTGCAATATTATCTCATTCATCTTTAAGGCTCAGCTCTATAAGGATTTTTATTACCTCTTTAAGCTCCATTCCGGCTCCTTTCATCATATTTGGGAAGCGGCTGTGGGCGGTCAGCCCGGGTATGGTGTTTATTTCATTAAATACTATTTGCTTTTCAGGCGTTAAAAACATATCTACGCGCGCGAAGCCCGAGCAGTCCAGCAGTTTGTAAAGAGCTGCGGCAGTCCGCTTGATTTCTTCTTCAGTTTGATAGTCTATAGGCGCCGGCATATAGATTTTAGAATTTTGCGGATTATATTTTTCGGTGTAATCAAATAAGCCGGGGCTTTCTATCTGGTCCACTCTTCCCAAAATGAGATTGTCTCTGCCCAGCACGGCGCAGCCTACCTCGCAGCCCGGCACTTCCTCCTCGAGCGTTATTTGGCTGTCAAATTCAAAGGCTTTTTGGGCCGCCTGGCAGAGCTGGCCGGATGAAATTATCCGGCTTATGCCAAAGGATGAACCGGCTTTAACCGGCTTGACGTAAATGGGGTATTTTAAAATTTCGGCTTCTTTCAGCAGTACGCTGTCCGGCGTGTTTGTATTAGCGGTAATAAAGCGGGGCACCCTTATGCCGGCGTCCCGCGCCAGAGCGTGAGCGCGCGCCTTATCCATGCAAAGCGCCGAGGAAAGAGTTCCGCAGCCGATAACAGGGATTCCGGCCTGTTCAAAAAGCCCCTGTATAGTGCCGTCCTCGCCGTTTTTACCGTGCATGACTGGGAAAGCTGCGTCTATAACGGTAAAACGCGGGCCTCCCTCAGGAAGCTCTATAAGCCTCGGGTGAGTTCCGCCCAATACAGCGGCGGGCACGCAGCTTGCCGCGTCGGCGGGCCATGTGCCGTCTGGAATATTTTGATAGTTGCCGTTATATCTGAACCAATCTCCTTCCAGCGTTACCCCTATGGGTATTACGTTATATTTTTGGGGGTCTATATTGGTTATGACCGAATAGGCGGATTGCAGAGACACGAAATACTCGGGGGAACGTCCGCCAAATATGACGGCTATGTTTTTTTTCATATTGTTTCTTCCTTTCCTAGCCTCAGTTTACAAGGAACTACACGCATCAAAAGGGATAATTTCTTCATTTTCTGCGTTATCCTTAATCAGCGTGCTCCCAACTTGGAATCAAAGCAACGCAGCAGGACGCAAATTTTATGCCTTCTGACTGTTTTTTTGTAAACTGAGGGTATGTTAGCTTTTTATATTGATTCTATCAGCTCCTGGGGGATATTATCCGCAGGATAGCATATTTCGCATTCTTCTGAGAACAGGACCTCCTGTGTTTGAGTATTGGTATATATATCTGTTTTTATCCTGCTGACCTGCACGTTTCTGAACAGCCTGTCATCCCTGTAAAAATAGCTCAGCTTGGAATTAAATACTTTATACCGGTATTGAGAGGGCGAATCAGAAAGCAGCCGGATGTGGATACACTCTTGGTTCAGCTCAAATTCAAGCTGAAAGACGCTTTGGGTTGGGTTATAGGCTTTCAGGTCTAGCCAGCCTTCGCTTACCGCCGCGTCCAGGCCGACTGTTTCCTCGGGCTGAACCGGGGGCAGGGTTTCTCGGGCATGTGCGTGGCGTTCTGTAATAACCAGAGGCGAATGCAGGAAAAGCTGAAACAATAAGCTGCTTAGCTGGCAAAGCCCGCCGCCGTAGGAGGTTTTAAGCCGTCCGTTTTCCAGCACCAGCCCGTCTTTAAAATGTTCGCGCTTATCCGCCTTTCTGACTAATTGGTAAAAGGAAAAGGTTTGTCCGGGACGGATAATTACATGCTGCATGGTTTTAGAAGCCAGGGCAAGATTATGGGCTTTATTATATTGATATTCTATAGGGAAGCCGCTGCGCCGGTTTATCATTACGGAGGATACGGAATATATGCTATGGGGCAGGGGAGTATCCAGTCTGCGCTTTGCATATACATTTTTATCAAACCTCATTTTTGAGTAAAAGAATATTTTTCTTTGCCATCGGCGCAGAGGAAGCAGAAAGGGAAATATTTGCGTAAGCCGTTTAGCTGCCATAATTTATTGCTCCTTTTATAATTAAAGCGCGCCGCCTCATTAAATGGACGCTGCGCAGCTTGCTGCCGGCGCGGTACATTAGCGTCAGGCTTAAATAAATTACACGCGTCTAAGCGTTAAATATATTATAGCAAAGGAAGGAGCGCTTTATAATATTATACGGCTTAAGGCAGTCCTATTATTTTATAAAGAAATCCTTACGATTTTCTGAAGACGGGGATTTTACGCCGCAAGCTTTAGAAAAAGAAGGGGGACACGTGGATTGGCGCGGGTTTGACAGAATTGCGCAGGTCGGCGCTTTTGATGCGGCTTTTATGCCGGCGCCGCATATAAAAAAGCGCAGTACGGTTTATAAGCCGTACTGCGCTTTAAACGAATTAGCGCGGCATTCAGGCGGGCAGGAGTACTTCAAAATGAATTACTCCGTCCGTGCATGAGGCGGATATGCTGCCCTTATGCAATTCAACTATTTCTTTGGCTATAGCCAGCCCCAGGCCGGCGCCTCCGGCTTTTGTGGCCCGAGAGGTATCCAGGCGGTAGAACTGCTCGAATATTCGGTCCAGCTTTTCCTTAGGTATGTCTATGCCTTTATTTTCAAATACTATTTTAATTCGATTATTAGGACTTTCGGTTCTGGAAGCCGTTATAATTATATCCTGATTTTCATAGCTGTAATTGACTGCATTGCGCAGCAGGTTGTCAAATACTCTTTGAAGCTTGTCCGGGTCGCATTTAATCATAATATCAGGCTGTATATTAAGGATGCAGTTTAGATTTTTTTGAGCCAGCATGGGTTTAAATTCATATGAGAGCTGTTCAAGCATGAGGCTGAGATTGACCAAACTGTATTCCAGGGAAATTCCCGACAGGTTAAAGCGGGTTATCTCAAAGAATTCATTTATCAAATCCTCTAAGCGCTCGGCTTTATCCAGGGATATAGCGAGATATTTTTGGCGCAGTTCGGGCGGGATTTCCTTTTCATCTTTCAGCAGAGTAAGATAGCCTATAACTGAGGTTAGCGGAGTTTTAAGGTCGTGGGCCAGATACACCACCAGGTCGTTTTTTCTTTTTTCGGCCTCCTGGGCTGCGCGCTGGCTTTCGTGCACATTTAGCTTTATCTGGTTAAGCTGCATTTCGGCCTCTTTGAGGTCGGCCGGCAGCACTATAAAATCATTTTTAGAGTTGTATACATTTTCAGTAGCGGCCAGCACATCATCCAGATAGCCTATGGTTTTCCTCCAGTAATGTATAAATATTATTATAAACCCGCCTAACCCCAGGAGGAACAGGATGGTCGCTCCGTTGATACGTATAAAATTAAACAGGGTGTACAGCGGCTCTGTGCCTGTCCAGGTGAAAAATGAGCAGACGAGCATGCCCCCGAAGAACAATGCCAGCAGCAGAAGAAAGTATAATATGACCGCTGCGGTGAAACGCATAAGTATTTTAAAGGACAGTCTTACTTTAAAGCTATTTTGCTTATTCAATTTTATATCCCACTCCCCATACGGTTTTTATGAACCGCGGATTTTTCGCCGGTTCGCCTAATTTTTCGCGGAGCCGGCCGATATGCGCCATTACGGTATTGCTGTTATTTAAATATTTTTCTCCCCATACGGCCTGAAAAAGCTCTTCAGCCGGAACTACCTTGCCTTTTCGCTCGCAAAGATACCAGAGGATATCGAATTCCAGAGGAGTGAGAGTTATTTCAGAATTAAAAAGAGTACAGGTATGAGTATCCTTATTTATAACCAGACCGTTTATATCGTATTCCTGAGCTGGAGAGATTGCTTCAGCTTCAGAATGATTGTATTTAGTATAGCGTCTAAGCTGAGTTTTAACGCGGGCAGTTAGCTCCAGAGGGTTAAACGGCTTGGTTATGTAATCGTCCGCGCCCAGCGTAAGCCCTGTTATTTTATCCATATCTTCCACTTTGGCCGTCAGCATTATTATGGGAAAGAAGTGCTGCTCGCGGATTTTTCTTAGAAGGCCAAAGCCGTCAATATCAGGTAGCATTACGTCCAGAATAGCCATATCCAGCCTTTCTGTCTGAACGTATTCCAGGGCCTTTGTTCCGTTATAGCATTTAAACACGCGGTAACCTTCGTTTTGCAGATAGACTTCAACTAAGTCGGCGATTTCTTTCTCATCGTCTACTATCAGTATACTTTGACTCATTTTAGTACTGCTCCGATAAGTTATTTGAATTAACCGTATAAGTATAGCATATTGGGAGATAATGTGCAAACTGCAGGCTGATGGGGAGGTGTTTTGCGGCTTCGGCTTATTATGGACGGGCGTTTTATTGTAGTTGTGCGGCACGGGGGCGGCGCGGATTTTGGCGCCCGCAGGGCGCCAAAATCAGGCGGCCTCCGGCAAAGCCGGAGGCCGGGTGCGCGCCGCCCCCATAAAAACAAGTATCATATATTAAACTTACCTTCGCCTACTATATTTTTGTTACTGTCAGTAAACAATACTGTTACCTGTCTGTCCGATAAAACCAAAGCGCAGCCAATATAATCCGTCGTCTTCCTGCTAACGTCACATACCGGCTTAGACGCTATTATGACCGGACAGCTCTGCCCAAGCGTATCAAGCTTACCGCCGGGATAGCTTATATCTAATATATGCAAATGTCCGCTCAGCATAAAATGAGGATGTATATTCTCATTTATCAATTCAGTCCATTGACTGTAAATCTCCTTTTCTATATTGTAAGGAGCCTGCCTAATATGGGTAATCGGAGAATGGCTTATTACAAGCCTATATTTAACGCCCGGCGCATTAAACTCACTTTCAGCATTCGCTATTATTCGCTTGATAAATTCAGTTTCCTCCATTCTAAAAGCATGATGGCAAACCGTGTGCCCGTATTCGGGATAATTATCATCACAACACTCGCCGCAGTCTAAAATCAAAGCCCAAATATCGCCCAGCCTGACCGAATAATAGGAACGTCCGTCAACTAATGGAGTATATTCTTCAAGTTTTTCAGCCAAATAGCCTCTGTTGTCATGATTGCCCTTTGTAAAGATTATCGGTATTTCTCCGCCCGTCAGTCTGCCCGCCAAATAATATAAATAATCAAAATCCTGGTCCTTATGACAAAAATCAAAGGTATCGCCGTTCAAAACAAGCAAATGCAAATCTTTTCCAAAATACTGGCCCGCCATATGAGGCAGCGTATTCAACTGATGCGCATCGGCGACCTGATATATATTAATTCTGCCTCCGCAGGGTACCGGACGAAAAATATACTCCAGTTTTTCTATTTCGCCAGTTATCGGTACGGAATTCTTTCTATCCAGCACCCGTCTGAAGCAAAGCGTATATTTTCCCGCCCTGTCCAACTCTGCCATGGGCACAACCGCCCTATGCGCACGGCAGGCGCTTCTCAGTACCCCGTTTGACGCATCATAGTATTTATGGTTATTAACTTCCACCCAATATACCAGCGGAGTATCTGTAACCGACATTATCTGATAATTGCTGCCCGCGGCAAAAACTGCCGGCGGCGTTAAAAAAGGTGAGTTCATATTCATTTACCTCTAATTATTCCAATATCTATTGCCGTAATTCAATACCTATACTCCCGGCCGATAATACTTGTCTATAAAATCTATTAATTTGCTGACCCTGTTAGTCAGCACAAAGCAACCGTATTTCAGTTCTTCCTTAAAATACTCGTCAAACTCCTCGTCCGTTTTAAGGGAAAACTCATAATAGTGGTCTATCCGGCCGCAGCCCGTCCAGCGCGGCCCGCGCGAAAAGCATGTCGGCGCCGCCTGTCCGAATTCAGATAACAGAAGAGTCCTATAATAATATGCTTCGTCCGCCGTCTTAGCCATAGCAGAATAGGTGAAGCATCTGTATGCCTTTGTCTCTTTAATAATTTCGTATATTTTATCCCAATGAGATGTCGTTACTCTGTCTAGAACCAGAAGACTGCGCTCGTTGCACACAATAAACGCTTCCTTAAGCGTAGGTATTATATAATCTGTTATCTCACTATCAGCCGCGCTGTATTCCCCATTGCCCGTTCTCAGCCGAAGCTGGCATAGCTGCTCATAGGTCCAGGCTGAAATACTGCTTGAAACAGGCAGCTTTATGCCATTGACCGTCTGCCCGCGCTTCAGGGCCCAGTCGGTGGTAACGCTTAAATCCTCGCCGTGCATTAGCACAAGCACTTTGTCCCTGGTCATGCATACGTCCAATTCTATCATATCAGCGCCTTTTTTAACAGCGCTTATCACAGCCTCTATTGAGTTTTCCGGATAGCTTTCTATATCGCCGCGGTGCGCATAGCACATAGGACGCGCTTCAGCATCGGTAAAATCCCTTAATTTCCCTTCAAAATCCAATATCCATTCTGGAGGCTGCCATTCATACTGCCATACCGTTTCAAACTTATCTATATCCGCTATATATTCCTCACGCGACGCTGCGCGAAACTGCCCGCTAACCCCGGCAGCCATATCCCAAGTGCTTATATTTTCTGTTTTATTTTCCATAAATGAATTTATATACCGGCTGACCGCAGTATATGTATTTTCAGCCGAGCTGCCCCGCAATACAAGGCAGTTATCCTTTCCGTTAATTATATATCCGTTTTGATTAAACTGCTCCCAAAGCTTATCAGGATAATCCAGGCCGGTTTCCCCTATATATACGATAAGAACAGGTAATCCGCTATTCTCCTCTGGAGGCGAATAAGCATCTGCGTCCTCAAGCACGGCGTCTATATCTTCCCTTACAAAATTATAGAACAGCTCAGCAGCCTGTAATTCATACGCCATGGCCTGCGACGGACGCACTATAACGCACCCATTATAAAGATTCTTTATCGGCTGGGCCGGAAGCGTATCAAAATTCAATTGTTCCGTAGGCTGTGCAGAAGGAGACGCCGTTGAACTCTGGCTTGGAGGCTTATTCGGAGCCGGCCCGGTATTGGGAGGGGAAGCCGTATTAAGCACGCTCTGAGTCGAAGCCGAAGCGTTTCCATTTTCACCGGCGCACGAAACGCAGCCTAAAGCCAGTACTGCGCAGATAAGCAGCAGCAATCCTTTTTTCAACAGTCTAAACATAATATTTTTTCCTCCCGCCCATTAAGGCAAAACATTCTTGCTTTTATTAGCTCGCAACCTAATATTCCAGCAGTATTTGCTCAATATTATGCAAATCCTTCTGCTCCAGACCCACCCTGTCTGTTAAAAACGCGCGCGTCTGAGCTTTAAGACTGGCGCCTGGATAATTATTCTTCAAATGCTCAAACACCTCAACATAGGTAAAATCCTTATTGCATCTGCCCCTAACGCCGAATTTAGCAAAGGTAGAGATTTCAAAATCCCTGGTAATATCATGAAATGACACTCCCAAAGCGCTTTTAAGCAGCGCTATTACAGTACCTGTCCGGTCGGCGCCCGCCCAGCAGTGAATATATATAGGATAGCTGTCCGGATTGGCAAACAGCTTAAATATTTCCTTAAGCCTTTGATTAAACTGCTCCTGAAAGATATCCATATAGCCCAGCACAGGCAAACGAACGTAATTGACGCTGTCGCCTAAAGGACTGGCCGTTAAAAATCCTGATTCCTCCTCGCTGCGCAAATCCAAATCGGTTCTTATCCCCAGCTCTTCCAGCATAGTACGCCTGCCCTCAGGGGTTATTTCTATTGCATGATTGCCTATAAGATTCATTTCGCTGCCCCTATAGAGCAGTCCCTGGCGTATAAGCGCCTCTCCGGCGGGCCAGCCGCCCGCATCCCTGACATTGCACACTCCCTGCACATCTATCAGCCTGGGAGCCTTAGGCGCCGTTTCAAAGCTGCCTAAGCAGCTTTGAGATACGCCCTCGGCCTTAAACTCATAATCATAAACCGCACCCGAATATAAATTGATTAAAACGGCTTCATCCTGGCCAGGGGCAATCTCCAGGCTGCATTTTGAATCACTAAAGCCTCTTGGCTTTACATCCAGCCGGCAGGCTATCTCCCTAAATCGCTCGGGCACGGGCAAACGCACGGGCAGCGGCTTATCCTTTGGAGAACTGCCTCCGTTATATGCAGTCAAATCCAGCTTTTCAAAGTCGTCATTTAAATAATTTATAATTTCATCAGGCAGCAAAATATATTGTTTCATTAAATATCCTCGCCGTACTATTTTTTACTGCCCGGCAACGTTAAACGGTATTCCGGCAGCAATTTAAAAATACCTCTATCCTTTATTAACAGTATAAAATAAAACTTAGCCAAACTCAAATTACATATTTTTTTGTTCGTATAAATTATTTTAATACGCCCATTGAAATTTGACATTTTTTGTATTTAATTTTTCCATCCAAAATTTCTTTCATATAAAGAACGCCCATACAGCGCGGGTCGCGCAGCTTTTAAAAAAGAATAATTTTTATATAAGAATCACATGTTAAATAAATTTTACTGGGTTTTATCTGTTCTTTGCAAAATTAAACTTGTATTTGCACTCACGATAGTTTAAAATATAATTGCATGTTAATATCATTTTGGGAGTGATTTTTCTTGGACCAAAAGCTTCAAACTCTTTTAACACTTGCTACCCGGCTTAATTACACCAAGACTGCCGAGGAGCTTAATCTAACCCAGCCGGCAGTCACTCACCACATAAAGCAGCTGGAATGGGAATACGAGATAAAAATATTTGTAAAGGACGGCAAAAGGCTGGCAATTACCCCCGACGGGGAGCTGCTTTTAAAGTATGCCAACAAGGTGGCGGGGCTGGAAAATGCGCTTATAAAGGAATTGGCTGACAAAAGAGCGCACCGAAAACGTTTTACCGTGGGCATAACCTCTACCATAGGGGAATATCTGCTGCCCATGCTCTTCTCTCAATACTGCCGGCAGCATAAATCTACCGTGCTTAACATATATACCAGCGATGTTTCACATATCATGGCCAAGATGAACCACTACGAAATTGACTGGGCCGTACTGGCCCATACGCCCTCCAGCGAGGACTATCACTCCATTCTTTTAGACACAGATTATCTCTGCTTAGCCGTAAGCGCCGAGCATCCCTTTGCCAAACGGGAAAGCGTAAGCCTGGAGGAATTAAAAAAGGAGCCCTTTATTCTGCCCTATTCAAATTCCAGCGTGCGTATTCTCTGGGAACAGGCGCTTATCCGACGGGGAGAAAATATAGAGGATTTCAACATCAATATAGAAAGCGATAACTTAGCTACTATTAAGAATTTTACCGAAGCTAATCTTGGCGTTACCGTAATGTCCTATTCCTCCTGCATGAAGGAGGAGGCTTCAGGAAGGCTGGCGGTTGTCCCTATAGATAACGTAGAAATTCCCAGAAATATCAATATAATTTACCGTATAAATTTCACCTATCCTCATATCTTTACAGAACTGAAGAATTTATACACATCCATTAAAAACAGCATGATTAAAGGCGGTGTCAAATAAGAAAAGCTTTAATTACGGCAATATGGCAGAACGCCGGCGGGAGCTTTAGCTCCCGCCGGCGTTCTGCCGCGCGCATTCAGCCTTAAAAAAAAGGGGGCGGCGCGGCCCCGGCCGAAGGCCGGGCCAGCGGATTGGGCTTTTCCCCGAAAGCGAAACGCTTTCGGGGAAAAG
>URIR01000044.1 GCA_900547955.1 uncultured Eubacteriales bacterium | reverse complement strand
AAAATGAAGAAATTATCCCGTTTTGAGGCGTGCAGTTCCTTGTAAACTGAGGGTACCCTCGGTTTGCAAGGAGCTATACGGCCAGGACGCGTTGATTTGCCGCCCTGATGCGTTAATTTCCATATACGCCCGGGTTATGGCCTTTTTATGCGCGCTTTACAGAGCACGAATCAATGCTCCCTGGTCCTGCGGCCTCACGCCGGGAGAATTTCTGCATTTTCAAGACGGACTATAACGACGCTGCCCAGGCATGCGCCCATTGAGGATAACATATAAAATTAATGAATTCTCCCGTTACTGAGCGTGCAGCTCCCTTTAAACTGAGGATAAATATGTGCAAATATTCTTTTTAGTTCTTAAAATTGTGCTAATACATATTAATAAAAGCTCTTGAAAAATAAAATAAGATATATTAAAATAATAATAGGATATTATGCGGATAGTGTTTTGCTTATGCTGATTTATCCGCATTTGTCACGTTTGCATGCATAAGCAGGCAAGGCAGCATAAGGAGATATAATATATTATGGCAAAAAAATTTATTTCGCTGTCCGCTGTAATTTATATAATACTCTGCTGCGCCGCATGCAGCCCTCAAAATGCGCAGAGCTCCCCGTCATCCTCGTCTCTGACGCCCAGCGCTCAGACCGCTCCGACAAGCGGCTCCACTCCCGCTCCTACCGTCATAGAGCAGAAAAACCCATTTGAATGGCTGGAGGAATACGACCGCGGCGCCGTAAAGGGCTACGACAACTTAAATATCACAGGCGTGGACGCCTTAGGCCGGGTAATAGAAGCGGCCCAGGCCAAAAATGAGGATTATCAGGTAGGCCTGTTCTATAACGCAGCCAACGGCTTTGCCAAAGTGGACGGCATATACGATATTACCAAGCTGCTGGAGGAATATGGCGAGGAGCTGGTATTCTACGAGGACAGCGAGCTGAGTCCCGCTGAAGCCGAGCACTGGTGGGGCGAGCCTCTTTACGGCTATTATAAATCTGCTGACGCGTATATAGCTAAAAAGCATGTGGAACTGCTAACCGCTGCCGGCGTTGACTATCTTGTCTGCGACGTCACTAACGGCTGGACTTATCCTGTAGCGACGTCCTATGTTCTTGAATACATAGTAGAATTACGTGAGCAGGGCTGGGATACGCCCCAGGTAATTTATTATGTTCATTCTCTCAACAATAAAACTGTACGAGAGCTGTACAGCAGCATGTACAGCAATCCCGATTATGAAGAAGCCTGGTATAAAAGAGACGGCAAGCCGGTTATCATCGCCTATACCGACACAGAAAAGGATAAGGCCGAGGCGGCTACCCGAGGCGTTACCGACTTTTCCTCCAGCGACTACGATCCCCTGAGCCAGGAGATTCTGGACTACTTCTATTTCGTCGAGCCCCGCTGGCCTAACGACACCATGGACAGCCTTAAGGGCACCCCCATATACGACCCGGACAAAAAGACAGGCTACACTAATATAGAATGGACTCAGCCCCTGCCTGTAAGAGAGACCTCTCTGGGCTCATATATGAACGTTTCAGTAGCCAGCCATCCGGCTATTCCCTTCTCCTTCAGCATTACTCACGGCGCTAAAAACTGGGGACGCTCATATAACCCCGTTTCAGGCGCAAACGCTGAAAACGGCGTTAACGAAGGTACTTATTACCAGGCCTGCTGGGACCAGGCTATTGAAAAGCAGCCGGACACCATAATGCTTATGATGTGGAATTACTGGGGCGCGGATAAGCTTGCTTACGACCAAAAGGAATATATGTTTGTAGATTCGGTAACTGTTGAATATTCCCTCTCCATAGAACCGGCAAAGGAATATTTTAAAGATAATTACTATATGCAGACGGCCATGAATATCAGGGATTATAAATTTACGGGAGAATCCCCCGCATATGAAGCTCAGACCATAGATATAAACGGCTCCTACGCTCAATGGTATATAACCGAAGGCGTGTACCGCCAGATAGGTGAAAAAGCGTACAGGAGAATGTCCTCCAGCGTGGACGGCAGCATTACCTACCGCACCTCTCTGCCTGAAAACAATATTCAGGAGATACGCGTAGCGCACGACCAGGACAATATCTACTTCATGCTGCGCACCGAAAAGGATATAACCTCCCGCAAGGACGGCTCGCTTAGCTGGATGAACCTCTTTATCGGCGCCGGAGAGCCCTCTCTCGAGGGCTGGGAGGGCTATGACTACGTCCTCAACCGCTCAGGCTCGGATAATTCAACCGATATAGTAAAATTAAACGCTGATTTTTCCGGCGAGGTAGTAGGCCAGGCGGATATGAAGATAGACGGCAACAGAATGTTTATTTCTGTTCCCAGAAGCCTTGTAGGCATGGAGAACCAAACCCAGTTCTATTTCAAGGCCGCCGATTCGGTAGCCGCGCCTGAGGATATTATGGAATACTACGTTTCGGGCTCTGTCATGCCCATGGGAAGGCTCTCATACGAATACAAAATGGCAGAATAATTCGCCCCTCTGCGGCGGGTGCATTGTATTCTAATTGTATTGTCTAACCGAAAATTTAAGTGAATTTTATATCCTGCCCGTAATTTAAAGCTTTCTTTATTACAGGGCAGGATATTTTATTGTTAAAATCAATAAACGCCCGGCCTGCGGCCGGGCCGGGGCGGCGTTTGGCGGCACTCGGGCCGCTGGCCGCGCTTTAAGCGCGGCCAAGCCGGGCGCAGCCCGGCTCAAACGCCGCCTCGGCCTGAACGCAGACCGGGCGTTTATAAAACAATGCCGTTTTCACATTATACAATTATACTGCATTAAAAATTAACTGCGTGAATTCTGTATCAATTCAACCAGCTCAAGCGGAGAATTTACCACATAATCCGCTCCGCTTGCGTTTAATTCCTCCTTAGAGCCATAGCCCCAGAGCACGCCGGCGCTGGAAATCCGATTAGCCCGAGCGGCAATAATATCGTATTTTCTATCGCCCGCCATAATACAATTTACCGCTCCCGAACGGCGCAGCAATTCAGCCAGTCCTTCCGCCTTATCATTATATTTGCCTTCAAACGTAGGTCCTAATACATCATCAAAATAAGTTATAAGGGAAAAATGACGCAGCACCTCTCTGGCGTACGGCTCCGGCTTGCCAGTACAAAGCATAAGGCGCACGCCTGATTTGCGCAGGCATGCCAGCATGTCAAGCACACCGGGATAAACATTATTTTCATAAATGCCTTTTTGAGCAAAATATTCACGATATGCCTTTAAAAACTCCAGGCTGGACGCTTCTGAAATATTCAGCAGCTTCATTATATGCTCCGCCAGAGGCGGACCCACACAGGAACGCAGCTCCGCATCAGTCATTTCCCTATAGCCCAGCTTATTTACGGCATACCTTATGCTGTTGATAATACCCGGCGCCGAATCAGTCAGCGTGCCGTCCAAATCGAATATTGCGGTATCAAAACGCGGCATATGTTCCTCCTCGCATAAGCTTTTATCCATAGTAATTATATCATATTTCTCTGCGCCGGGCAAACATAAAGCCCGCTTAACGCGGGCTTTAGAGCTTTATCCACAGCATTATACAGGATTTTATTGCTTATCCTCGGAATAATCAAACTGAGTATACAGCCCATCAGGCTGAGAAGTATCCTCGCTGGCCGTACGCTCAGCAGTATAGCTGGCAAAATCCAGCTTGTTAAATTTAAATACGATTCCTATGCTCTTAGGTATGTTGCCATCAAATTCAGCCAGCAGAGCGTCAAAATTTTCCTTTTTCAACAGAGCCTCTCGCGTTTCAACAAGCACCTCTTCAATTAAAGCATCGTTACGTTCTCCATCTACAAAATAAAAGATAGATACGCCCAAATCCTTATAAATATAATTGTCCTGTACGCCTGTTATCTCCGGATGATTATATTCTATATCCCTAAAAGCCGCGGCTATCTGCGGAACGTTATCGCTCAGGCTGGTCTTTTCGTTCAAATATCTGACGCCCAAATAACCGCCCACAGCTATTACCACTAAAAGAATCAGCGCCAAAAAGGACTTTATTACCTTAGTTATTAATAATATAACTACTACCAGAGCAAGCAAAGCCGCAGCAATTATTACTATAGTGCCAGTATTCATAATTAAATATTCCTCCGATAAAATAAAGCGGGCATTTTTATCCGTCTCCTTATATAATATACCAATTATCCTTGAAAAATTCAACTGCTTTTTTATTTTAATATCTGAAAGCATTTTTTCAATATTGCAAACCTACAGGCCGAGAGTATAAAGCCCTTAAAGGGGGGGCGGCGCGGGATTTTGGCGCGCTGGCGCGCCAAAATTGAGCGTTTGCGCTTTGCGCAAACGCTGGGGCGGCCCGTGGCCGCCTCCGCGCCGCCCCCTTTAAGGGCTTTATACTCTCGGCCAGGCAGCCAGCCACCGCATTCCATATAAAATATATGTGAAATTATTAAGCTGAAATGTTAATTTCAGATACAACCATAGTTAATAATATGTATTGCATTCAATTCATAAAAGTGCTATAATCTGATTACAAAAACTTAATAAAAAGGAGTAAGCAAAAATGAAAAAAGCATTAGTTCTTGTTTTGTCCCTGGCTTTGGCGCTTTGTCTGGCCATACCCGCTCTTGCTGCCGACGACGTAGTAATCTACGATTTTTCCGACGCTATAGATGCGGAAGATACTTTAGGCTATAATACGGGTTTACCCACTTATGGGGTAACACAGCCTGTTGTAACCAATAAAGACGGGCAAGCGAAAATACAGTTTACCGGCAGCAGCGACACCAACTGGGCAGTCGGCGGAAATTTCAATGTTGAAAACCGCAGCTGGGTAGGTGATTTCACAACGAAAGCTCCTGATTATAAATACATCAGGCTCTATGTTGAAAACAATACCCCCGAAGTGCTTCCTTTAACTTTTATATTTAAAGATGCTACTCAGAAGATTGGCGGAAGCCCTGATATGACAAAGGCTGTATTGATAAATACGAAGGGCGAGAAAGTTACCTTTGAGGCTCTTAATAATAACGACAGCATCAACGGTTACATCGGTTTGCCCTCAGGCTTTAAGGGCTGGCTGTTTATGGAAGCCGACCTTGCTACTTTCGGCGTAGGTCCTAAAGGCTATAACTTGACAGTTCCAAAGGCTTGGTCCGAAGTATCAATAATTGAATGGGATATGCGTGATGTTAAAATCTCCGAAGGTAACGATTACATGATTTGGGATGACCTTGCCCTGGTAAACGAAGCTAAGGCTCCTGCTACCTCTGAGCCGGGAACTGACAAGCCTGGTACTGACGAACCCGGCAACGGCGGCGATATTTCTATTATGCTCTACGCCGCGGCGGCTATCAGCGGTTTAGGCGCTCTTGCTATTAGAAAGAAGAAATAAATATCTCTCCTTTTATATCTTTTGCCTAGAAGGGCGCGTCGGTTTTCGGCGCGCCTATTTTTTACACTTTTACGCTCTTTTCTTAACCGCCGGCAAAGCATTAATACAATCAATTAATTTTTATAAAGAACAGGATAGTTTTGTCTAGATGTTAGTTAGATTTGTTCATTGAATTCTATCCACAAAGCTTTATACTTAATTTAAATTAATTAGTAAAGGAGAATTTTTATGAAAAAGCTGTTACTAACTATCCTTGCTTTGACTCTTGTATTAGCAATGGCCATCCCGGCTCTGGCGGCAGACGAATTATTAATCTATGATTTTGCCGACGGCAGCCAAACGGACGGTAAAATTGGATGGAACGAGGGACTTACCACTCAATACGGAATCCCAGAGCCAACTGTGAACGTTCAAAACGGTCAATTAACTATTACTCCTCAAGCGGGCAATTTCTGGGCTGGATCTATTTATTTTGATTTAGCCAAGGGCTGCGAATGGTTAGGCGACCTGTCTGAAGGACTGGAGAGCGGCGAATATAATTACATCCGCCTTTATATTAAGAATAATATGCCCTGCGACGACCAAACAGATACCTTTGGTTTTTCCTTCAGTCTCCAAAAAATGAACGATACCAACGAATATAATACCAACTGGGGCGCGGCCGACTTCTCTAAAGCGTTGTTCTTCAATATGGACGGCAGTAAGGCTGACATTGAAATTTCGCCTGATATCAATAACGGCTCATCTGACCGCAACGGATACAAAAACGGTTATATAACCCTACCTAAGGGCTTTGAAGGCTATATCTTCATAAGCGCCAAATTGGCTGATTTCCCCACCCATACCACTTGGGGCCTAACGCCTCTTGATAATTTCTCCAATCTCGGCAGATTGGAGCTGGATCTTCGCAATGCCGGAACAAGCTGCGACGGCAGCACCAACAACCTTATCCTGGACGATATAGCCCTGGTTAAGACTGCTGAGGTTCCCAAGGCTCCCGTTAATCCGGACGATGATAAAACCGATAAGCCTGGAGAGGACGGCGACATTTCTATAGTTCTTTATGCCGCGGCAGCCATAAGCGGTTTAGGCGCATTAGCTATAAGGAAGAGAAAATAATAATTAATAATTATGCCGGGCTTAACGCCCGGCTTTTTTATTTATGAAAATTGATATTCCGCACTTAAATTACGAGTTGATTTTTCTCAGTAATACTTTTACAGCCAGTTTTTTATAACAGCCCGCTTGTATTCTCATTTTATAAGCAACTGAATAATAAATTAATTTACCGACCACCCATTTTATTTCTTGCAATAGTGCCAAGAGATGATATAATAAATACAGTTAAACTATTTCACTTGCAAGGAGATTCCAGGTATGACTGTCAGCTATGTTTTCCATCCTGTCCCCTATAAAGGGCCTGTAAAAAATAATCAAATATATTTAGGGCTGGGCGAGCTGGAGGGGTGCGCCTTTGAGCTTAGCGGCGGAGATTTAATAAGAAGCATACTGGAATCCGCGCAAAAAATCGACGATACGCTGGAAAGCGAAACTATTTTTATTAACCTTCCGATAATGCCGGGCATCGATATTATGGCCGGTGCTTACCTTATAAAACATTATATTGAAACAGGACGTTTCCCCAAGGCGGCGGGTAAGCTGGGCGATTATTTAGACACAATCAACAGCGGAAGGTACTCCCTGGACAAACAAAGCATCTATACTCTATACTTTATACTTACGGTAATAGGCAGATATTACGACAATGTCCAGCCGGCCGAGCGTTCGGCGCTGCTCATGGAAAAATCAGAAATTCTTTTTAAGCGCGCAATGATTAATTTTCTGCTGGAACCGGAATATGACCTTAGGACGGCGCCCATTGCCCAGGATGAACCGCAGTTCGCCGCCGAGATAGCCAATGCCTCGAATGATTTTGACAGGTATATAACCGATCGGAACTCTTTATGCAGAACAGGCGAGCTTTCCCTTCCCGACAACGCCGGTATTTTCAGCGATAAAAAAGAGGCCTTTATAATTTGGCCTCAGCCTCCCCAAAGCAAATTATACGAGTTTTGGGCAGGTCTGGACGGCTTTGCCATAGCCGGAGCAATTAACGGCAAAGCCAGTTTTACTGCTCCAAATCAAAACGTATACCCTACCAGCGAAATAAAACTTACAATCCTCAGCCAGCCAAACGGCCTTCCCCGTCAATGCGACGCACAAATTATAGCCAGGGAGCTGGAATACGCCGAGCTGGCTCTGGAGGAGGAATATTTTCCCGGGACTATCCATGCCCGCAGACTTCGCGGAACGCCTGGAACCGCACCCTTTTGCCGCACGGATAACCCTTGGACCTATGAAGGGACTCATATTGATTCGCCTAGGGAGGGTTCGTTAATCTCATCCAAACAGCTTGAAGGTATTCTAAGGCAATTAGGCGACCACCGCACCGAGGGGTCCTTTTATAAATTAATACTGCCCTTTTCTTTCCCCTATAAAAAATTTGCTGCGCTATGCACCGGCTTTGCCAGAAGCGGACTGCACCAAAGCGGCCTGCCTTATGATATTATAGACTACAGCGTCAATCCACAGCCCAAGCTTTTTATTTCTGAATTGGCCTTGGAAGGATTAGCGCCGCAGGCATTAAAAGCAGGCTTTCAGATATACGCCTACCCAAACGGCATGGGAATGGCCATAATTTATCCGGAGCTGGATTGTACTGGGCTTTATGCCGACTATGCCTCAGACGAACTAATAAAGCTTAAGGAAAGACTTTCAGCGCTTACTGCCGAAAAGCTATTTTCTCAGACCGGACTTACTCCTGCCTGCAAGCTGACCTATTTGCCTGCAGTAAGCTGCATAGGACTGCTAATTGCAGGCACGGGATATATGCCTAATAACGATACGTTTATAAAAAGATACTGCTATTCTATAGCTACGAGCGAACAGACATCATTATATTCTGATGAAATAATATACTGCCCGCAGCATGGTTCAGGAATTTGCTTTGACCAATTTGCCTGCGCAGGAGCTTTTGCCGTTAAAAACCATAACAACAGTTATTACGAACAGTTTGAAACTGAATGGAGCCTGCTGCTACTTGCGCTGATACAAAGGCGGTATACCCTTAACCAAATAAGCTCTCAATTAAATATGCTGTCGCCAGCCAACGGCCGCGCATTTAAAAATACTGGCGAAGCGCTGCTTTGCCTGGACGGCGCGGCGACTCTGCCCAACTCCAAAGCTCCCGAGGCCGCTAAGGGCTTTTATCAGGCTGGCATTCAGGCATATAGAATAAATGAAATAACAGCCGAGCTTCATGAAAGAATTAAGAATATCAGCGACTTTCTTGCGGGGCGGACATCTGGTATGAAAATAAATCTGCTCTCCTTTGCCTGCGCTGTACTGCTTAGCTTTCTGCTTTTAGGAACTGGATTAATAAAACTGCCCTGGAGCCTGGATTTAGCAAATCCAGCCGCGTTCAAAGCCTCGGACCTTTTAGCGCCCGCTATAGTCGTATTAATTACAATGGCTGTCGCCCTCATATTAAGCCGTATAATACGCGGACGAAGAAAATAAATTTTCTGCTTTAAAAGCCCCAGGCAAATTGCCCGGGGCTTTTAATTTTTCAAATCTGGCCTAACGGGATATAAATAAGGGGGGCGGCGCGGAGCCGGCCAAAGGCCGGCCCGGCGGCAGCGCATGCGCTGCCGCCCAATTCCGGCGCGCCAGCGCGCCGGAATACCGCGCCGCCCCCCTTATTTATATCCCGTTAGGCCAGATTTGCCGCTTAAATTATACAGTTATATTTCCTCATTCATTATCCATTTCCATATATCTGAGTCTTTCTGCCGCAAGCGCAATAAAACGGCTGTTGGTCAGTTTATCTCCTATACTGTATGCCTCGCAGTTCAACAGACTATTCAGCCTGGTCATATACCCCTGCGCCTGAGAAGCCAATATAGCATGTCTTATTCCGCGCTCCACCTTATCCGGCTGAGTTTTATGCTGCTTAGCTATATCGGGATACAGTTCCTTTGTAATATTAGTTACGCATTCAGGCGACTTTATCGCCATCTGCAATCCCGTTATCAAATAAGCATACCCCTTAAGCCTGGAAGTAATACCCAATGCAATAAGAATTCGGCTTATCTTTTCCTCCATACTTATTTTTTTAATTTCCCCATTCAATTGATAAAATCTGTCCATCTCCGACATTGCAAAAACCTCCTACCCAGTTATTTTGTTATTTTTTATCATTATATACTATATATGGATATATGGCAAGCAAATTTAATTACTATTTTACCATTAATAAGCAATCTATAAATATTAAGGTATCAATTAATATAATCCCGCCATTTTAATCATCGTTGCTCATCCAGGCGTTACACTTTTCTAAAATGCAGAACCGTTCACAGCCCTGCCCGATTTCATATATGTAAAGCTAAGCGCCTTCCGGCTCTCCCTCTGCGCTCCCGCTTTAATTCCTTCCTCCCCAAATTAAAAACACCCCCATGGTTTGCTGAGTGTGTATAAGGCAGTATCCGAAAAGCACACAGAAACCGGCATTGCAGGGTAGAAACGAGAGTACGGATCGAAGGGTTCGTACTCTTTTTCTGTATATATCGTTAAAACTGTAATCGGCACATTGGTTTTTCCTGAAAATCTTCTGTAGAATGAAATCACCATAAAACACAGGGGGTTTTGACGATGAAAAGCATTTATGAACAAGCAGGCGGCACATATACCCGTCAAGGCGATTATGAGCTTCCCAATCTGATAATACCGCCCGAAAAAGAAATTGAAATCGGAATTTGGGGACAGCGACACCAGCGATATTTAAAGCAGTATCGCAAAATTCGGTATTACAATCTGCTGACTGCCGGAACGCTGAACGAACATCTGGCAGAGGTAGATCAACAGGCGGAGCGGATGTTTATGTCGCTTGTAGCCGCACTTGCCGAGCAGGAAAATGTTACGGAGAAATTGAAAGCCGATAATTCTATGGAATGGGTGCAAAAGACAAACAGTATCCGAAACCGAGCAACAGAAATCGTCAATAGCGAGTGGATTTACATATGAGAGAGCAGAAATATCATCTTTACCTTTCGGAAGCTGAGCGCAGATTTCTCATTCAAAATCTCATTTGGTTTCAGAACAAGCTGCGGCAGGAAGGACGCTATACCGACGCTGTGGATGATTTAATCATCAAAATTTCAAAAGCAAAGCCGAAGAAAATCAAGGTAACATAGAACGAACCGGAGAAAGCATTGCTGCCTTCTCCGGTTTTTCTGTATCATCTTAGCGAGCAGACTGTTTGTATCCCCATACGGCTACAAACAGTAAAACGAATTAGGGACACCCTAATACCCATAGCTCGATTTTTGCTTAACAAAATGCGTATCAATCAGAAAAGCATCGCAGAGCCTACGCCGGATATGATTATCTTCTTTAATTGGGTGGACGAAAGTGGTCAGAACGGCTATCCGATTGGATATTATGAGGTACTCGGCTACGGTGCGTATGCCTATTGATCGGAAGGTAAAAACAAGCCGCTTGCTTAAAATGCAGACGGCTTGATTACATATTACGCTTCAATATCAATCTTAAATTCTTCTTGAATCTGTCTTAAAAACTGTTCTGCTGCCCTTGAAAAAACCTGATATTTTTTCCATACAATACACAATCCGGCTTCTGAAACAGGATAAAGCGGTCTGAAACAAAGGTTACTGTCGCCGCTTGTATTGATTAGCTTATCTAATGCGATTACATACCCGAATCCCATTTTTACAAAACGGGAAGCGTTATACAGTAGGTCGTAGGTCGCAACAATATTTAACTGCGATATATCTTTTCGCAGCCAAGCAATCATTTCATCACTAATAGATGTTTGGTGAGATATGATAAGCGGCTTATCCCATAAATCCTCGGCACAAATGCTTTGTTGTTTTGCTAACGGACTGTCTTTTCGCATTAAAACGCCCCATGTGTCTTTTACAGGCAGCTTTATAAAATCATATTTTGCAATATCAACAGGTTCAACCAAAAGACCGAAATCAATAAGCCCTTTATCTAATCTTTCAATGATATGTTCAGCGTCGCCGCTGTAAATATGATAACGGATAAATGGGTGTTTTTTCTGCAAATCTTTTGCTACTTTCGCAATCGTAGAAACGGCTTCCGTTTCACCGCTTCCCATATAAATATCCCCGCTTATATGTTCGTCAGAAGAAGAAAGCTCGGCTTTCGTTTTTTCCATTAAATCAATCATTTCTTCCGCACGTTTGCGAAGCAGCATACCGTCCTCTGTTAAAGTATATTGGCATTACCCTGCAATGCCCGGTGTAAGAAAGGAGATCAAAGAATCAATGACAACGCAAAACAAATCAAACGGGCAGGAAAAAGAAAAGATCACCGCCCTTTACTGCCGTTTGTCGGTGGACGATGACAAGAAGGACATGGAGTCAAACTCCATTACCAATCAAAAGCAGATTTTGCTTGACTATGCGAAAAAGCACGGGTATCTGCACCCGGTTTTCTTTGTAGACGACGGCATTTCCGGGACGACTTTTCAAAGACCGGATTTTCAGCGGATGCAGAGAATGGCGGAGAACGGAGAGGTCGGGACGATCATCGTAAAGGATGTATCCCGCTTCGGCCGTGAGCAGGTTGAGATGGGCAGACTGACGCAGGTGGTCTATCCATCTCTTGGCATTACCTTTATCGCCATACAGGAAAATATCAATTCCACAACCGGCGAAGGAATGGAAATGCTGCCCTTTTACAGCATCTTCAACGAGTGGTATGCGGCGCAGACTTCCAAGAAAATCCGTGCGGTCAATGAGCTGAAGGCCTCTCAGGGCAGGCGGGTTGCTTCTACGGTTGCCTATGGATACAAGAAGCTCGAAGGCGACAAAGAGCAATGGTATATCGACGAGCCTGCGGCGCAAGTCGTCCGAAGGATATTCGCCCTCTGCCTTGCCGGAAAAGGGCCGACGCAGATCGCAAAGCAGCTGGAAAAAGAAAAGATTTTGACGCCAACGGCATATTTCCACTCGATTGGAAGAAAGACGAGTAACCCCGTTCCGGCAAATATCTATGGCTGGCGGGAGAATACCATTGAGCATATTTTAGAAAACCAGCAGTACACCGGATGCACGGTGAACGGAAAATCCACAACGGTCAGCTACAAGGTGCACAAGGTGATCGAGAATCCGAAAGAGGAATACCAGATCATTCCAAACACGCAGGAAGCGATCATTGATGAAAATGTGTGGCTGAGGGTACAGGAACTCAGGAAGAACAAGCGCAGACCGACAAAGACAAATCGGAAAAGTCTGTTTTCTGGGTTGGTATTCTGTGCCGACTGCAAATCGAAACTGCACTTCTGCGCCGCCAAATCGCTCAAACGCAATCAGGAGTTTTTCCGCTGCGCCAACTACAAGGACGGCAGAGGAAGCTGCACAATCCATTTCATTCGAGATGTAGTCTTGGAAATGATTGTGAAGGAAGCGGTTGCGGGTTTAGCAGATTTTGTGCGCTGCTATGAGTCGGTATTCCTCTATATGCAGAAGCAGAAATGCGGGGAGTTTCAGAAAAAGCGGCAACAGGAATTGAAGCTTTCCATGGAAAACAGCAGAAAGCGGATTGCCGATCTGGACAAACTGTTCAGCCGGATTTACGAGGACAATGTAATCGGAAAGCTGTCGGACGAACGCTATGCAAGGATGGCGGCGGAATATGAATTCGAGCAGAAGGAGCTGCTGGAAAAGGTAAATAAGGAAGAAAAGCAGCTATCCGAAATGGAACAGAAATCGGTGGATATGCGGCTGCTTTTACAGGGGCTGCGGGAATTTACCGATATGAAAGAACTGACGCCGACGATTGTCAACAAGCTGATCCGGCGCATTGAGGTACACAATCCGGAGAAGAAGCACGCTCAAAAATCGGTGAAGGTCGACATCTATTTCACAGCGGTGGGACTGGTGAGTCTTCCTGACGAGCAGGAAATCCGAAAAATGATGGAGCAGATGCGAAGCGCATCACAGATACCGAAACAGCTCACCGCATAAAAAAACGGTGTAACCCGCCACATATCGGGTTACACCATTTTCGCTACTTTTTACTGCCTTATTAGCACGGGGCATTTCCCATGGGGGTGTTTTTTAGCTCTTCCTGCCACTATCTTAACCGTTTATCTT
>URIR01000043.1 GCA_900547955.1 uncultured Eubacteriales bacterium | reverse complement strand
TTCCGCTTCCTTGAAAATGCCGAAATCAAACCTGCTGGAGGCCGAAGAATCAGACAGCGGCCGTTTGAGTAGCCTGCAAGGTGCCTGAACGACGTGTTACTAAACGTCCACGGAGCGAAAAGCAATACAGCAGGACACTCAAACAGCCCTGTTCTGACCGTATATGCCCTTGTCAATTTAGGTTATATTGACAAAATGAATTTTCTGTCATATAATTACATCGAAATTAATATTAAAGGGGGTTTGTATATGGATACTATTAAATTTAAAAAAGGAAATACGCTTGTAATAGCGCATAGAGGGCTTTCAGGAATAGAGACGGAAAATACAAACGCTGCTTTTGTCGCGGCTGGCAATAGAAGCTATTACGGTGTGGAAACTGATACTCACATAACCTCCGATGGAAGATTTGTTATCAATCACGATTTTGATTTGCGTCGCGTATCTGGGGAAAATGTGCCTGTAGAAGAGGTCAGCCTTGCGTTGCTGCAGCAGGTTGTGCTGTTTGACAGCGATGGGAGCAAGGACAGAATGGATCTGCGTCCCGGCACCTTGGAAAACTATATCAGCATATGCAAAAAATATGACAAACATTGCGTGCTCGAGCTCAAATCGGATTTTACAGGCGAGGCCTTGCGCCGGATGGTCGATATTATAAGAGGATATAATTATTTGGATAACACGACCTTTATTTCTTTTAATTATAAGAATTTAACAGGAATTAGAGAGATTATTCCGGAGCAATCAGTTCAATTTCTGTTTTCGGAATGTACAAAGGAGATTGTTGACAGGCTGATTGCGGATAGGATAGACGCGGACGTTTATTTTAAGGCGCTCAGCAAAGAGGTTGTTGAGCAGCTGCATGATGCGGGCAGAAAGGTTAATTGCTGGACTGTAGATCAACGGGAGGACGCCGAACAGCTGGTTGAATGGGGAGTTGATTATATAACCTCAAATATACTTGAATAAATATTGAATATATACCCTAAATTGACAAGGGCATATACGGTCAGGACAGGGCTGTTTGAGTGTCCTGCTGTGTTGCTTTTCGCTCCGTGTACTGAAGTACACCCATTGACGATGGCGCAGAAAATGCCGAAATCAGACCGCTGGAGGCGTGTATCCCCTTGTCAATTTAGGGTATGTGTTTTTAAGCTTTATTCAAAAAGCAGAGACCTGGAAATATTTTTGGTCTCTATTTTTATTTTGCGTTTGGACCATATTGCTTTTAGGCTAATTATGTAGATGAAAGTTGTTTTGCAATAGCTGGCATGCGAGAGGAGAACGGCGCATCTTAGAATCAGGCGTGCATATTCCGGGATGGGCGGGCATATAATATGCAATGAGGTGAGCATATGAAAATACAATGGAAAAAGTTAATTCTGTGTATAGTTATTCCTTTGGCAGTAGGAGGACTTTCGGCTCTTTCCACGCGTGGAGGCATGGAAATATTTCAATCATTAAATAAGCCAGCGCTTGCTCCGCCATCCTGGCTGTTCCCGGTTGCATGGACCATACTGTATATACTTATGGGCGTAGCCTCTTATCTGGTGCTGGTTTCAGAAAAGCCTTATCATAAAGCCTTGGATATTTATGGCGTTCAGCTTGCCTTTAACTATCTATGGCCAATATTTTTCTTTACTCTCCAGGCGTATTTATTTTCTTTTATCTGGCTTGTGCTGCTCTGGCTTCTTATTTTGGCGGCTACCGTTATGTTTTATAGGATTTCTAAACCAGCAGGGTATCTTATGCTGCCGTATTTATTATGGGTGACCTTTGCGGGATATCTGAATTTATCCATTTATTTATTGAATTAGACAATACAATCAAGGTAGAATGCGTTTTTGCATAAATGCCCGCCCTGTCCGTTTTGCTAAGCGGTTGTTAAAATACATCTATTACGTCTTTGAAAGTTTTTGCAGTTTAAGTATATGCAGGATATACCGCAAAAAATGGAGCCCACGTTATACTGAGTATAGTTTTTTAAACGTAGGGCTGCTTAGATTAAAAATACTTATGAAATGTTTATGAACGGCTATTGATTTATGTTCTAGCCTTTGTTATAATAGAAATAGTAGATTTGGTTATTTGTACATATTCTCATTGTATTTGTTAATTTTTAAAGGCGTTCAATTTGATAAGATGGAGGGTGATTTTATTAAACTGCCGGTTAATTTTCAGCCGCTTATAACTTCTTTTGAGCCGGAAGCCTTTGTATTCGGCTTTTTAACAGCCATAGATAATTCCCAGCTTCCCTTTTTATTATCCAGGTACATATCCATATTTGCCTGCGACGCCCAGGACGGCGGAGCGGTGATGTCATTTAACAACAACTATGAGGACTATTATTTCTGGCAATGCGGGAAATTGTCCTTAGCGCCGGTACATATTCCAAATTATGCGGTATATCCAGGGCTTATGCCAAAGCTTGCGCAGGCGGAGCTGGATGACGGCAGATATATACTGGGCTTGTGGAATGAGGAGTTTATAAAGGGGACTGCCAATTATAACGTTAAGTATCAAACAGCTAATTATATGCTGTA
Organism: uncultured Eubacteriales bacterium; assembly: GCA_900547955.1. Classification (GTDB taxonomy): domain Bacteria; phylum Bacillota; class Clostridia; order Christensenellales; family QALW01; genus Neochristensenella. The sequence goes on along the minus strand of URIR01000043.1, from coordinate 11,717 downwards.
CGGCTACGACGAGCAGTTTTTTTACAGTCTGGGAATAAGAAAAGGCAATTTAGGGAGCTTTGCTATTCCATATTCAGAGTTTGAAGAGGCTTCGTTTGTTAAAGAAACGGGCATGAATATGTTTTGGGGAGGAACGCTGGCAGACAGGGAATTGGGCTTTGACATCGGAAACGTTAAAAAGGAGCTGCTCGAGTTTGCGGAGGGAAAACGGCTGAATAACGACGGATGCGCCTTTGGATACAAAAGCATTGAATATCTTGCGGAGGATATTATCCGGCGCGGAAGCCTTGGAAAAGGGTGCAATACTCTGGTATTAAAGTGCGTCTGGGAATATGCGCGGCTTATGAGAATGCGGGTGGAATATATGGTAAAGGAAGGCCTGACCGTTTATGAGCATGCAAAGCTGGCGAGTCAGATTGAACGGGCTGCTTCAGAGCTGCTGAGCAATGCCTCGGGCAAAATAAACAATTCATTAATTGACGGAATAATGAGGGTTGCAGGCGAAACGCGCGCTTTGGCGCTTGAGCTTTTAGACAGCCTTGAGAGTGTGAATTAAAGTGTTTATTAGGAAGGAGGGAATTTTATGCGGCTTCCGTTTGAGCTTAAGACTATCGCTAATACATATCAGCCTGAGGCATTTATAAGCGGTATTGTTTTTTCCCGCGGGGAAAAGCATATGCCGTACTTTTTATCTAATTATATCCGAATTGTTTATGATAATGACGCGATTGTACTGCTTAAATTTTATGTTGATAATTTTCTTTTAATGAAAGATGGGCTTATTAATATGGATTATGCCAGCATTATTATGCAGTATGCAATTCAAAGGGTGGATTTTTCCGAGCTGGCGCGCAGGGCTCTGGATAATCACAGATATGTATTCGGCGCCTTTAACGACGGCTGTATACCGGGCAAAAGCGCATATCCGGATAGATATTTTTGGCATGATTATCTTCTCTACGGCTATGAGGGAGAAGAATTTATATCGGCTGCGTATCTGAGCGACGGGCATTACAGAGAATTTAGAATTAATATGCAGGATTATAACAGGGCTATGATTATAAAGGAAAGCGATATTTTTATATACATGCTGGATTATGACGAGGACAGCGCGCTGGGCTTTGATTTAGCTATGGTCAGGGCAGGGTTGGAGGACTATTTGACGAGCAGAAAGCTGGAGGAAGGCAGCGCCTTATACGGCCTGAAGGCTATAAGGCAATTTGCGGAGGATGTAAAAAATGAGCATAGCGGGCGCCTGGATTCCAGGTATTTCTGTTTTATCAGCGAGCATAAAAACCTTATGCGACTGCGCCTCAGATATATGCAGGAGAACGGTTATATAAATTTAAGTGAAGCTATTCTGAAGGAATACGACCGGCTTGCAGATAGCTGTAAAAAGTCCATAATGCTGGCGCTGAAGTATAATATTACGGGGGAGGAAGGAATTTTAGAGCGTTTAGCTCAGACGATAACCGAATCGGCAGAGCAGGATGAGAGAGTGCTTAGCGAGATTTTAGAGCGGCTTTAACAGGCTTTAGGCGGGTAAAGCCGGGAAGGCGTTTGCCGCGGGCAGCTAGGCTGCCCGCGGCCTCCCTCCACCCCCACCCCCCGCCCCTTCACGCACCCCAGCAGGTTTTTTTATAAAATTTTTTTATTCGCCCCCAAAAATGTTTATATTGCATTAATCAGCCGCTATAAATATAATATAGTAATATAAATATAATAGGAGGTTGTTTATTTTAATGCTTACAGACGCTTCTTTATCCTGGCTGGAAATATTTCTGCGCGTGGGCTTTGCTTTGTGCGCAGGCACTATTATCGGACTTGAACGGGAGATATCCAATCACCCCGCGGGCATGCGCACGCACGCGCTGGTATGCATAGGTGCTGCGCTCAGCTCTATGATAACCTGTCAGATGGGCTTTGAGATTGCCGCGCTGGGTCAAGAACAGGTCAGGGTGGACATATCGCGCATAGCGGCCGGAGTGGTGGGCGCAGTAGGATTTCTGGGCGCCGGTACAATAATCAAAATGCGCCGGAACTCGGTGGTAGTCGGGCTCACTACTGCCGCTACGCTTTGGGTAACGGCATGCCTGGGCCTATCTATAGGGATGGGATATTTTAAGATAAGCTTTGCTGTGCTGGCAGCGGCATTAATAGTTACTATTAGCTTTAAGTATCTGGAGCATAAAATGACTGCGCTTAAGGGCATCATAGATGTAGACGTAACCTTTATAAACCATAAGGAAATGACGGAATTTATATTTGAATACTGCGATACGCGGCTGATACAGGTAGTGGGCATTGAATATCTGGGCAATAAGGATGAAACAGACGAAAAGGGCAACCGCCTTTTCAGGCATAGATATACCCTTAAGCTGCCCCGCGGCCTGACTTTGGCTACGGTACTTAGAGATTGGAATATGCAGGATTCGGTAATAATGGCTACTAAGGCGGTAAAACGCGCGGACCGGGAGGAAGAGGAGTAAGCCGCTCAGCTTATTTGCAGCATGGAATATTTGATTCCGGCGGCTGAAAAGGCAATTTAATTCTTATATGTATTTTAGTAAAATTATTTTTACATAAGCCTGATACAGGTTAAAAGCATATTAGCCTGTTTTATAATTTTGCAGTTCTGACTAAAAACAATACGTCCGCCCGCGCCCGCCAGCCGCATCCTTGCCCGGCGGCCTTTATGACCGGACAGAGGGTTAAAATTAAAGCGCGGTGACGGACGCCCGGAGGGAAAGGAAGGCGGGCCCTTGCGGCCAGGCAGGCTTTGATTGATTAGCAATAAAAAACGCGCTGAATTTAAATTCGCGCGTTTTTTTATGTTCTTAGGCGGATAGAGGTTTTTTGCTCTTATCAGCGGCATGCGTTGTACGCCGGCACTATAAATAATTTTTATAGAACCCTAAAAAAGCATGTCTTGTAATCCAACTTTGCATCCAATATAATAAAATTACAGATAAGGAGGTTGAACTGATGAAACTATTTAAGCGAGTCTTAATATGTATTGCCGCTATTGTGCTTCTGACGGGCGCCGCCGCCGGATGCAGCACGGACACGGGAGGCCCCAGCGCTACCCCGGCGCCCGATGGGTCCCCCTCGCAGAGCGCGGATGCGTCCGCAACTCCCGACCAGGCCGCCGGGATATTTAACGCGGGGGAGGAATACCGGTATTTTACCTGGGCCGTAACCGAAGAGGACCCGTTTCCAAATAATACCGAATTATTCAAAAGGCAAAAGGCCGAAATGAAGGAAAAGCTTGAAAATACTTACGGTATCACTATAAAGTATATCGGGCCTGAATCTGAGAGCACCTGGACTACCGAGGTGGGCGCTTCCGCCTATGCCGGCAAGCCTATGACGGATATCCTGGATTTTGGCGCCTCCTGGACGCAGGTGGGTATCTTTAATTATCAGAGCACCGCCGGCAGCCTGTTCGTTCCTATCGGCCTGTATGAAAATACGTCTGATTTTACCGATGAACAGTATTGGGACCAGATTTCCCAGCAAAGCTGCACTTATAACGGCCAGCTTTATTTTGCGGTTCCCTATAATTCCAGCGTGGGCAATTATCAGGTAACCTTTTTCAATAGACAGGTGCTGGCCGACGCGGGCTATGACGACGAAACCCTCTATAAGCTTCAGGCGGACGGAGAATGGACGTGGGATAAATTCCGCGAGATAGCCGCCGCCGCTACCGATATGGATAAGGGCATATACGGTACGGCCTTTGGCCAGACCATAGAAAATTTTGTATACTCTAACGATGCGGCTTTCTTTGAAAAGACAGATTATAACGGCACAATAATAGAGCAGTTTGCGGGTAATAAGCCCAACGCCGTGGCCGCGTGGCAGTTCCTGCTGGATATGGCCGCCGAGGGTACGGTAAATACCGAGCTTTATCAGGGGGACAATTATTTGTCCGCCGCGTTCTTCCGGGGCGAGCTGGCTATGATGTGCACCTGGGCCGCCCGCGCCGCCGACCAGGATACAATGGGTCTGGACTACGGAATATTATATATTCCTAAAGGCCCTCAGGCGGACGATTATACCTCGGCAGTTATAGAATACAATCCCTTTGGGGTGTATAAGGGCCACGCTAATCCCGAGGGCTGCGTTAAGCTGCTTAATGAATTTGTCCGCCCGTATTACGCAAAGGATTCAGATGAGATTAAAGCAGAGATAGATGTGGAGATAAGCGAAATAGCGCTGGACCAGGGCTCGGCAGATACGCTCAGAAACGTCGCTCAGTATGCTGTGCCCGCTAATTACAGGCTGTATCAAAGGGTGCCTGTAGGCGACGACGGCCAGAGCAACTGCGCTACCGTTATATGGTATGCCGGACGGCGCGAATTCTTTGACGGCGGGAAAAGCCCGCAGCAGTATTTTGATTCCATAGCCGAAATGGTCAATCAGGCGCTTTTGGAGCATGTTTACAGCATGAGGTGAGCTTTTTCACAGCCATGAAAGGACAGCCCGGAAAACGCGGGCAAAAGGGAATATTAAGCCGGAGCGCCTTAAATGGAGCGCTCCGAGCATTAAAATTATAAAGGAGAGAGAATTATGAAGAAATTTTTAGCCGCTGCGCTGAGCGTGTGCCTGCTTATGCTGTGCACAGTATTTATAGCGCCTACTGCAGCCCAGGAACCATTGCCCACGGCTTTTACAGACGTTGCAGGACTGCCGGGCTATAAGGCCTATGTCTATCAGGATTTTTCCAACGACGGTCTGAGCATGTGGGTAAGCAATCAGGCCAATACATATTCCATTCAGAACGGCCAGCTTGCCATAACCGGCTGGACTGCCTGGACTCAGGGTAAGATAGAGCAGGCTGGACTGTCTATAAGAGATATTGAAATTAACGCCGCCCAGGGCTATGGCTTTTATATAAAGAACGGAGGCGTAGGCCAATGGATACGTCCTCTGTATTATATAGTGGACGGCAATAAAATAGTTACCCCTCCGGATAACGGAGTGGAATATATTCTTGTACCCTCTGACGGCAGCGAGCGTATCTACGGCCAAATGAGGGCTACGGGAGATTTTCTGCTGCCGGCGAATTTTGAGGGCTATGTGCTTATAAATCTGCCCTTAAGCGGTATGGAAGGATTTTCTCCTTACGCTATGGTAGGCGGAAATTTGAACGTAAGCCAGAGCGCTCCCCTTATATTTGATAATTTCTTAATCTGGGCTGAAGCGCCGGCTGCTCCCGCTACGACCGCGGCTGCGACGACCGCCGCTGCTACGACTGCGGCTGCTACCGCGGCTGTAACCGATACTGCCGCTGCAACGACTGTTACAACGGCGGCAAATACTCAGACTGACGCCAAGCCCACGCCCGACCTCTCGGATATGGTGGAACTAAATGGCCTCTCAGGCTATAAGGCGTTTGTCTATGAGGATTTTTCTAATGCTGATATAACCATATGGCAGAGCGACGACTATAATAAATACAGCGTGGAAAACGGCATGCTGGCCGTAAGCCAGGCCTCGGGAAGCGCCTGGACGCAGGCCAGGGTGGAGCAAATGGGCAAGGAGATAAGCCAGGACGTTTATAACGCCGCCGAGGGCTACGGCTTCTATGTAAAGAATAATGGAAGCGGACAATGGATAAGGCCGTATACATATATTGCCGAGGGCAATAAGGTGGTAACTCCTGCGGGCGAGAGCGAGTATATTTTGGTTCCCGCCGATGGCAGCGAGCCGGTTAAGGGAATTATGAGAGCCTCAGGGGATTTCCTGCTGCCTGAGAATTTTGAAGGGTATGTGCTTATACCGGGCGCGCTTAAGGATATGGAAGGATTTTCAGGCTGCGCGTTTTTAGGAGGCAACCTGCGCGCCGGCCAGGAATTCGGCACCCTTTATTACGACAACTTTATGGTTTGGCTTAAGGATACCGATAATACGGGTGATAACGGCGACGCCAGCATACTGATTTTCGCGGCTGCATGCGTTCTGGCGCTGGGTGCGGCTGCTGCAGTAGGAGTTAGAAGGCGTTCTCAGAAATAAAGCGTAAAGCTCGGGTTCCGGCGCGCTGACCCGCGCCGGAACCTGATAATTGCCGGCGTGCCGCCTAAGCTTTTTAGGCGTATTTTCAGGAAATGCCGTTAAAATTCTATTACCTTTTTTAAAGGGGCTATTGACTTTATGACTACAAACTCGTTAAAATATACACAGAGCCCGGAGGAGTTTGACGGCATTCTTGAGGCTGTCAGACAGGCGCGGACGCTTTTTATACAGGAAAGAGAACAGATAGCCTGCATTTCAACCAAGCAGGGGAAATGCAATTACGTAACAAATCTGGATTTAAATATCCAGAGCTTCCTTTGCGAACGATTAGGGCGATTATATCCGTCGGCCAAATTTATAGCTGAGGAGAACAGCGCGGCTTCCATCCCTTTCAACAGCAGAGACGAATTCTTTATAATAGACCCTATTGACGGTACGACAAACTGTCTGCACGGCTATGCAAGCTGCGCGGTATGCGTGGCATATGTCTGTAACGGAAAGGCGGCTTTCGGAGCCGTATATTCTCTGGCAGACGACGAATTATTCTATGCTGCAGCCGGAAGCGGCGCGTATCTTAACGGCAGGCGGATAAGGGTGAGCGGCCATAATCTGGAACGCTCGCTGGTATGCATAGGCACGGCCTCTCATGATTTCGGCCTGCTGGAGGATACTTTCCTTATAGCCCGGGAAATGTGCAATCAGTCGGAGGACGTTCGCAGAAGCGGTTCGGCGGCGCTGGATATATGCAGCGTGGCCAGCGGACGGGCGGAGGTTTTTTATGAGATGCGCCTCTATCCCTGGGATTATGCCGCGGCCGCGCTCATTCTTAACGAGGCGGGCGGACGGGTAAGCGATTTTTACGGAAATACTCCGGCATACGAGGGGGTAACCTCTCTGTTAGCGACTAACGGCGTGGTGCATGATAAGGCGCGGGAGATAATTCTGCGTCATTGGAAATTAAAATAAGGGAATTGTAAAATTAAGCCGTAAACGGCTTGGAGGTAATAAATATGCGTAGCTGGGTTATTAAATCGAAAAGCCTGCTGGCCCTGGGTCTCTGCGCCCTTTTGCTGGCGCTGGCGCCCGCGGGACTGGCCGAGGGCCAAAATGAGCTGACGGAGGGCCTGTTTTTGCAGTCGGAGGCGGATTTTGACGGGGACGAAGCGGGCAATACCGTGGATTTCAGCGACGACAGCATTGACTGGCTGGTGCACGGCGCGTCAGTAGCCTATATAACGGCGGCCGAAGAGGGCAATATAGTTTCCATTCCTTCTCCCGCGGGCGGCAGCCATCATGAGTTCCAGATGCAGTATGCCAACGATTTGGAGGGGCAGCAATACGCCCTAAGCGTGGATTTTAAAATGGCGGGCGGTCAGGACGGTATATTTATAAAGGGCTGCGAGCCTATTTACAGGGTTAATCCGGCGTATAAGGATTCCGAACTGCTATTTTGCAGCTCCACCTATTACGTTCAGAACGGCGGCAAATCGGTAAGCTGGAACGGTATGGGGGGCAGCGGCTTCTGCGTTACGGCAAGTGACGAAAATACGCTCAGGATAGATGTGGCGGTGTTCGAGGAGGACGGCATATTTGTTTCTCACCGCAACTGCGCCATACCTGTAAATTTTGATATCAAAAACAAAATGAATACATATACCTTCAGAGATGATAACGCCGGAAAGGTAAGCTGCTATATTAACGGCGAGCTGTTTGCCGTAGTGGAATACAGCGGCGTTACTACCTATCCTAAGGATACCGACGACACTATGCAGTATGAATTTTATAAGAACGTCAAGGTAAAGAACGCGGAGGGCGCCGAGCTTTTGAGCGTGGAAAATTCCCGGCTCTCCGTACGCAACGTTATAGCGCTGGCCGAAAGAGGCTCGGCGCTGGAATTTGACAATATCGCCGTTTATACCGAGACTAAGCCTGAACCTACGCTTGAACCTACGCCCGAGCCGACGGCTGAACAAACGCTTGAGCCGACCGCGCCTGCTGCAAGCGATTTAGAGCAGACGCTTTCTCCCAGCAGGGAAGCTTTAGAGCCGAGCGAGCAGACGGCGGATAACAGCGCGCAGACCTCTCCGGCCGGCGGAGGCGGGGACGGCCAAACAGATTATACGCTGATTATTGTGCTGGCAGCGGCGGCTGTGGTCATTATAGCAGGGGTTATAGCTTATATTGTGATTAAAAACAAGAAAAAATCAGCCTGACCGCAAAAAAATGAAAATGAGGTAATATAAACTGTACAGGCCGCTGGACGCGCCGCTTTTATGCGGCGCCCTGCGGCTTAAGCAGTATTTTTATGGAGGAAGAAAAGTATGCTCAGGGTTAATAAGCTGTATGTAGATTATTCGGAATACGACGTAATTGACAACGACCATCCCGCGTTCTCCTGGAGCGCCGTTTCAGAATTAAGCAATTCGGAGCAAACGGGCTATGAAATAGAGGTTTCAAATAAGAAAACCGGCAAAGTATTATGGACCGGAGGAGCGCTGAAAAAGGAACAGCGGGCTAAGTACGAGGGGCCTGCGTTTGAGGCGGGCGAGGTTTACTGCGCGCGCGTCCGTCTGACGGATAATCACGGTCGCATAAGCAATTGGTCCGCGCCTAAGGAATTTACAGCAGGAAAAATGGAATGGCAGGCGGGCTGGATTGCCGTTAAGGAGGATAAGGTGCGGGTACCCGCGCAGTTTTATACCAGTTTTGAAAATAAAGGGGATATAGCGGGCTGCGTAATATTTGTCTGCGGCGTAGGCTATCATAGGGTAAGCGTAAACGGACAGCCTCTCAAAAGAGGAGAATTGGCGCCCTCATATACTAATTTTGCTAAATTGTGCTGCTATGAGGTGCTGGACGCGGGCAGGCTGCTTAAGGAGGGCGTTAACGACGTGGCCGTAACGGTGGCCGACGGCTGGAGGCGCATGGACAGCCAGTTTATCTTTGACCATATACGCCGTGAAATAGAATTTTTCGGCGCGCCTCAATTAAGCGCCTCCATAAAGCTGAGCATGACGGACGGCAGCGTTAAGTGGATACATACGGACAACAGTAATTGGAGGGCCAGGCGCACTCCTATTATTGAGGCCAATCTTTACGACGGGATGGTGTACGACGAGCGGCTTAAGGGCAGAGAAGAGGAGCTGACGGTTATAAACGCGCCCGCCTTAGGCGTTATGCGGGCGGACGCCGCCGAGCCTATAACCATGCATGAGGTATATAAGCCGGTAAGTATTTTTTGGCCCAGGCCGGGTGTGGCCGTAGTTGATTTCGGCCAGAATATAGCCGGCTTCTGCCGTCTGCGCCTGCCCGAAAAAATGCTTGAAGGCCAGACCGTTGTTATAGAGCACGCTGAAATGCTAGACGAGGACGGCACGCTCTATATGGCTCCTCTGCGCGGGGTTAAGGCGCGGGACGAATTTATATCTTCGGGCAGGGAATACAATAATGAGTATTTTTCACCCGCCTTTACCTATCATGGCTTCAGATACGCTCAGATAAGCGGCTATGAGGATTTTTCCGCAGAGGATATAGAGGCGGTGGCGCTTTACAGCGATATGGCCAGCGGCAGCTTTTTTGAATGCGGCAGCCCTATGCTCAACCGCATACATAAGAACTGCGTGCAGACGGAAAAATCCAATATATACAGTATTTTTACCGACTGCCCTCAGCGAAACGAGCGCATGGCGTGGATTAACGATTTAACGCCGCGCTTTGGCGCGCTGCCCTATAATTTCAATGTGAGCCGGCTGTTTACCAAAACCGTTAGGGATATAATAAACGACCAGCAGGACGGCATGATAGCATATACTAATCCATACATATACAGCGCCCGTCCGGCCGACCCCGTTTGCTCCTCCTTCCTTATAGCGGGGCTGCAAAGTCTGCTTTTTGCAGGCAATCATGAGCTGATACGCGAAGGCTACGAGCATTTCAAGGCCTGGGAGAATTATCTTTTGGGCCGTTCTGAGGATTATATTTTGAATTTTACCCTTAACGGGGACTGGGCCTCGCCCGACTATGCCTGTATAGACGCTGAGCGGTGCTATTCGGCAGTAACTCCGGGCGAATTGCTTTCTACGGGCTATTCCTATTATAACTGCCTGCTGCTTTCCTTATTTGCGCAGCATCTGGGCTTGACCGAACAAAGTGAAAAATATGCTCAAACCGCCCAAAGGATACGCGAGGCCTTTTTGAATAAATGGTTTGACGCACAGACAGGCAGGGTAGGCACGGGCTCGGACGCCTGCCAGGCCTTTGCGCTCTGGCTGGATATTCTGCCTGAGGAAAGCCGCGCCAGGGCTGCTGAGTTTATGCGCGACCAGCTCCGGAATAATCATTATCGTTTTACGGCGGGCAGCATATGCCTGCGCTATATGGTGGAAATGCTTACGCGCTATGGCTATGCGGACGACGCATATACGCTGATGACGCTGGATAAATATCCGTCGTACGGCTATTCCATTCAAAATGAGGGTACGACCATTTGGGAGCGCTTTGAGCTGAAAAAGAATCCTACCATGAATTCGCATTCTCATCCTATGTACGCTTCGGTAGATAAATGGCTTTACGGCTATATATGCGGCGTGTCCGTGCTTGAGCCGGGCTGGGCGAATATAAGGATACAGCCGTATTTCCCCACCGGCCTCTTAAGCGCGCAGTGCCGGATTAATACTATAAAGGGGGATATAGGGGTGCGCTGGGTGCGCAAATACGGCGCTTTTCACATATATCTTAATATCCCCTTCGGCGTAAAGGCGCAGCTTTATCTGCCCGCCGTTTATTCGGAGGAGGCGCCTAAAATTGAATATGGACAGCCGCAGGAGATAGGCAGCGGCTGCTATTGCTTTACTATTGGAACGGAGGAGAAATGATGGATAAATGCGATATATATTTTAATAAAAAGCTTAGGGAGAATTACACCTATATTACCGCTCATACCGGCTGCGAGGGTACGCCCTGGAACAGCGTTGAGCATATAGAGGCTGCGCTTGCAAGCGGAGCGGAGGTTGTTGAAATAGATATTCAAAATGACGGCGAGCGGCTTTATCTTTCCCACGACGCATTAGAGGATTCTTCGGGCAGGCCTGAGCTTAAGACCTGCTTTGAAATGGTGCGGCCGTATAAAAATGTGCTTATAAACTGCGATGTAAAGCATTTTGGACTGGTTAAGCCGGTTATAGAGCTGGCCGAAAGAATGTCGGTTGCAGACAGGATACATTTTACCGGGCAAGTCAGCAATGAAGACGCCCAGTTTCTTAAGGAATCGGGGGCCATTGCGGGCTGGTGGAACAGTATTTTTCCCTCGGCTGATAATTATGCGCGGGTGAGGGAAGGCGTGGCTTATTTAAACGGTTATAACAGGGACAGGGTTATATGCGTGGAGTATCATATGGTTACGCCTGAGCTTCTGGAATATGTGCGCCGGAACGGTTATAATTTTACTGTTTGGACGGCTGACGAGGATGAGGATTTAAAGCGTTTAATGGGCTTGGGTCTGGTTAATATAACTACTAAGAGGCCGGTTAGAGCGCTGGAAATAAGGAAGCAGGAATTAGGCTATTAGAAATGGGTTTAGGCATTTTAAAAAGCTCGGCTATATGCCGCCCGGCGTTTGCGGCCTCCGGCCGCGGGCCGAGCCATAAAGGCTCGGCCCAGGCAGGCGCTTTAAGCGCCTGCCAAACGCCCGCGCCCCTTTT
>URIR01000042.1 GCA_900547955.1 uncultured Eubacteriales bacterium | reverse complement strand
AAAAAATACACAAATTATAGTATAAAATATAGAAATAAAAAGAGAATATGCTATAATAATAGAGCATATTTTATATTGAAATAATCAGTCATCCTGTATATTTCAGGCGTATCCTTTGTTGCGCAGGTTATCACTCCGTCATTTTTCAGGGTCAGTTTATCTATTTCCAGGCTTACCACAGTTTCTGGCGGTATAAATTCAGGCGCTTGCTGGCTGCTGTATAAATAATTGAACAGTTTGCCGGCAATTTTGGCCGGATATGTGCCGCCTGTTATACCATTTTTTAAATAATGTTCCGGCGTAGTTTTATCATAACCCAGCCATACTACTATTGTATAATCGCTGTTATAAGCTGCTGTCCAAGAGTCGGAATAGCCGTCTGCTCCAGTATAGCCGACAGTTCCGGTTTTTACGCTTACAGGGATGGAAAGATTCAGATTTATTGCCGTGCTGCCGTATTCAGCTGCGTCCTCCAGAATATCGCTCAGCATAAAGGCAGTTTCCCGGCTTATGGCCTGATGCGCGTTTTTGGGCGGTTCATATATTTCCTTGCCGTTATCATCGCATATTCTTATTATGCAGCTGGTATCCAGCTGCATGCCGTTGTTGCCCAGCGCCTGGTATGCTCCTGCAAGCTCAAGAGGAGAAATTCCGTAAGTAAATCCTCCCAGCGCCAGCGCGAGATTTTTATCCTGCTTGTCAAAACTGATACCCAGATTCTCGGCATATTTTTTTGCGTTTTCTATTCCTACCATATCCAACGTTTCTACCGCGGGTACATTTAAGGATTTTATAAGTGCTTCTCTAACGGTTATGCTGCCGTAATACTTATCATTGAAATTGCGCGGAGAATAGCCGTCAAAGCTTTTGCGCTCGTCTATTAGCACAGATGCCGGGCTTAGCAGTCCGTTTTCAAATGCTGGAGCATATACCATAATTGGCTTTATGGTAGAGCCGGGCGAACGTTTCATCATATATGCCCGGTTTAAGCAAAATCGCGTATTATAGCTTCGGCCCCCCATAACTGCCGCTATTCCTCCGGTTTTGTTATCAATAATAACAGCGGCGCTCTGGGGCTGTGTATCACCGTCTCCTTCAGGAAAATTCGTGCTGTCTGCATATACTTCTTCTAAATAGCCCTGAAGAGAGGAATCCAGATTGGAATATATAGAATAACCGCTGCAAAGCAGCTCCTCTATTTCCATATTCAGCGCCTGCGCGCTTTCCTCCAGCAGCATGTCAATATAATATCCATAGGAAATTTCATACGCAGGATTTTCGTGCAGCTTTAATTCCTCCTGACGTGCTGTATCCCGTTCTTCCTCGGATATATATCCATATTCGCACATAAGTCCCAGGATTAAATTTCTCCTCCCTACTGCATTTTCAGGCTGAATATGAGGAGCGTATTTAGAGGGGGATTTTATTACTCCGGCAAGCAGGGCTGCTTCAGCTAACGTAAGCTCGGATGCGCCTTTATTAAAATAAGTTTGAGCTGCGGACTCTATGCCGTAGGCTCTATTGCCGAAATATATATAATTAAGATACATTTCTAATATTTCGTCTTTTTCATATTTTTGTTCAAGCTGATAAGCCAATACCGCCTCCTGTAGTTTTCGCGGCAGAGTCTTGGCGTTGGTTAGATGACTGTTTTTTACGAGCTGTTGAGTTATAGTGCTGGCGCCTTCTTTAAAATATCCAGCTTTTAAATCAGCCAGAAGCGCTCCGAAAATTCTTTTTATATCCACTCCCTGGTGGCTGTAGAAACGAGCGTCCTCGGCGGAAATAAACGCATATTTTACATAGTCAGGCAAGGTCTCTATTTCTATTTTAGTACGATTTTCACCTGCGTTAAGTAAAGAAATCAATTTGCCATTTTTATCGTAAATACGTAGGCTTTCCTGCACGTCGGTTATTTTTTCAGGCGTTAAATCAGACCATGTATTTACGCCCAGAATATAATATGCCGAAGTAAAGAGCACGGCAATAACGCATAAGCATATGCCCAGCTTTATTAACGACCTTTTAAGAGATTTCGGCTTTTTAGCTTTTTTATGCTTCAAGGTTAATCAGTCCTTACAATTATATTCCATATTATTTTTCCCTGCGAAATAGGGAATATGCAAAGCTGAAAAATATTTTTATATTTCATGCGCTGATTATAGTTGCTATTTAGTCAAAAATATGTTACAATTTATTCATATTTTAAATTAAGGAGAATACTATATGAAAAAATTTGCACGAACAACCTCTTTTATTTGCTGCCTGCTGTCGTTAATCCTGATTTGCTGTGCGTGCGCTTCGGATAATGATGATAATGGCGAAGATAAAGAGACGTCACGCAACCATAATGAAGCGTCTATTACGGCTTCTGCCGCCGACAACAGCACCAGTACTGCTGAAACAGCAACGCCGCCCAGCTCGGAAACCGCTTCTTCGAGCGCCGGCACATCTTCCTCCGTTTATGCTCAAAGCGACTTTGAAATAACTATGGAACCTGGCTTTACAGAGGCGGAATTCGCTACTGCAACATATTTTTATATGTCGAATAATGCGGTTTTAATGATTATAAAAGAAGAATTTACTACCTTGGAGCAGCTTATTGATTTAAGCGCTGATTCTACTGTGCTGGAATACGGCGAAGCAGTTCGAGCTAATACAGCAGTAGAGACTAGTGAAATTGAGGTATCTGAAAAGGGAGTGACATATTTTACTTATGAAAACAGCGCTTTAGGACAGGACTTTTTCTATACCGCCGCGCTATGCAAGGGAAGCGATGCATTCTGGCTGTGTACCTTTTATTGTCCTTTGTCTGAAAAGGCTAATATGGAAGAGAAATTTTTGAATTGGTCGGCTACCATAAAAGTGAGCTGATCTCAGTTTAAAAGCATACTTGCGAAAATCGCCGCAATGCTTTATAATAAAATATAATTGATGCCGGATAATAGTTTACAATAAAAATAAGCGTTTTCCGGCATCTTTTTAATTTATTTATAAAATGCGGAGTGCCCGTTTATGGCGCAAAGGGAAAAAAGCAATATAAAAGGATTTATTATACAAACCGCCGTTATGCTAGGCGCCTTTTTGGGATGTACCTTATTATGTTTTCTGCTGGATTATCTTCATATAAATAATTTGAATTATCTAATTATATATATTTTAGGGATATTGCTTACGTCGGTACTAACCCGTGAGTACTTCTATTCTCTTGCATTATCGGTTTTTAGTGTATTAGGCTATAACTATTTTTTTACAGAACCCAGATATACGCTTCATTTCAGCGATAAATCATATCTCGCTACTTTTCTGCTGATGCTTATTGTGGGTATAGTTATAGGAGGAATAACATATCAGCTTAAGAAGAAAATGGCGCAGATAAATACTTTGAATATGGAAAAGGCGCGTTTAAGAAGCGAGGCGGAAAAGGAACAGCTTAAGGCTACCCTGCTTAGAAGTATATCTCATGATTTGCGTACGCCGCTGACCACAATGAAAAATGGGGCGGAGCTTTTGCTTAAAGACCAATCGTTGTCCCAGCAGGACAGCAAAGAGATACTTCAAAGTATAGCTTCTAAAGCGGATTGGACGATAAGGCTTGTTGAAAACCTGCTTTCTCTTTCGCGCATAGATAATAGGAAGCTTACGGTAAAGAAAGTTCCTGAAGCGCTGGAGGAAATTATACCTCAAGCGGTCAGGACGGTACAGGGTGCATTGGGAGGCAGGTCTATTTTATATGATATGCCTTCTGAGATGCTGCTAGTGCCAATGGATGCAACCCTTATGATTCAGGCTATAAGCAATATTCTCAATAATGCTGTAAAGCATACTGCAAATGATGGAGAAATATGCATTAAAGCATGGAATTCCGGAAAAAATATAATTCTGCGTATTTCTAATAACGGGGAAAAAATACGTCAGGAGGATTTGCCTCATTTATTTGAAACATATTTCCGCGGCGACAATTCAGATGGAAATGGAATGGGACTGGGGCTTTCTATTTGCGAGCTTATAATTACGGCTCACGGCGGCAGTATAAGCGCCAGAAATACTGATAATGGGGTGCTGTTTGAAATAATATTGCCTATGGAGGATAACAATGGCTGAAATTTTAATTATAGAGGATGATACGGCAATACAGAATTTATTAAAGCTCGCTTTAAAAAAAGAGGGCTACGATGTAAAACACGCTGATTACGCCCAGGAAGGCATTATTCAGGCTCAGATGAGCGCGGTTGATTTGATTATTCTGGATTTAGGGCTTCCTGATATGGACGGAATAAACGTTATTTTGAAAGTCAGGGAAATAAACGACGCCTTGCCTATAATAGTAGTCAGCGTGCGCGGAAACGAATCAGAAAAGATAATGTGTCTGGATGCCGGTGCAAACGATTATGTCCAAAAGCCTTTTTCTACTGCTGAACTGCTTGCAAGAGTGAGAGCCGCGCTTCGCATTAACGCGCATGTCGCAGAATCTCCGGAATTTATTAACGGGGGATTGAAAATAGATTTTAACGCGCATAGCGTATATCTAAACGGCCAGGAAGTTCATGTTACTAACTATGAATATAAGATTCTTTGCGTGCTGGCCAAAAACATGGGAAAAACATTGACTCATAATTACATAATATCTAAAGTATGGGGACCGGGAGGAAACGATATAAACGGCCTCCGCGTGTTTATGGCGGGCATAAGGCGTAAAATTGAAAAGAATGCTTATTCGCAGGATTTTATTCGTACTGATGTGGGAGTAGGCTATAGAATGAATAAAATAGAATGAGCTGATTAATATATAACAGCGCTCGGAATGTTAAAAACTTCCGGGTGCTTTTTTATTTTTAATTCTTTCTTAATGCTGTGCTTATAAATCCAAATGTTTTCTTAATGAGGTTCTATATAGAATGGAGTTGAAAAAGGAGAGAGTTATGCAAGAACATATATTCATGGGAGCGGCTACCGCTTTAATAACACCATTTGACGTTGAAGGTCAGGTAAATTACTGCAAATTAGACGAGCTGATTCAATTTCAGCTTGATAATGGCTGTAATGCGCTGTTAATATGCGGCGTTACCGGTGAAAATCCTACGCTAACTATGGAAGAAAGAATGAGCGTAATTGCGTTTGCCGCTAAAGCCATTAACGGCCGGGTTCCGCTGATTGCTGGTACTGGCGGCAATAATACTGCTCAAACTGCGGAAGAGTGTAAATTATTAGAAGAAGCGGGCGCGGATGCTTTGCAGCTAACTACGCCGTACTTTAATATGTGTACTCAAAAGGGATTATATATGCATTTTTCGGCCTGCGCTCAGGCAACGGGACTGCCTTTTATCATATATAACGCTCCGTTTCGGACCGGAATGAGCATATATCCTGAAACATACGGAAAGCTGCTGAAGCTCAAAAATATCCGTGCAGTAAACGAAGGGTCGGGCAGCATAGAGCATTGCATTAAATTGAAAAGCTTATACGGCGATAAGCTGGACGTTTACTGCGGGTGCGATTCTATCATAGCGCCTGTTTTAGAGGCCGGCGCGTGCGGCTGTATTTCTGTGCTGGCTAATATTTTCCCGCAATCGGTTCAGGACCTTTGCGGCAGATATTTTGCCGGAGACGCAGAAAAATGTATGAAGCTGCAAATTCAGCTATCGGCTTTTATTGAAGCATTGTTCAGCGAGGTAAGCCCAATTCCCGTTAAAACCGCAATGAATATTAAGGGCATGAACGTTGGAGATTTGCGGCTGCCACTATGCGCCGCTGAAAAGGCGACTGCTGAAAAGCTAAAAAAAGAGCTTAGCGCTTTAAACATCGCGGGGGTATATGTATGAATAAGAATATGGGAAATATTGTGTGTAAATTTGGCGGAACGTCTATGGCTGACGAAAAAAGCGTGGAGCAGGTTGCTAAAATAGTAAAGGCCAATCCTGCAAGACGATATATAGTTGTATCTGCTCCCGGAAAAACAAAGGACTGCCAAAAGGTGACCGATGTCTTAATTGAATGCTATGGCGAAATTCAACGCACGGGAACCTGTAATGAAACCTTTCCGGAAATAATACGCCGGTATAGGCTGCTGAATTGCGGCATTAGTTCAGAAAGATTTAATAATTTGATGTCAGATATAAAGCTTCAGATGGAAAAAAGTAGGAATTATAATTTTTGCATTTCCCGAGGGGAATATTTATCCGCTTATTTTTTTGCTGAAAAAATAGGTTATCCGTTTATAGATGCGGCAGAATTGGTCTGCTTTAACCGTTTTGGAGGTTTTGATGCCATGCGCACGGATAAATGCTGCCGGCAGCGTCTTAAAGAGGTGAAGCGGGCCGTTATTCCCGGTTTTTACGGACAGGACGAAACGGGAGCGATAGTAGCTTTTTCTCGCGGAGGCTCGGATATTTCAGGAAGTATTATAGCGCAGGCGGTCAATGCGGATTTATATGAGAATTGGACGGACGTGGACGGTATTCTCAGCGCCGACCCTAGAATAGTGCCTCAGGCGCGCGTAATAGAAAAAATGACTTACAGCGAATTGCGGGAATTAGCTTATCTTGGAGCTTCGGTTATGCATTCTGATGCGTTGCAGCCTCTTATAAAGGCTAAAATTCCTTTAAATGTACGCAATACGTTTCATCCGGAAAAAGCGGGCACTTTAATCTGTTCTTTGGTTAAGGACAGTAATAAACAGGCGGTAACCGGCAT
This sequence comes from uncultured Eubacteriales bacterium, assembly GCA_900547955.1. Classification (GTDB taxonomy): domain Bacteria; phylum Bacillota; class Clostridia; order Christensenellales; family QALW01; genus Neochristensenella. The sequence goes on along the minus strand of URIR01000042.1, from coordinate 7,798 downwards.
AGCCGGGAAAAAGGATGTACGCATACTTTTTATTCATAAGCTTGGCTTGAATGCTCAAAAAAGCGTAGTGAGAAAAGTACTGTCCATACTCGAATATCACGATGTAATATTTGAGCATATGCCCTCCAGTCTGGACGCTGTTAACTTTCTTATACCTTATTCTAGTATGTCTTCTGAGCTTGCCGAAAAGATAATAGAGGAAATAAAAGCTGAAATTCATCCGGACAATATAAAAGTTTTAGATAATTTTGCTATTGTTTCTATAGTAGGCAGAAATATGTATCAGAGAATGGGCGTGGCGGCAAAAATGTTAACAGCATTATCTGAAAACAGGATAAATATACGCCTTCTGATTCAAGGCTGCCGCGAGATTAATATAATTGCCGGTGTGGATGAAAGCAGGTACGAAGATTCAATAAAAGCGCTTTATCAGGCCTTTTTAGGGGATTCTTCCGGCTCTTAATGATTTTTTAATGCCGTTTGGAAATATCTCAATATTTTTTTAATGCAAGTCCTATTATAATTGACGCAGTAAAAAGGTTCAGGAGGCGGTGAATAATGAAAAATGCAAAAAGCCAATGCGAACAGGCTGAAAAAACGCCAATTCCTTAACGGAGGAAGAGAGCCGCAGTCCTGTCGCAGAACTTTTTATGAAGGCAAGCCGCGAAATTAAGGCGGGTGAATATGATAAGGCGCGCGTAACGCTGCGCGAGGCGTCCGGATTGGATATGGAAAATCCCGAAGCGTATAATTTGCTGGGTATTTCCTATGAGCTAGAAGGCGATATACTCAAAGCAACTAAATTTTACAGGATATCCTATTATATGGACCAGACTTTTTCGGCTCCTTCGGAGAATCTTAGCCGGGTAAGCCGGTTTTGGTATCAAAGCAATAGAGAGCTGTGCTGGGGACTGGAAAGAATAAAAGGAGCTATATAATTAAGCTATGGAAAGGATTTATTGCGGCACGCCGCCTTAAGATTTTAGCAGGACGTAAGCCGTTGATTTGCCGTTTTTTATATTACGGCGAAGTTTAAATAAAAATTATGAGGCGGAGGTGGTGATATGACGGCTGTATTGTCCATTATTGGCGGAGTTGTCGGAGTTGGATTGCTTGCTTATTTATTCTATATGCTGTTTGAAAGCGACAAGCTGTAAAAGACGACTTTAGTTTAAGCTAAAAATATTATTGTAAGGAGTTCTATAGTATGAGAGAGTCTGTTCTTTTTGCCATACTGCAGGACGTCGGCTTTTGTATCCTTTTTGTAGGAATCGCCATTTTGTTTGGCAGAGCGTTTTATAAGATATACAAAGGCAAGCCGATATTCGGGAGAAAACCGACGGGTGCGGTAGAAGGAGTACTTTATAAAACATTTGGAGTTGACCCACAGGAGGAAATGACTCCAAAAAAATATGCAATAAGCGTATTGCTGTTCAGCGGCGTAGGCCTGGTGCTGGGATTTATTATTCTAATGCTGCAGCAGATACTTTGGCTTAATCCCGAAGGGGTAGAGGGGATGAGCTGGCACTTGGCTTTCAATACGGTTTCCAGCTTCGTTACCAATACGAACTGGCAGGCATATTCAGGAGAAACCCAAGCCAGTTATCTTTCTCAGATGCTTGTCATGAATGTGCAGAACTTTGTTTCAGGCGCTACGGGAATTGCGGTTTTATTTGCTTTAATCCGCGGCTTTACCCGCAGAGAAAAGAAAACCATAGGCAATTTCTGGGTAGATTTAACCCGGATTACGCTGTTTATGATACCTGTATGCCTGGGTGGAACTATTCTGCTTGTTTCTCAGGGAGTGCCTCAGACTTTTAATGGAGCCATTCAGTATCTTACGCTGGAGGGCGTTTCTTCAAAGCTGTATCTAGGACCGGCGGCAAGCCAGATTATTATCAAGCAGCTGTTTACTAACGGCGGCGGTTTCTATGGATGCAATTCGGCCGTTCCGTTTGAAAATCCAACTGCGTTTTCCAATCTTATTGAAACGCTGTCTCTGCTTGTTATTCCCGGAGGTCTGTGCTTTACCTTTGGCAAAGCTATAATTGATAATCATAAGGCTAAAAAACTGGCTGGCGAAGTGGGGAAAGTAGGCAGAAACGGCGTAGCCAGGGAAAAGAATCAAGGCATTGTGTTGTTTATAGCGGTTTCTATAATATTTGTACTATGCCTTGGAGTTTGCACGGCGTTTGAGTATGCCTTTAACGAGGTGCCTGACGGCGTAGCTGCAATTGGCAATATGGAGGGCAAGGAAGTCCGTTTCGGCGTTGGTGGCTCGTCGTTATGGGCGGTTGCTACTACAAGCGTTTCCAACGGTTCGGTAAACTCTATGCATGACAGCTTTACTTCCATAGGCGGCATGATACCGATGTTCCTTATGATGCTGGGCGAGATAGTCTATGGAGGCGTGGGCTGCGGTTTATACGGATTAATTGCCTTTGCGCTTCTGACTGTGTTTATTGCCGGGCTTATGGTGGGCAGAACGCCTGAATATATCGGCAAGAAAATCGGAAGCTACGATATGAAGATGGTTTGCCTGATTATCCTTACGCCGGTATTATGCTGTCTTATCGGCACAGCGGCTACGGTTATGATGCCCGACGCGGCGAATTGGACGACTAACGGCGGCGCGCATGGCTTCTCGGAAATTCTTTACGGCTTTGCATCCATGGCCAATAATAATGGTTCGGCTTTTGCCGGTTTTAGCGCCAATACTCCATGGACAAACGTTTCGGGCGGCATTGTAATGCTTCTGGTGAGGTTCGTACCTATGATAGCGACGGTATTCCTTGCTGGCAGCCTGGCTAATAAGAAGCATATCCCTCAGTCGGACGGCACGCTTCGTACTGCTAACGGACTATTTATAGGGCTTTTGATTGCAGTCATTATTATTATCGGCGCTCTTAGCTTTTTCCCCGCACTTTCACTCGGACCTATTGCCGAGTATGTGGCGTAAAAGGAGGCAATTATTATGAAAGAGACAAAACAGAGAATTGCCGGAGAGAAACTTAACAACGGCAAATTGGGAATTAATAAAGCGATGATGCTGGATGCGACCTTACAGTCGCTTGTAAAGCTTAATCCTAAAGTTCAGGTTAAAAATCCGGTTATGTTTATCGTCTATATAGGCGCTATTATAACCACTATACTTTGGCTGCTGTCCTTTTGGTGGAATGTAGGGGGAGGCACATGGTATATATTCGCAATATCCATTATACTTTGGCTGACATCATTATTCGGCAATTTTGCCGAAGCTATTGCCGAAGGAAGGGGCAGGGCGCAGGCTGAAAGTCTTAAAAAAGCGCGCAGAGACGTTATTGCACGTAAATTGAAAACCGCAGATTATGAATCCGAGTATACGGAGGTCAAAAGTATAGAGCTAAAGCCCGGCGATATAGTGCTTGTAAAAGCAGGCGAACAGATTCCTATGGATGGCGAAGTTGTAGTAGGCGTAGCGAGCGTTGACGAGAGCGCAATAACCGGTGAATCAGCGCCTGTTATACGAGAATCAGGCGGCGATAGAAGCGCTGTGACCGGCGGTACTACTGTTACCAGCGACTGGCTTATTATCCGGGTAACTGTTGAAGCGGGTAAGTCCTTTCTGGATAAAATGATTGCGATGGTCGAAGGCGCCAGCAGAAAAAAGACCCCTAATGAAATAGCTTTGCAGATTCTGCTAATTACCCTTACTATTATATTTTTAGTAGTATCTGCCTGCCTGCTTCCGTATTCGCAGTTTGCCATTATTATTAACCCAGGAACCAACGCAGAGCCCGTAAGCATCACGAATATAATTGCTTTACTGGTGTGCCTGGCTCCTACTACCATCGGCGCGCTGCTTTCCTCGATAGGCATTGCAGGTATGGCTCGGCTTAATAAGGCAAATGTGCTGGCGATGAGCGGAAGAGCTATTGAGGCGGCCGGCGATGTTGACGTGCTGCTTCTGGATAAAACAGGAACTATAACCCTTGGCAATCGCCAGGCGAGCGAATTTATTCCCTTAAACGGAATCAGCGAAAGAGATTTAGCTGAAGCGGCGCAGCTTTCAAGCATTGCAGACGAAACGGCCGAGGGGAGAAGCATAGTTGTGCTGGCTAAAAATAGATTTGGGCTGCGCAGCAGGGAGCTTGCCAATCTGAACGCGCAATTTATAGAGTTTTCCGCAAAAACCCGCATGAGCGGAGTAGATATTGGACAGGAGCATATCCGCAAGGGGAGTGCTGACGCCATAGAGGAATATGTAAGGCTTCAGGGAGGAACATATTCTGAAGAATGCAGAGCCGCGGTTGAAAGAGTAGCCGCTGCCGGTGGAACTCCTCTTGTAGTAGCCAGAAACGATAAGATTTTAGGCGTTATATATCTTAAGGATATAGTAAAGGACGGCGTAAAGGAAAAGTTTAACGACCTGCGTAAGATTGGTATAAAGACCATAATGATTACCGGAGACAACCCGATTACGGCGGCAGCTATTGCCGCTGAAGCAGGCGTGGATGACTTTGTGGCTGAGGCTACGCCCGAAACAAAGCTGGCGTTAATTAAAAAAATGCAGCAGGAGGGGCATCTTGTCGCTATGACGGGCGACGGCACAAACGACGCTCCCGCGCTTGCTCAGGCGGACGTGGCGGTAGCCATGAATTCAGGCACTCAGGCAGCTAAGGAAGCGGGAAATATGGTAGACCTTGATTCCTCGCCCACAAAGCTTATCGAGGTAGTGCGCATAGGTAAGCAATTGCTTATGACGCGCGGCGCATTAACTACCTTCTCTATTGCCAATGACGTTGCGAAATATTTTGCGATTATTCCAGCGTTGTTTGCAGGGATATATCCCAATCTTGACGTTTTGAACTTCATGCATTTAGGCAACGCTATGACAGCGATGCTGTCCGCCATAATTTATAACGCGCTTATAATAGTAGCTTTGATACCGCTGTCTCTTCGCGGTGTTAAATATAAAGAGCAGCCCGCCGGTAAAATGCTCAAAAATAATCTGCTCATTTATGGTGTGGGCGGTATAATAGCGCCGTTTATATTCATTAAATTGTTTGATATGATTTTGTGCGCATGCTTCGGGCTGCCCATTTGGTAAAGGAGAGTATTACCATGAATAAAGATAAAATTGAAGAAACCGTAAAAAACGAAGCTGAAATAGATAAGAAAGCTGAAGCTGCCCCGAACTGTATTGGTACAAAAAAGAAACGTTTCCGGACTCTTCGCGCAGCCATTGTAGCCACGCTTATGTTTACATTGATCTGCGGCATTATTTATCCGGTTACAGCTGTAATGCTTTCAGAAACCCTGTTTCCTTATGAAGCCAACGGTTCGGTAATTACAGTAACTTTGGCTGATGGCTCTAAACGGGTATATGGCTCAGAATTAATGGGGCAGCAATTTGATCAACCGTATTATCTGCTTGGCAGAGTAAATAACGGAGCTCCAACCAACCTTTCTCCCGAAGGCCCAGAACATACTGCAAATATGAACGTGCGTCTGGAATATCTGCACAAGCTTGGCTATGTTAAAGAAGGATTGCCTCAAAATCTGCTTACGTCTTCAGGCAGCGGCACAGATCCGCATATAACTCCCGATGACGCCGAATGGCAGGTGGAATATCTGGCTAAAAACCGCTTTAATTATGGCTGGAGGCTGGTAACAGACCAGGAAGGCAATATTGTAAGCTATATACGTCTTGAAGAATATCAAATTGCTGATGGTGAAGAAGTTCCCGCCGATGCAATTGCTGGTTCTATTATTACGGTAGACGTATTGGACGAGCCATTGGAAGAAAATGACGAGGTAACTGTGTATTGCGGCGAACCGGTAAAACATAATTTGTATTTTAAACCCGCGGCCGTTGACGAAGGTTTAACCGTCCTGAACGATTATGACGCGCATCAGTATGAAGGCTATGTTCGCAGCATAATAGAAAAGTATACTGAAGGAAGGTGGCTTTGGATATTTGGGGACCCCACGGTTAATGTGCTGCTTGTAAATTTAGCGTTGGATGGGTTGCTTTAAAATGGAACGTGGTAAATTAAAAATATTTTTTGGTTATTCAGCTGGCGTAGGGAAGACCTACGCCATGCTGAAGGCTGCGCAGGAGGCCAGGGCGGATGGAGAAGATGTCATTATCGGTTATCTGGAACCGCATGACCGGCCGGATACTTTAAAAATGGCTGAGGGGCTTCCTGTATTGCCGCTTAAAAATATAGATTATAAAGGCATCACATTAAAAGAATTTGATGTTGACGCTGCTTTAGAGCGCCGGCCTCAAATTATTTTAGTTGATGAACTAGCTCATACAAACGCTATAGGCAGCAAAAATCAAAAACGCTACCTGGACGTTGAGGAATTAATAAATAACGGCATAAACGTATGGACTACTGTAAACGTTCAGCATATAGAGGGACTTCACGACCTTATTGACTCGGCTACGTCTGTGGATGTAAACGAGCGTATTCCTGATGAAATTTTCGATTACGCTGATGAAGTCGTGCTTGTGGATATAGAACCTGAAGCGCTTATTCAGCGAATGCGCGAGGGTAAAATTTATAATAAGACTCATGCCGCTATGGCGCTGGAGAATTTTTTCAGGACAGATAATCTTTCGTCCCTGCGCGAACTTTTTATGCGGCGCAATGCGGACAGAATTGAGAAGCAGAGTCATAATGGAGAATTGAAAATTAAGGTTCTGGTCTTGATAAGTCCGTCGCCGTCCTCTGAAAAAAATATAAGAATTGCCGCTAGAACGGCTGATGCATATCATTGCCGCTTTTCTGCTATGTATGTCGAGCGAAACGGCGATTTAAGCGATGAGGCTGCTGCTGTTCTAAAAAAGCATATGCGGCTGGTCAAGGATTTGGGCGGCGATATGGTGGTAAAATACGGTGAAAATATCGTTGAAACTGTTGCAGACTATGTCCGCGCGGCAGGCGTTACTGACCTGGTAATAGGCAAGACATGGCAGTCTGTAGGCAAGAAGGTTGGGCTGGAGGATAAATTCATAGCGGTTCTGCCTCAACTGCAGATATTAATCGTTCCTGATAGCGAACACATATCTTATCATGAAAATTTTATGCAGCGGCTTATGGGCAGGCTGTTTATGCCTCGCCGCGTTATGGAAAGATATAAAACAGCCAATAAAACGCTGGATATTCACAATCTAATTGAGCGGGAAATTTTTTATTCTGACAATAATGAAAAAGTGGTCGCCGATATTCTTTCCCGTTCTTTTATGCGAAGCTGCGCGGTATTCGGCAGGACCGAAGCTGTAACCTCGTGGGAGAATGAGGATATAAGCTTTTGGAGCCTTGTGCATGAACAGGCGGTTGCTGAATGGGTTAAGAAAAATCAAAAGCCAGCAGGCAAGGGAACGGATACGCTTAGAGAAGCGCAAGCTATATATTTGCCCGTTATTACCAAAGGGAGCGTAACCGTAGTTTCTTTTTCCTGCAAAAACTCAAAGCTTACCGTTACTGACCGTTTGATTTTTGGGCAGATTGAATCGCTGCTTAGATTAATCTTATAATATTATAAAGTTTAAAATTTGTTTGGCAGCATAAATAATCTGATTATAAAACCGTCCTTTATTGCTAATATGGTAATGGGGCTGGTTTTAACTATATTGCTGCAAGTTTTATAGGATAGACAATAACAAAGTACAATGCGTTTTTGCATAAATGCCCGCTGCGTCCGCTTTGCTGCGAGGTCCTAAAAATACGCCCGGCATGTTTTTAATCGCGTGCCGTGCGGCAGTCAACGGGCTCTTGAGCAAAAATCTCCGACCGCAGAGGAGGAT
>URIR01000041.1 GCA_900547955.1 uncultured Eubacteriales bacterium | reverse complement strand
GGGCGGCTCTTGGCAGGCGCAAACGCGCCTGCCTGACGCCGCGCCTGAAAGGCGCGGCATGGCGGCCGGAACCGGCCGCCATGCCGCCGGGGCCTTGCGTCCGCCGGGCTTTCAGCCCGGCGGACGCGCCCTTTCCCCGTTTTTAATTTTCCTTTTATCCCAAACAGACAGAATTATTCCATCTGACTGCCCAAAAACCGCGCTCCAGCCTCGGCCAGCTTTCGTTCAGCGTCGGTAAGCTGCTGCTGCTCGTCCTTAGAAAAAATTATCACTCCTCCCATTACGTCTCCCGAAACAATTATAGGCGCCACGCATTGATACACGCACATCTGGTTTTCCTTATCGTTAAGCAATGGTACGCAGTTGCTTCCCGTCAAAATAGACGAATGCCTGATTTCCAGCAGAGCGTTAAGCTGCGCCGACACGCTTTTGCCCTGATACTCCTTCTTACCCTGCCCCGAGGCCGCTATAAAAACATCCTTATCGCATATCAATGCTCCCGCAGAGCTGACAAAGCTCAGCGCCTCGGCATACTCCTTGGCATATTGCTCTAATTCTCCCAGAGGAGAATATTTTCTTAATATAATGCCGCCCTCCCGGTCGGTATAAATTTCGAGCGGGTCCCCCTCTCTTATCCTAAGAGTGCGCCTTATCTCCTTAGGCACTACCACTCTGCCCAATTCATCAATTCTTCTTACAATTCCAGTTGCTTTCATAAACTTCCTCCGTTTAACTGTTATTTTTATATTGGATTTGAAAATATTATCTGTAAATCAGAGGAATTTATTCGTCCCATTAAAAAATTTTGGGCTTTTATAGCAAATTCCCTTAGACGGCACAATCAGAGTACAATGTGCTTTTAACATTATATATGCCTCCGTATGACGCATATTTTAAAATTATAACAAAAATATTACGTTTTTATGACAGTTTGAGATAATTAAAGAAAACACGAGCATTTTAAAGCATATGAAGCATATATCCATGAAACACGGTTTGAAAACGCTATTTTAAATATTGTATAATTTCGCTATAAAGAAAGTGTTTTCTTTATAACGACTCTGAAACAATACCGGTGATAAAATGAAATTTGTAAAAATTATATTCGCTCTGTGCATTTCTGCAGCTATACTAATTACCGCCACTCCGGCTCTTGCCGCAGCGCTTATGCCAGGCGATAAAGGAGACGACGTAATAGCCCTTCAGCAGGCTCTGGCAGGCAGCGGCTATTACGACGGCGAGATAAACGGACTATTCGGCGGCCAGCTTGAAGACGCCTTAATAAATTTTCAAAAGGACAATTCCCTTGACCCCAGCGGGGTTGCGGACCAAGACACTCTTGCCGCTCTGGAGTTATATTCGGGCGAAGACGCCGAAAAAGCAGCCGTTATAAATATAAGCGGCGAAAAGCTCAATCTGCGTTCCCAGGCAAGCACAAGCGCCGACGTGCTGACCGAGCTGGCCTCGGGCACCCGCGTTCAGGTTATATCCGCTCACGGTTCCTGGAGCCTCGTAAGGCTGCTTACCGGCATTGAAGGTTATGTTTCCAGCAAATACATTGCGGAGGATTCCCTTCTTCAGGACGCCCAAATATACACGGGCAGCATGCCCATATCCACTCTGACCGAAGGAGCGACCGGTCAGGACGTAATTCTGCTTCAGGATAGGCTTAAGGAGCTTAATTACTTCACGGCTAAATCCACCGGCAATTTTCTCAGCATAACAGTCAAGGCCGTAAAGGACTTTCAAAAGCATAACGGACTGGAGGAAAACGGCGTCGTAGATATAGATACAATAATTACCCTTTTTTCAGACAGCGCCGTTAAAAAACCCGTTCAGGCCGTTAAGCCCGCAGAAGATAAAAATAATTCCTCCCAAAAGGTTCCGTCTATTTCAATAGAAGGAAGCAAAACCGCAGTTCAGTTAGTAGAATATGCGCTTACCTTCCTGGGCACTCCGTACCGTCTGGGCGCAAACGGTCCCAGCGCATACGACTGCTCCTCCTTTACAGCTAAGGTATACGGCAAATACGGCTATAAGCTGCCCCGCACAGCCTATTCGCAGGGCTACGGAAATTTAGGCGCCAAAATAAAATCCATCTCGGATTTGGAAACAGGCGATTTGGTATGCATGAACACCATTAAAGACAACGACCTGTGCGACCACGTTGGAATATATATTGGAGACGGCAAGCTTATCCATTGCGCCTCAGGCTCAGATATGAAGGTAGTAATATCCAATATAAACAGCAGCTATTATAAAAACGTATTTTCCTGGGGCATAAGAATAATAGATTAAGCTCAGCCTACTCTCTAGCGATGGGAAAGCTGTCCAGCTCCCGCTCTCAGAGCAGCTGCATCTTAATGTGCTTCAGTTATAAAAAATTTGAATTTTCACCCCCTCCGCCGCAGGACGCAGACGCCTGATTGCGGCAGAGGGGTTTTTAACACAATTATTAATTGTGCAATTTAAAATAATCTGATAGAATATAATAATAGTATCAGCATTGACGGAGGTGCTTAAATTGGTTATCAATATAGGGGATACAATTATAACCAAAAAGCCCCATCCCTGCGGACAGAATTCCTGGACAGTTATTCGGACGGGAGCGGACGTAAAATTAAAATGCAATGGCTGCGGCCGGATAGTAATGATGGACAGGCTGCAATGCGAAAAAAAGATTAAAAAGCTGATAGGCAAGGCGGATTCTGATAATGAGCTTTGAAAATGACGACCGTCAGCTAAGAATGGACGCCCAGGATAACAACAATATAGAAACCATTAAATATCCTCAGGCGGACGACGGGCAGGACGACGCTGAAACCAGCCGCAGCGGCTCTGAAAGCGGACTTTCAGCAGAGAATGAAATATATATAGAAGCAAACGCAAATAAAGCAGACGCGCAGAAAAGGCAGGAAACAGCCGCGGCCGCCTTTCTCCGGCATAATGAGAATGGCGCTGCAGAAAAAGCCGCGTCTAAAGCCCAAACCGGCACGCAATCAAACGCGAAGCTTCAAAACGAGGCTCAGCGCGAATTGCAAAGCCGCCTGCGTTCCTCAGGGCAAAAGCGCAGAAAGGCTTTTGGAAGCAAATCCTCCTTCGGCGCTCCTATAAGCAGACGCCCGGGCGCAGAACAGGGCACGAACGCCCTTCCGAACACAGCCGCTCTCTCCCCGGCAAGCCGTAGGAGAGAACGGCTGGGCGAAATTGAGGAACCAGCCAAGGTGCTTAGCGCAGACGACGGCGCCGTTGGTAAATTTACCTGGCCGGGCCCAAAGAATCAGACGTCCTTGCGCCCTACGTCTCCCCCTCCCCGGACGCAAGACGGGAACAGCTTTTTTTCCGGCCCTAAAGGCTCCGACTCTCCTGAAAAAACAGCCGTTTTAAACAGCGGCAGGCGTGACGGCGGCGTTAATAAACATTCCGGCCCGCAGATAAACCAAACGGCACAGGCTAAGAGCGGCGCAGACAATGCCCCATTGACCTCTGAATCCGTGCAAGCTGATAAAACGGGCCGCGCCGGACAGAGTAATATTCAAAGCGCCGCGGCAAAACGCCAAAGCGGACTGGGCAGCTCGGTAAAGGACGTTTTAAAACGCAGCGACGCCAACGCTTCCTTTGAGCTTAAAGAGGATTTTTTATTTGCAGACCTTATTAAGTCAGAGCCGGCCGAGGGAGAAAACCAGTATACGCGCATTAACGTTCAGCCGGCCTCCAGGACAGACAGGCGGAAAATAAACGCATCTCTGGACGCAGAACCTCAAAAGCCCGGCTCTGACGGACAAAGCAGACAAAACGGCGTCCCAAAGGATGCGATAAGCCAAAACAGCAGTCAGAACGGCCAAAACGGCGTCCCGAAAGACGCGATAAGCCAAAACAGCAGTCAGAACGGCCAAAACGGCAGCCGTAACAACCAAAGCGGTCAGAACGGACGGAACGGTCAAAACAGCCGAAAAAACAGCGAGCGGAAGGACCTCTCGGGGGAAATAAGCGGACAAAACCCGCCCGGACGGGACGACGCAAGCGGACGGGACGCCAGCAGACGTGAGAGCGGAAAAGCTCCCTCCAGGGTGCTTACCGCCATTATCGAAAAGCCGCAGATACTCCTTGAAACCCCCTATTCAGTACTGACTAAAAGCGGGCCTCATCTGCGCTACCGTCTGGAATACGGATATCCCGACGCAAAAATACCCGAACAGGAGCAATCCATACCCGGCCAGGAGTATTCCCCTCTCGAGCTTGAGGCCATGAACAACAGCGCCCCCATTGCCGACGGCTCAAAGGCGCGCCCGGTTAAAAAGCGCAAAAGCCTGGGCAGAGAAATTTTTAACTGGGTAAAGGTGCTGGCCGCCGCATTGATACTCGCCCTTATAATAAGGCAGTTTGTATTCGTGCTGGTATGGGTGGAGGGCTCAAGCATGGAGCCTACCCTTATGAACCAGGAGCGCATAATAGTAACCCGCTACGACTATATTTTTGGAGAGCCCCAGCGGCAGGACATAGTAATCTGCCATTTCCCCGACGGCGATAATAAGGATAATTATGTAAAGCGGATAATAGGGCTGCCGGGCGAGCGGATTAAAATAGACGACGGAACTGTCTATATTAACGGACAGCCGCTTGAGGAGCCGTATGTAGTCTATGAGAAGATACAGGATATGGAGGAAATAACCATACCCGAGGATATGTATTTCCTTATGGGAGACAACCGCTTCAACAGCCGGGACAGCCGGGTGGTGGGACTGATTGAGCGTTCTCAGATACAGGGCCATGTAAGATATGTATTTTATCCCTTTGAGGACAGGCGCTCGGTGGACTATTCCCCGCAGGAATAAACCAGGCCCTGAAGAGCTGAAGAGAATGGAGCCTGGCTGGATTCTCCGCGCAGGCGGAGCCGGACATAGGAAAGAAGGTTTTTTATGCTGAAGGCAGATTATCACGTTCATACCCGTCTGAGCTACGACGGCGAAGGGGATTTGCTTGAATACTGCGCCAAAGCCGAAGAATTGGGCCTGGATGAATTATGCGTTACCGACCATCTGGATATAGGCTGCGCTCAAATGGAATTTACTCCGCACGACCAGAAAATATATCTTGAACAGTTTGAAAACGCGCGCAGGCATTTTCCGCAGCTTAAGCTGCGCCTTGGCATGGAAATAGGCTATCGGCCGGATACGCATGTTGAGAGCGCCATGTTTATCAGCGCTCTGCCCTTGGATTTCGTAATTAATTCCATTCATGAAATAAACGACGTGGATCCCTATTACGGCGGATACTTCGAGGGTAAAACCCGAGAAGAAGCATATTTTGAATACCTGGAGCAGGTACTGGATTCCCTGGACGCAGCATATCCTTTTAACGTGCTTGGTCATATAGGCTATCCCGCGCGCTACGCCCCCTATCTCTGTTCCTCAATAGAATACAGGGAATTTCCCGAGCTTATAGACGCGATACTGCTCAGAGCCATATACGACGGCAAGGGAATAGAAGTAAATACCTCTACTGTCAGGCAGCTTGGCAAAACCATGCCCGCTCTCAGCATTATAAAACGCTATCGGGAATTGGGAGGCGAATTTATAACCATAGGCTCGGACGCCCATACTCCCGCCAGACTGGGCGCTAATTTTAACGATGCAGAAGCGCTTTTAAAGGAGCTGGGCTTCAGATATACAACCAGCTATCAGGAATTTAAGCCCGTTCAGAGGCCGATAGACTAAAAAAGGCTCTTTCCGGCGCTGTAAACGCGCCGTTTTTTTAAGGGGCGAGCCAAGCTTTTGGCAACCCAAGCTTTTAATGCAAGGCAGGTGCAAATAATGCAGAATATGAACAACCCCAATAAGCAATACGGCATGAGATACGGCAGCCATCCCTCGCTGCTGACGGCCAATGCAGCGCTTATTATCTTTTTAGTGCTCCAGAGCCTTATAAGCGGAGGCTTCAGCCTGCTGACCGCCGCTTTAAACATCAGCGAAACCTCTCTGCTCTACCGCTTTTTAAGCTCGGCCTCCATTCAGCTGCTTTGTCTGCTGCCCTGCGCGCTCATATTTACTCTTTCGGGCCGCCGGCGGCCCGCGGCGGTTTTAAGACTGCGCCGGAATATTAACCTTATACAGATACTGTTTTTGTGCGTTATAGGCTTCGCGCTTATCTATCTGGCCAACGGGCTGAACAACCTGTTTATGCTCTGGCTGGAATCCATGAACTATACGCCAATGGTCTTTAACAGCTATGAGCCCGACAATCTCTGGGGACTGGCGGTCTGCCTTATTTCCACGGCCGTTATGCCCGCCATATGCGAGGAGTTTTTATTCCGCGGCGAAATAATGCGCTCATATGAAAGATTCGGACCGGGCGCCGCCGTCTTCATTTCAGCGCTGCTCTTCGGGCTTATGCACGGAAATATAGAGCAGGTGTTTTTCGCATTTATCTGCGGGCTGGTGCTGGGAGCATGCGTTATGGCGACCGGCTCCATTTGGGCCGGAGTGGTAGTGCACTTCTTTAACAACGCCTATTCCTTAGTGCTTTCCTATATTACCCGCGGCGCGCCCGCCCAGAATATAACCGTTCAGGACTATATCTATTCCAACCTTATTTATATTCTCTTCGGCGCAATACTGCTTGCCTGCGCAGGAATAGGCTTTTTAAGATATACGCGCAGCCGTAATCTGCGCACTACGGGCGCCCTTCTGCCCGACGAGCTGGCGCCTGACTATTCGGCGCTGGACGAAAGCATGGACTTTCAGACAGGGCAGTTTTTTCCCACAAGCGCAGCAGGAAAAAACGCCGGAACAGCATATGTGCTTTTAACCGCCTTTGTCTTTATTGAAGCTCTGGGAATAACCCTGCTGACTCTGTATCAAATGGGGGCCGCGCCATGGCTGATATAAAGATACTTTGCGTCGGCGCTCTTACCGAGCCCTTTTATAAAGACATGCAAGCGGAATTCTTAAAAAGATTAAGCCGCTACGGGCGTATAAGCGTCATTGAGGTAGCCGACGAAAAATGCCGCCGTCCCGACCAAAAGGCTGCGGCTGTAAAAAAAGAGTGCGAAAGGCTATTAGACAAAATGAACGAAAAAGCGTATAATATAGCCTTAGATATAGTCGGCATTTCGCCCACAAGCGAAGAGCTGGCTCAAAAGGTAAGCGAGCTGATAGATAATTCAGCCAGGCTCTGCTTTATAATAGGCGGCTCCTACGGGCTTTCGGAAGATATTCTTAAAAAATGCCGGCTTCGCCTGAGCCTGTCCCGTCTTACCCTTACTCACAATATGGCCCGCCTCTTATTGCTGGAGCAGCTTTACCGCAGCTTTAAAATCATTGAAGGCGCGCCCTATCATAAATAGGACTGATAAAATATGAAAAAGCAATACAGGCTTATAATACTGTTTTTAATTCTCGCGCTGCTCTGCGGATGCGCAGGACAGGCCGATTCGGCTCTTTCGCCCAGCGCCGGACTGCAAACCGAAAGTAATCTTCAAACAAGCTCGCCCTTGTCAGATACCGAACACGGACAAGCCTCGCCCTCCGCAACAATCCCTGAAGGCTCCTTTAGCGCGCCTCCTTTGGCGTCCCAGACTCCTGCGGCGACAATAAAGCCCACGAATTCACCCTCTCCTTCGGCCTCTCCTTCGCAAAAGCCGACGTCAGAGCCGACAAAAAAGCCCACGCCCGAGCCGACGCCCTCCCCTATTACTGGTACGGCGCAAAAATACGATTATACGCAGCTCATGGCTGATATTTCCCTGCTTTCTTCCATGTATCCCGACAAGATAACCGTTTCTTCCATCGGGACTACTAATTTTGAAAGGGAAATACCCCTTATCATCCTGGGCAACCCGTCCGCATCCAAGCGGGTGCTTATACATGGAGCAATGCACGCCCGGGAATACATAACCTCCCAGGTCATAATGCTTACGCTGGAGCGCTATCTACGCGATTACGACGCTTTAACCTATAACGGAGTAAAATATTCCGATATACTCAGCCAGGTGGCCGTATATATCGTGCCCATGGTCAATCCTGACGGAGTGGAATTAGTCAATAACGGCATTGCTTCGGTACCCGACGGCTACCGGGATATAGTGCTGGATATAAATAAGGGGCGCTCTGATTTCAGCCAGTGGAAGGCCAACGGGCTGGGCGTGGATTTAAATAATAATTACGGCGTGCTCGGCTCTATCGACGGCAAGAATTATGCCAGCGTGCCCGCCTCCATGGGCTTTCCGGGCGAAAGCGCTTTTTCCGAGCCCGAAACCATAGCCATTGCCGACCTGACGAGCGAGATGGATTTTCTTTCTACCGCCTCATACCACACTAAAGGGGAAATTATTTACTGGTATTTCGGACAGACGGGAGCTGACGAAACGCGGGATTTGGCCTATGCGCGCGAATTGGCCAAGCTGACCGATTATTCGCTGGTTTCCAAAAGCGGCAGCAGCATTAATAATCTGGCCATGGGCTATAAGGACTGGTTCGTTCTGGCCTTTAACCGCCCCGGCTTTACCATAGAATGCGGGCAGGGCTCTCATCCCTTAAAGGTATCTCAACTGGATTCCATATATCAAGCGGTAAAATATGTGCCCATACATATGGCCTGGAGGGAATATGAAGCGGGCTGACCCAGTTAAACCTGACGACCAGCCGGCCGCAGCAGCCAAAAAAACAGCCAGCCATAAATCAGGCCGCGCCGTTAATGACAGCGTCCGGCCGCTCTGTGCAAAAATTATAGATAAAGACGAATTTTTCATGCGCCAGGCTTTAAAGCAGGCCCAAAAGGCTGCTGAAAAAGATGAAGTGCCCGTAGGGGCGCTTATAGTAAAAAATGGGACGATAATCGCGCGCGGATATAATACCCGCGAAAAAACGCACGACCCATCGGGGCACGCAGAGATAAACGCTTTGCGCAGGGCCGCAAAAAAATTAAGCGGCTGGAATTTGCACGGTTGCGAGCTTTATGTTACGCTTGAGCCCTGCCCCATGTGCGCGGGAGCGGCAATAAACGCCCGCATAGCCCGCATTATATACGGCGCGTCTGATATTAAGGCGGGCGCCTGCGGCTCCAAAATAAACCTATGCTCGTATGAACTTAAATTCAACCATATACCCGGCGTTACAGGAGGCGTATTAAAAGAAGAATGCGCCCTCCTTTTAAAAAATTATTTTAAAACAAAACGCAGAAAGAAGGAAGAAAGATGAACGAACAAATCAAACTTATAGCCCTGAGGATTAGCGATATGAGGGAGATTAGAGGCATTAGTCAAACGGATATGGCCGCTAAAATGGATATGTCTCTGGACGAATATCTTTCTTACGAAAAAGGAGAACAGGACTTTTCATTCACATTTTTATACAAGGCAAGCAATATTCTTGGCATAGAGATGGCCGAGCTGCTTACGGGAGAGCATCCTAAATTGGATTTCTGCTCGGTAGTAAAGGCCGGGCAGGGGCTCAGATATGAAAGGCGCAAGGATTACAACCATCAGCATCTGGCCTATAATTTCAAGGACCGCAAAGCCGACCCGTTTTTTGTTACCGTGCGTTCGGATATAAAGCCGGGCCAGCGGGAGCCTAACAGCCACGAAAGCCAGGAATTTATGTATATAGTATCAGGCAGTCTGCTGTTTTGTCTGGACGATTACACAGTACGTCTGGAAAAAGGGGACTCCGTCTATTACGACTGCACTCATCCGCACGCAATGTATGCCGTGGACTGCGACGAATGCCAGTTTATAACCATAATAATAAAATAAATTTTCGCCTTAAGGGCACGGAGGATAAAACAGAATATGGCACAGTTATTTGAAAAATACGTCCGCAAGGACTACGCGGATTATGAAGATTTTTATAAAAACTATAAACTGGAAATACCCGAAAACTTTAACTTCGCCTATGACTGCATAGACGAGCTGGCGAAAAAATCTCCCAACAAGCTGGCTATGAGATGGACAAACGTTGCAGGGGAAAAGCGAGATTTCACATTTGCCGAAATGAAATACTACTCGGATAAAACAGCCAATTACCTTAAAGGGCTGGGCATAGGCAAAGGGGACGCCGTAATGCTTATACTTAAGCGGCACTATGAATACTGGTGGACCATCCTTGCGCTGCACAAATTGGGCGCTATAACCATACCCGCCTCCAACCTGCTTACTCCAAAGGACATAATCTACCGCTGCAATATGGCGGATATAAAATGCATAGTATGCACTTCAGACGGCGACATCTCTCACCGCGTGCAGGAGGCGGCGCCTGAATGCCCCTCATTAAAGCTGCTCATAACCACCAACGCGCCTGAAAACAGCGGCTGGCTGGATTTTCATAAGGGCGTAAACGCGGCCAGCGACCAATTTACCCGTCCTACGGGCGAAGCGGCTACCAAAAACAGCGACATAATGCTAATCTACTTCACCTCTGGCACCACCGGCATGCCCAAAATGGTAGCGCACGATTACCTTTACGCGCTGGCCCATATAACTACGGCGGCCTTCTGGCACAAAGTGGACCCGGACGGCATACACCTGACAGTATCTGATACCGGCTGGGGCAAGGCTGCCTGGGGCAAGCTCTATGGACAATGGCTGGCTGAAACCTGCATAATGGTATATGATTTTGATAAATTCGTTCCATGCGACCTTTTAAAGATAATGCAGGATTATAAGATAACCACCTTCTGCGCGCCTCCGACTATTTATCGCTTTCTGGTCAAGGAGGATATGTCCAAATATGACCTTTCTTCTCTTAAGGAATGCACTAATGCAGGCGAGCCGTTAAACCCTGAAATAATGGATAAGTTCCGCGAATTTACCGGCATAACGCTGCGCGAGGGCTATGGCCAGACCGAAACCACCCTTACCCTGGCCACCTATCCGGGCATGAAGGTATGCCCCGGCTCTATGGGACGTCCCACTCCCGGCTATGAAATAACCCTTCTGGATGAAAACGGGCAGCAGGTACCCGACGGAGACGTGGGAGAAATCACCATACGCGCCGACAGAGAGCATAAGCCGGTAGGCATGTTCCTGGGCTATTACCGGGACGAGGCTCTGACCAATTCTGCCTGGCACGACGGCTATTATCACACGGGCGACACCGCCTGGAGAGACGAGCATGGCTATTACTGGTTTGTAGGAAGGACGGACGACGTTATAAAAAGCTCGGGCTACCGCATAGGGCCGTTTGAGGTGGAAAGCGCGCTCCTTGAGCACCCAGCCGTGCTGGAATGCGCCATAACGGGCATGCCTCACCCCATACGGGGCCAGATTGTTAAAGCCACCGTAGTGCTTTCAAAGGGCTATGCTCCCAGCGACGAGCTTATAAAGGAATTGCAGGAGCATGTAAAGCATACCACCGCTCCGTATAAGTATCCGCGCGTAATAGAATTTGTAGAAGAGCTGCCCAAGACCATAAGCGGCAAGATACGCCGCGTGCAGATACGCGAGGAGGACAAGGGCTGAAAATATTTTATTATTCGCCTGAGTAAAAAGCAAAATCCCAGCGTTGGGCATAAACGGCCGCAATAACCGGAAAAGCTCCGGCCTGCGGCCTTTTAGGCCCGAAGCCGCTTTATAAGATAACGTGCGCCGTAATATTGCAATAAATGGAATCCGCGCGCCGGCCGTAAAAGGCTAACGAAGAAAGGAGGCAAATATGGACGCTAAAAACAAGCAAACCAGCGGAGCAGACCAAGCTACTCCGTCCATACCACAATATTTTTCCTGGCTCAACAATACCAACGAAGGCGCTACTCAGACTCAAACCTTAATTAATCTTGCCTATTTTAAATGGCTTAAGAATGAGTACGGTATGCAAATAAAGCTATACGCCTGGGACGCCGGCAACCTGGACGGCTCTAACGGCACCTACGCCGCCAAGAATAAGGAAAAGCTTCAAAAGCAATTTCCTGAGGGCTACGGCCCTATAGCCCGCGCAGCCGCAGAAACGGGCATAAGACTGGGCGTATGGTGCGGCGCGGACGGCTTTGGAAATACGCCCGAAGAAGAGAAAGCCCGACGGGAGCTTATAATACGTCTTTGCCGGGATTATAATTTTATGGAATTTAAAGTGGACGCAGTATGTGACTGGCTGCGTGAGGAAAAACAGCCGGTTTTCGCCCAAATGATACGCGAATGCCGCAGCTACTGCCCTGATTTAATTCTTTTAAATCACCGCAACAACCTGGGACCAGCCGAGCTTTACGCCACCACTACCCTTTGGGAAGGCGCTGAAACCTATATAGACGTGTGGATGTCCAACTCTTATCCCGCCCCCCACCACAGAGCAGGAGCTCTTTCAAGGGGCCTAACTCCCAATTTAGATAGGTTAAGCGAGGACCACGGCATATGCCTCTCTTCCTGTCTGGATTTTTTTGAGGACGAGCTTATATTGCAGGCATTCAGCCGCGCGCTTATACTTGCCCCGGAAATTTACGGCAACCCTTGGCTGCTTAGAGATGAGGAGCAGGCAAAGCTGGCGCGCATATACGTTTTACAGGCCAGATATGCTCAGCTTCTCACCAGCGGAATGCTTTTACCTAAAAGCTACGGAATGTTTCCCGTTTCAAGGGGAGACGGCCGCACCCGTTTAATAACCCTGAGAAATCTAACATGGGAAGAAATGACCATTAATATTAAGCTGGACGAAGAAATAGGACTGGCGAACTGCGCGGAAGCAGCTGTAATTATACATCACCCGTATGAAGAATTTGTAGGCTTATTCCATTACGGGGAACAGGTAAGCTTAAAAATCCCTCCCTTCCGCTCATTTTTAGCGGCCATAGTGGAAAAGGAACGCTTTAATTCCGAGTATTTAATGCTTACTAATTGTAAATATCAGGTTATATATGATTTCCCGCTAGATACTGTTTCCTTTAATGGAACTGTTTCCAATGCGGCCGATGAGCATACCTCTGAACTTAAACATGAAGGAGACTGCATATTGATTAATGGTCCCCGTTCAAGAATGAAGCTTAAGCTGGTACAATCGGACGGCTCCCCCATAGCTTTCGCCGGTGCGGCAAGAAAAATCGCTCTAAAATCACCGCCGTCTAAAGACGATACGTTAAAGGCTCCAGTATTCTTGGGTGCTTTAGCTGACTGCCCGTACCCTGATAATGCGCAGGCGCTATATGAAGCCACCTGCTTCAGAGCCAGCTCGGACAGTCTGGAAGCGCAGTCGGCCGCCAGGGCAGGTGAAAGCGCATTTCCTGCCGTCAGAAACGCTCGTACCGCTTTTTTCGGCCAAGCGACATATATGGCCAGAGGCTGCGAATCAAGCGCCCTCTTTGACGGGCGCCATGACACCTTTTTCGATGCGCTTTCCCGCTATTACGGCACGCGGCTGCATGGCGGCTGCCTTAGAATAGATTTAAAAAATATTCTGGAAGCCGATTCAATAGAAATTGATTATTTTGAAGCTGCGGCTCCGATATACGAAGTGCCCGCTCAAGCTGCGCCCAGATTATGCGATTATTCGCTTGACCTTGAGAACTGGCAAAGCGGACAGCTTGAAAATATTATCACTCTAGAAGAGACCTTTTACGCCCCTGTCGTAATGCATACCGTGCATAACATAAAGCAATGCTGCGGCAGGCTAAGGCGGGCAAGCTACGGCATAAACGGCTCCCTGCGTTATTTCAGGCTAGCTGATCCCATGGACAGAATATATGCTGTGCGTATTATAAAGAACGGCCGGCTCGTGGAACCCGAAGCTCCAAGCGCAAACAATATGCTGGCGCATTATTCACGCACAGACTTTAAATACGCTCAGAAAATCATTTTAACCCTTCCAGACTTTAAGCCGGGCAGCTATCTTGCCGCAGCAGTTGAAGAAATGCATGGCGCTGAAGAGGTATATTGCGCCGCATTTTCAGACGGCCAATACATAGGCTTTGACGACCGCGCTCCCTCCTTCCCCGTCAATCATTGGGAATCGCCCGTAACAGCCGCTTCAAGCTGCTATACTTATTATCTGCATCTCCCTCCCAAAATTCAGAGCCGCTCAATTACCGTCTACGCGCTTTGCAAAAATCCTGATACCAAATGCAGCATATATCTCTGCGATGCAAATTACTCCCACACCTAAACGCATGCGCTTTGACAAATAATAAAGGAGAGGCCTCCGCCCCTCCCTTTTTCAGAACCCTATTCAGCTTAAGCCTTCAGCCAAAACCTAATATTGACTTTAATTCCTCTCCGGCGTCATACCGCCGGGCATATTCGTCAAATAGTTCCTCTGAAACAGACTCAAGATATAAAACATCATTACGGAAATTGAAATAATTCTCTATATAATTTACGTTTCTCATTACAGTATTATAGTCATAATCGCCATTTTGAGCCTTGGTCTTGAGGTCATAAAGCACATCAGCAAGAAATTCCATCATAGCTTTTTTACTCTTAAGATTCTGCTGATCTGGATAATCGGCAATAAGATAGCCTAATTCCGCAATACGTCCCTCATATAATATAAGCGTAGAATCAATCCGGCCTATAGCATGCTCGGAACCCGTAGCCAGGCAATCGATATATAATTTACAGGCCAGCCGCTCATTATATGCCTCATTCAGCTGCGCTTTTTCCTCAGAGGTATATTCGGAAAATTCCTTTTGATTCTCATCCAGCCACTGGTCAAGCTCCTCCAGCCGCTCTATGGCCTCGGCGCGGGTCAGCATTTTTATCTCATCAGGCATGCTGTTGTAATACTGTGTTTCCTGCTCAGTCATCTGTTTCTTAGTAAGGGTATTCCTCAATATCTGCTCGGCCTTTGTCCCTAATGGTACAGAATATG
>URIR01000040.1 GCA_900547955.1 uncultured Eubacteriales bacterium | reverse complement strand
AAAATTTGTTTTAATATTTTATTTTTAATTTTTTTTCTTAGCTTTAGTATTCCTTGGCGGCGTAACCAAAGGACAGTATCTTTTACCGTTTCGTATAAATCACGGGGTCTGTAGCCCAGTTCAGCTGTGGCCTTATCGTGTGAAAACCGGTCGTTGCTGCAAAGGGTGTCAAGAGAATATAAAGTATAAAGGGGACGTCGCTTTTTTAGTTTTGCGTCCAAACGGATAAAAGGGGAAACCGCTTTGGCCATCCATAAAGGCAATACCGGCAGTCTGTGTCCCCCTCCTATGCTTTTGGCCATTGAAAGCACTTCTTTTACATCGTAATGCCTGTTAGAGAGAATGTAACAGCCGCCGCGCCTTCCCTTTTCCGCGGCAGCCAGGCAGCCCTCAGCTACATCGCGCACGTCTACAAAATCATATCCGCCCTTAACGCATGCTGGAAGCTTGCCTGAAACGTAATCTCTAATCATTTGCACCATATGATTGTGAGCGTCGTCATATGGCCCGAGAATGCCCGAAGGATGAACTACTACTGCGTCCAGTCCGTTTTCAGCGGCAAAGAGGACGGCCTGCGTTGCCAGAGCCTTGGTTTTGGCGTATCCGCCCGTTACGGTGTCGGGTGAAAAGTCATCTGTTTCGGTTATAACCAGTCCTCGGCTTTTTTCAGGCAGGGCATGTACGGAGCTGACATATACCATACGGCTGACATTATATTGAGTACAGAGCTTGAGTACGTTTTTTGTTCCGTTTACGTTGACATCGTACATTTTTGGAGTAAGCTCTCCTGATATATCGATAATTCCGGCAGTATGAATAAGTATAAGCTTACTGCTGCCAGTATTTTCAAATAAAGGCCGCATAGAATCAGGCTGAGTCACGTCTCCTTTATAGTAAGTTGTATTTTTGGTATTCTCAGCGCTTTCAGAGGGCAAAATAAGACCGCGCACCTGTTGGTTTCTGCTTTCCAAAAGCTTTATTATCGTGCTTCCCAAATGACCGGCAGCGCCGGTAATTATATATAATTTTTTCATTCAGCATCCCTCCTTGGATGAATGTAAACAACATGGTGTTGATTTTCTTCTACACTTGTATTATAATCATTTACAGAAGAAAATACAATTAACATCTAGTGGCTATTCTATTAATAAACGAACAGTTTGTACATAGGCTGTTGAAAGGAGACGGTTATTATTAAAAAGTTTACAAATGACCATCGCACACGGGTCACCCGAATGCTTATCCGCAAGAGCTTTACCAAACTGCTTAGCTTGAAGCCTATTCAGAGTATTTCAGTTAAGGAATTATGTGAAGAAGCGGGAATAAACAGAGGAACGTTTTATACTCATTATAAGGATTTATACGACCTCCGCGACAGTATAGAGGAAGAGGCGCTTAAGCATTTTAAGGAAGCTATGAAGCCGCTTCTGGGAGAAAACGGTCTTAATCCCGTAAAAGTCACCGCAGGCATATTCCAATTTATAAAGGATAATTCAGATTTGTGCATTGTTACGCTGGGCCCTTACGGTGATAAATTATTTCTGCTTAAGCTTCTTAATATAGGCCGGCAGACCTGTATGGAGGGCTATGCTAAATATTTTGAAAAGGCTTCTCCTAAAAAATTAGAATATTATTATGCTTTTGCAAGTATGGGCTGTATAGGCCTGCTGCAGAAATGGCTGGACGAGGGCATGGTGGCTTCGGCTGAAGAAATAGCGCAGGCTGCCGAGGAATTTATGACAGGAGGCTTGGAATATTTGAAGTAAAGGGCGGGCCGTTAGGCCAGAGGGCTTATTTAAGCCCGGCAAGAGGGCGCAAGGCTGTGCAGAAACGCCATTCAACTTTTTGACCACATTATACCTTGCATATTAATGTTAATTTAAAGCATATATTATTTAATAGTACCGGCAGTCAGAGCGGGCGCTGATAAAGTGCATAACCTTTTGCCGGCTGCAAAAATATTGTTTATTAGCAAGCAGGAGAAATAATTATGGATGTAATAGTTATAGGCGGAGGCTGGGGAGGCGTAGCGGCCGCGCTCGAGGCCGCGTCTCTTAAAGCCAGGACGCTGCTTTTAGAGCGTACAGATTCGCTTCTGGGAACCGGGCTGGTAGGCGGGATTATGCGCAATAACGGCCGGTTTACAGTTGCTGAGGAGATGATTTGTTTAGGCGGAGGCAGGCTGTTTAAACTTATTGACCAAAATCTGCGGCATAAAAATATAAGCTTTCCCGGGCACGAGCATGCCAGCCTTTACGACGTTTTAGCGCTTCCGCCGAAAATAAAGCCTTTTCTGGAGGAAAACGGGGTAGAGGTGCGCTTGAGCGTGCGTATAAAAGGCGCGTGCGCAAAAGATAGCAGGGTGGACAGTATTTATGACGATGAGGGGAAAAATTATAAGGCGGATTTTTATATTGACGCTACCGGTACCGCCGGGCCTCCTGCCAGCTGTGCAAAATACGGCTCAGGATGCGCTATGTGCGTTTTAAGGTGTCCTGCCTTCGGGGGCAGAAGAAGCATATGCGCCGATATGGGGATTCTAGAGTATGCTAATATAAGACAGGACGGAATAGGCGCTTACAGCGGTTCATGCGAGCTGGTCAAGGAATCCCTTTCGGAGAGCTTGATAAAGGCTCTTGAAGAGCAGGGCAAGGCTGTAGTAGCTATACCGGAATCATTGCAGCACGACCTGCTTTCCTATAAAGCCTGCCGGCAGTACGCGCTCAGGGAATATAAGGATAACGCGGTATTGTTGGATAACGGACATGCAAAATTAATGACGCCTTTTTTTCCGTTGGAGGAATTGCGCAGAATACCTGGCTTTGAGCGGGCGGCTTATGCTGACCCTATTGCAGGAGGCAAGGGCAATTCAGTCCGTTTTACCGCAATGGCGCCCAGGGATAATTTTATGAAATCAGAATGTGTAGATAATTTGTTTTTCGCCGGAGAGAAGGCGGGGCCTCTGGTGGGACATACTGAAGCTATAGCTACCGGCACTCTTGCGGGATATAACGCCGTGCGCCTGCTTAGAGGCAAAACGCCCGAAGCCATTCCCGATACCTTGGCTGCGGGAGAGGGCATAATTTATTCGGACGTTCAAAGACGGCTCAATCCTTCGTCGCGCTTTACCTTTTCGGGCGGCGAGCTGTTTGAGCATATGAAAGCCAATAATCTGTATTTAACAGACCCTGAGCAGATATATCAACATGTGCTTAAGCAGGGTGTGCTGAATATGTTTGAGAAAATTTAACGCATGTTTTAAAAGTATCTTTTTAAAAGGGTCAAATAGGGTAAATAAGAGGTTATATGGGGAAATTTTTTAAAGAAAATTTAAAAAAACTTCATTATCCTCTTGATTTTTGCCCGCATTATTGATAGAATTAAAACAAGCGTAAGCTATATTATCTTTTTGGGAGGAAATGAGCTTGGACATTACTGATGTTAGAGTTCGCAAAATTGCAGCGGATGGGAAATTGAGGGGTATTGCTTCCATAACCTTTGACGATGCTTTCGTTGTGCATGACATTAAGATAATAGAGGGCGAGCATGGACTGTTTATTGCCATGCCCAGCCGGAAAGCGGCCGAAGGAGATTTTAAGGATATAGCTCATCCTATTAAAACTGAAATGCGGGAGAAAATAGCAAGGCTTATTCTGGAAAAATATAATTCTGAGGAATAAGCGCTCTTCAATATAGTATTAGCGGTTATTCATGGCAGCGCGCTGCTTTGTGCTTTCAAAGCTCTGCATACTGGCACGAATGGGTGCTTTGTATTTTTCAGCTTTAAAATAACTGCTGAAGGGTAGAGTGCCGAGCGTTTTAATGCGTCTGCGACGAAAATAAGCATTTGAAATTATTTTTGCTGCTGACGCAAAGGGTAGACAATACAATCAGAGTGCAATGCGCCGCCGGGAGTGTGAATTGTTCGGTTTTGCTGTGTTGTCGTTCTTGAAATACGCCCGGTATTTCTGCGTCCTGCCGCCTTGCAGAACCGGAAAATTCCTTTTTCTCTGCGGTCGGAGATTTTTGCTTAAGAGTCCGTTGACAGCCGCGCGGCTTGTGATTGAATACATACCGGGCGTATTTTAAAGACCGCGCAGCAAAGCGGACGCGGCGGGCATTTATGCAAAAACTCATTGTACTTTGATTGTATTGTCTAGACAATAAAATCTTTTATTTTACCGGTTTTTTATTATATCATTGATTCTGCAAAAAGCAAGCCTAAATTTGTAATTTTATTGAATAAAAGCTGTTCACCCGGTCAAAGAGCCCTAAATGCTGAACTGTCCAACCAGTAATTAAAGCGAATCGTGAATTATCAGCGCTGTAAAATAAATTAAAGCTATAATATCCGTAATCCATAAAAATAAAAGCTCCGTAAAAGCGCGGTGAAATAAGAAAATTTAGAGGGACGGCGGCCGCCATCCCTCTTTGTTCTCTTAAAATAACGCTCTAAGGGCGTTATAACGGGGCGATATGATTCCTGCGGTTGATTGTTCTTCTGCAACGTCCGAACATTCCGATTTCCGCGTCATTATAACCCAAGTAAAAACGCAGAAGCAAAACTTCCCTCCGCTTTTCCGTCAAGCGGAGCAAAGCGGTTGCCAACGCTTCGTTTTCTATAATCGCCTTTTTTCCTTGAACAATAAATGCGGCAGGTACCTCTTGAATAACAAAATATTCATCTGTACAGGAATCAGGGTCTATTTCTTTGAGATACTCAAAAGATACTTGTTTTCCTTCAGACTAACGAATATATTCCGTAATAAAGCAAAAAAGCGCCCAACAAAGTTACTACAACAGGGACAACGTATGCCGAAACTTTGCTTAAAACACTCTCTATCTTTTTAATAGCAGAAGTTCCTTGCAGTTTGTTGTATGCGAAATAAATTAGAATAAGCGGCAGTATATACATGAAATTGTATATCATTATGAAAACTATGACAAGTGGAAATACTAAATTATATGTTGTTAATATGGCTAAAAAGCCGAAATAAGGGAATGCGCTTGTCAATTCGACGGCGCAAAAAGCCGCACCTAAGAAAAATAAAGATACAGGAGAAAGCTGCGCGGGATTTTTTATTTCGCTTGTTTCTTCGCTATTATTTTTCGCATTGAGTTTGGCTCTGACAATAAAACGTATTCCCAACAATAAGCAAAGTGCACCTGCGCCCAGCGCGGCACCATATACATACCCTGGATAAAGTTCAATGGCTTTGGAAAGCAGTTTTGAAACCCATGTAGCAATGCCGTAATAAATTGCCAGCCCTAATGCAAGATTTGCTGTCCCGATTCCCAAAATAAAAAACCAGATGTGTCTTTTATTTTTTACCATAGCCTGTAACAGAATTTGCTCTGCAATAGCGGAAGGATTCAAGCTGTCAAAAAAGCTGGTTGTTATGACTGTTCCTAAAAGTATCCACATAGTATCATCTCCCTATCAATCAAAAAGGCCAGCGTATGTGTAACGCTGGCCTACTACACAATAAAATTGAACCCCGGCGGGCTGATTTTATCTTCATATTCAATTACTATCCTTGTCGCTTCTTTTTACAAATTCAATCACTTCATTTCTTATTCATCCCTATCCATTTTTAGCTTACCGCATGTTACAAAAACAAAACGCTTATTTTTACTCCTGCAATGGCCTAACGGAGCAAAAATAAGCGTTTCCCGGCGGAAATTTATTTTTAATATAATATTATAAAATTATGTAAAAGTCAACACAAAAATTTTATAATAAAGATAAAAAAACTTTGGCAAAACTGCTGCATATTCCGTCATATAAAGCGAGGGGCAAAATGCAACAAATACCGTTTTTCAATCGGGACATTAAGCAAGGGAAAGCAAAGGGGTTGGGAAGCTTCCCAACAAGCATAATGCAACGCATTTTACGTAAAGGGTACCCATTTTCTATGCTTGCTGCGTAACTTTATCTTTGGAAAAGACGAGCGACCCCATGGCCGATATTTTAGAATGACCGGAATATCAAGGGCATACGGTAAACTTCAGGACCTACAAGCAGTCCTACAAGAGCAAAAAGACCTGCCTGCTACAATCCAAAGGAAAAATGGCTTGTGTTTGAAAATACTCACGAAGCAACCATTGACGCTGACACATGGAAACGGGTGCAGGAATTACGGAAGAACAAACGCCGCCCGGCAAGGACGGATAAAACAAATATATTTTCCAGCATTGTGCGCTGTGCCGATTGCGGCGAAAAGCTGTAATTACTGCACAAACAGGAACTTTGAAGCAAGACAAGACCGCTTTGTCTGCTCCACTTCAAGGCTAAAAGGGAAAGAAGTTTGCGCGACGCATTTTATCCGCCCCGTTGTACTGGAACAGGGTGTGCTTGCACATCTGCGGCCTGTGATTTCCTGTGTAGCCAACCATGAAGAACGGCTTAGGAAAGCTATGGGAGCGAAGCAGAAAGCCGAAGTAAAGAAAGAACTTGCGGCAAAGCGGCGGCAGGGAACACAAGCGGAACGGCAGATAGAAGAACTTGACCGTCTTTTCAAACGTATTTACGAAGATAACGCTAACGAGAAACTATCTGACAGCAGATTTCAAATGCTCTCTGACGATTACGAACAGGAGCAGGAAAAGCTGCGGGAAAAGCTGTTGCGTCTGAATGAAAAAAATTACAAAACAGGAGGAACAGGCAGAGAACATTAACAGGTTTATCGGCAAAGTAAGGAAATATCTTAACTTGGACGAGCTGACGCCTACTATCTTAAACGACATGGTAAAGGCAGTATATGTTCACGCGTCGGACAACAAGTCAAATGGTTATGAGGAACAACAGATAGACATTTCCTATGACCTTGTGGGAATACTCCCCGCGTCCTTGTTGAATGGCCTGCAAAACAGAAAAACGGCATAGCCGAGGCTATGCCGTTTCCCGAAAACAATCTAATACTATCTTATGAGTGCCGCTCAAAAAAGCAGCGTTTTTAATTTGGTGGGGATAAAGGGACTCGAACCCCACATATTATCCTTAAATACCCCAATATATCGCATATTTTAAAAAATCGTGTTGCATTTCGTGTTGCATTTTTATACTAGATAAGCTTTTTATATCAGCTTTTATAAACTATGAAATACCCCGGATTCATTAAGCCTTTCAAATTCGTCCTTTATAACTTTCTTTTTAAAATAAGGTTTCACATCATAAACATCGCTTACAATATTATCTTCATCAGTACGCCACCCATTCCTTTTAGCATTCCTGTACATATATATTATTGTTGCCGACAATTCCAAATCCTTAGCACAGTCATCTTCAAAAATTCCTAGCATTTTATCTAATTGTTTATTATATTTATTAGTGAAGCCTTCATTATCCTCATATCCCTGACTAGGCTGAATGCTATATCCCGCACCTACAGCAGTTTCAGCAGTTTCCATAATTATGATTTTATTAGCGTCGGCATAATCCAAATCATCAAGTACTTCAGTAGCAAACGGTCCATAAGTATACAATCCAAAATTATATCCTAACGGCACATTATAAACTGTCTGTAAAATGTATAAATATTTCATCATAGCCGTTTTCCCCAGGCCGCTTTTTCGTTTAGCTATTTCATATATTATACTTAATCTATCATTTAATTTACTCACTTTCCTCTAATCCTCCATAATACTCCTGCATAGATTCCTTGCTGATTATATTCGCACACGGCTCCCCCATCTCTAACCCGTCTCTTGCTTCTTTCCAAGGACGCTCTTTATGAGTAAGCTCGCTAAGCCAGAACGGCTCCTTGTCTCCGTAGGTATTGAGAACCGAATCCATAGTTTCAATTTGTGCTTGCGTAAAATCCATTGAAACAGTTACATTCTCTAAAAAATCCTTATCTATAATAAATTTACCTTTATGTTCCTTAAACAAAACCGGGCAAACAGGCCCATTTGCCCAAGCCTCAAAATCTTCCTCAAATAGAGGCTGTTCATCCCATGCCAAAGCCCAAGCCTGACAATAATAAACCAGTTTCTGAAACTTCATGGTAGTTATAGGCGCACATTTTCCAGCCACATATTTGGCTACGGAAAAAACAGATATTTTCATAAAATAAAGTCCTCTCTCTTGACTTTTATGGAGAAGATGAATATAATATAAAAAGAAAGGCAGTCCGTATGAAACGGTTAGCCAATCAATAGGGTTATAAAAATAACCGCTTGCCTTGGCCGGGGGCGGTTATTTTTTTCGCGTTTTTAGAGATTCAAGCAATAATAATAACAAAATTAATATTAACGCTATGTACTCCACGCCATCACCCCCTTTCCAGGAGCTATAAGCTCCTCTGGGGAGTGCTAACCGCCTCATTTACTGCCTTTCTCAGTAGCTATTATATCACGCTTACATTAATTATTCAACTATCAGCCCCCATTATTATATCCGCTGTAAGCATATAATTGTTCTTTTTGGGTTTTAGACAACGGCAGACTTTGCATATATGTTTTAACCTGTGAAGAGCCGTTCTCATTACTATATCCCAAGTAGCCCATAATCATATATTTCTGCGCAGCATTTAGTTTTAAGGAATTAACATATGATTGAATCTTAGTCTTTTTTGTGCCGCTTATACTTTTTCCATTTTCATCTTTATCAGCGGTTAAGGATTTAGCTGTCATTAATATAATTGCCAGCTTTGCCGTATCCATAGATTTAGAAAATAGCACAGACTTATCGTCCAGCTCTACGCCCAGAATCTTTTCAAGCGCACGGTCATAATAAACGTCGTAGATAAAATTAACCGCTTTTGCCTTTACTTCCTCTGAAGCTTCTTTATATTGCGATAGTTGAATCAGCTCGGCCGCCGTTTCATTTGCTTGAGAATAAGTCTGCTTAAATTCCCGCTGCTGCGCATTATTTAAAGCAAGCTCTTCACCGTCATATATAATAGAATTTCCTACGCTTCGTGGCAGCACGTCATGTCCTGCCTTTATAAGCCTATTCAGTTCCTGGCGAACAGAGGATGATGTTACTTCACCTACATTTTCATTAAGCATAATACCGGCAATAGTGGCTATCATATCGTCATCCTCCGCCTCTACTGCTTTAGCCAAATCTGAAGCATAGGATTTGTCATAAAACATATTATCAATACTGTAAGCGCTTGACGGACTGAATCTTTTAGTAAGTCCATAAGCCGTATTATACATGTTTTTAACGGGAATACCAAATAATTGCCCTGCCGAATAAAGAACATTTCTTACATTTCTAGCAGTTTCTTTAGCATCGACCTTACCTGAGATAATATCGCCCGTTGCATTAAATATACCCATCGCGCTGTCCATAAGATTATTAATGGTAGAATAAGCGTAGCTGTCCAGGTCGTATCCCTCGGTAAACCGCGCATACACATCCTTTATTATTGGCAAGCCGCCTAAAAGATTGCCTACGGCGTCCACCGCCATGTTTTCTATTACATTATCATCCTCATCATCCTTATTATATATGAAACGGAATAACTGAGCTATGAGCGCCATGAATATAGAAGAAGTAACTAACGCAGTAACGCCCTTACGAGCTTTTTTCCGCGCTTGCTTTATCCGCTTGTCTAGGTATTCTATTTCTTGCGGGTCTGTCGCAAGCCTGCGCCTCTGCTTTAATACCGTTAATTCCCCTATACCGTCTATAGCGCGGCCAATGGTTTTCATCGCGTCTGAGGAAAACATAGTAAAGGTTTTCATCAACTCGCTTCCCGAACGCATGGCCGCAGAGCGTTCAGTTGCAAGAGCGTTCTGCTGGGTTTCAAAAATAACCTCTTCCAGAAGCTCCCCTGCCTTTATTTTGTTCTGCTCCGTCCCAATTTTCAGCCCGCTGCTCTTCTGTATCTGCACCTGGCACGCGCCGAACAATCTTTTAATAACGAATCGGTCAACTTTTCCTATAGGCGTCATAAGAACGTTGCCTATTTTGCCCGCCTTTTCCAACACGCCCTGTGCCGCTGCGG
The DNA here is from genome assembly GCA_900547955.1 of uncultured Eubacteriales bacterium. Taxonomy (GTDB): domain Bacteria; phylum Bacillota; class Clostridia; order Christensenellales; family QALW01; genus Neochristensenella. Next base: position 7,515 of record URIR01000040.1, on the reverse strand, counting down.
CAGTATTATCATTATTGCGAAGCTTAGCTAATGGGCAGTACTTATCCACGTCCGAACTATTTACCTTCAATCCGCGTACTATCGAATCTGTATCCAATATGCTTGTCGCTGCCGCAAAGGATGTAAGCTGCGTAACCCAAACTTTAGGATTAGCTCCCAATACAGATAAAGCATATCCGCTGCGAAGCTGTCTGAAAATACCCAACCCGGCGCCAACTGAAGCAGGTATCCCTTTTATATCGTTAAGAAGCTGCTCAAAATATCGCTGTCCTTCCTTCCAAACGTTTCTGCTCTCTGTGGCTATGCTGATAGGTTTATTCGGATTGCCGCTTATATTTATATTTAAAAGCCGATTATAATTCTCTAAAACCGGCGCTAAATTTGCATACAGGGCAATGCCCTTCACATGCCTGTATACAACCGTCTCCAAGTCCTCTATAAGCAGCTCGCCTTTTGCTCCCTGGACAGTATCCTTATTAAATGAAGCGTCGCTTACGCTGTCCCATTCGGATTTCCAGGAATCTGTTTCCAGTTTGCGGGCTATATTTGACCGGCGTATAGGCGCGTACTCTCCGCTCACAATGTTGCTGAAGCCCTTAATCAATTTATCAGCCGCTATCTTTTTATCGCGGCATTGCTTATTAAATATTTCTCTGGCTATGGCAACAAATTCTTTGTCCGTCTGATTAAACTGCTCATAAATCGTCTGCTGTACTTCTGCCGCCCGCTTGCTAAGCGCTTCGCCCCGTAAATTTCCCTCAGGCGCAAAACCGTCTATACGCATGGTCTTATCGTTCTGTTCAAAACTAAATCCAGACGCCGCCAAACCGCCCTGCGCCTGTTCTCTCCCCAGCGTTAAATAAAGCATCATTGCTTTGTGTGCGGGAATTTCCTGGCCATTATATTGAACAGTTCGCTTGTCCAGAGCCTTAAAATACTTTTTATTGCGCTTCTTAAACCCCTCTAAAGGCTCCAGGATTTCCATTTCGTCTATAGCCGCTTTTGCCGCGCCCCTTCTAAAGGAAATAAGGGACTGAGTATAAAAGCCGTCTTCATATAAATCAGCGCGCCTTGCCAATGCCGCAGGGTCATAAAAGGCTCGTGCATATGACGAGCCGCTTACCTTATTCATCCAGCCTATTTTTATTTTTTGATTTTCCTGAAGAAGCTTTATGTGCTTTTCCGCAACAGGTTTAGCATCAATCCATTTGCCATTTTGCCATATCTTATTATACGTCTCGGCAAAATGCCTGAAATAATCTGTCACGTTAGCCAGATTGCGCAGCTCCGCAATAGTAAAAACCTTTTCATTTGCCGCGTCCTTCAACAGTCTTTTTACTTCAGGATTATACTTTTCCTTCAGACGGGATTTTGTATACCAGTCTCTAAGCTCTGCATAGCTATTCAATCCCGACGCCTTCTCCAACTCGCTTATTATCTGAAATTCTTCCGCAGTAAAAGGCTTTTCATTAGACGCAATATCACTCAGCATTTGAGCTATCTCCTCTGAATACGCCTCTCCCTCCAGCATAGGATTATCCTTTGCGTACCACTCTTTAATCCCCGCCATAATCCGCCTGGTTCCGCTTTGGTTTAAATTTCCGCGATTTTTTATCCGCGTCAGCTTTTCTATAGAACCTTTAAATATATCGCTCTTATACTGCGAAGCATTTACAAACGTACCTTTTTTAAAGTCCTGAAGCTTTTGTACGGAATCAATCACGCGATTGACAGCATTATTCCTCTCCTTTTCATCGTAATACCTTCTCTGCCACTTTTTTATCTCCTGTTCGTATTTACCGATAATACCGTCCAGCTTGGAAGCTTTACCGGTATACTCAAAGCCGCGCAACACCTCCCTGGCTATATCCTGCCGCAGCCGTTCTCTGGCTTTGCCGTCTAAGCTATCCGCTAAAAAGCTCTTAACGTTAGACGAAAGCGCTTTACTGGATTTTCTATACATATCGTCCAGTTCAAAAAGAATATCCGCCGGGTTGTAATTCGCTATATTTATCCCGTTTCCAGCAAGCTCCATTGCCGCTGTATCGACAGATATCCCCCTTTCCCCGTTAGGCTTAGCCCAGCGCAAATAAATGCTGTTGTCTCCGTCATAGCGGTTCTTTATTTCGGCTCTAAGCGAAGATAAATCCAGCGTATGCAAATATGGCTTAAGAGTATCTGCAATGTAAGCATGCTCGCTTAAATCCTGGTCGCGCAGCAAATCGTCCAGAGTAGCTTCATTAATTATATAGTCGGCCACATCCAACGCAAAACCGGCGCGCCTTCCTTCGTCCAGCGAATTAAGGCTCTCCCACAGCATGTTTGTAACTTCCGCTTTGGTTTTCCCCGAAATATCCCCCAGCTTGTCCCCGAAATCCATATAATTATTGAGAATATTATTGACCACCGTTTGCGCGTCCGCTTTTGAATATACCCTGCGCCTTGTATTATTGGCTATAACCCGCTTAAGCTGGCCAGGAGAAAGCTGCTGATAGCGTTGGTTTTTTTTGCGGGAGAACTTTATTTCTTCATTAGCCGAGGTATTGACATTCGCTCTGGTTTTGCGTATAATAGTATTGGAGTCAAGATTTGTTATAGCGTTGGGCAATTGGAGCCCAAGGCTCACCAACATCTCTTGGCTCTTCTTTTTATCCCAGTAAAAAACGGCATCAGCCTTGGCTAAACTGTTCAGAAACGATTGAAAGTTATCCTTACCATAAGCGCTTGTCATTATATTAGCATTTATATGTTTTTCTTCAAGCCGCCCTTTACCGTCAAGCAGTATTGCCGCAATAACCGGCCTGTTTTCCGAATCGACAGCTTCAGTAATAACGACAATGCTATCCCCCCTGGTAAGGCTGTCCGCTAATATAACAGGCTCTGAAATAAGCTGAGGCAGCTTTTTAACAATCTCTGTTCCTAATCCGTGGTAATTAGCCTTATCCTTGCCCGAGCTTTGGGTTATTGTTTTAAGATGCCTTGCCGTCATAAGGATAGGCAGCTTAGGAAGCCCGGCCTGCTGCAATATTTCAGGCGTTTCACTCAGCATTAAGTGCGTGCTGTTCGTATCCGCGCCGTTCAGGACGTCATCTACCTGCTCCGAAAAGCTCTTTTTGCGGGAAAACCTTATTCGCTCGCTATCTCCGGCATTTTGTTCAAAATTTAGTTCTCGGTCGCGTCCATATTTGCCTGTACTGCCGTTCTCGTTATCTAATAGTCCTCTTCCTCTATCCCCATTTGTTCGAGAAATTCCGCTTTGGTTATGTTGGGATTTTCCTGTACCAGTTGAAGACTCTTCTCGTAATTCTCGTCGCATATCGCGTCCAATATGTTCAGCTGGCTCACTCCCAAGTCTTGAAGAAAGTCCATCAGAAAGAAATCCCCTTGAGATTGCATCGTTATTTATCCTCCTTATCTGTTCTTTTCTTCTAACATTGTTGGATATAATCCTTTTTGCTCGGAATCCAAAGCTTATCTCGCCGTTTTCTTTTCCCGAATCAACGATATATACCGTTGTTCCTTTTTCTACGGCGATTCCGTCCGCTACGCCATCGTCAATTCCAGAATAAAGCTCGTTTAGCTTTTCTCTGACATAAGATACATCTTCTGCGCCAATCTTGTTATACGCAATATACGAAGCTTTTTTCCTTGAAAATTGACTGTTTTCAACGTCTTCATTATACTCTGAATGGACGTTCTCCGCAACCCCCGAACGCATAGCGGCAGAAATTTCCGAAGCATAAAAGCTGCCCGCTTTGTTCAAAGCCTTTTCCAGCAAACGGCGCGCATTGTCCAGCGTATTAATAAGCTTTTTTTCTTCAGGAGAGCTGGCGCGTATAACCTGAATAAAATGCCGTATGCGTTCAAGTATGCGGTGCGCAAGGCTGGTTTTAGTGCTGGCCAGCTTTTCAAGCATTGTTTGGTTGCCCAACATTGCTTCACTTTGAAACGCCACCGCCTCGCTAACTAATATCATTTGGCCCTGAGTAAAATTGTCAAAATCCAAATTTCCCTGAGCTATAGCGGCGCGCACAGCGTCCGCGTCCTCCTGAGTAACGTCTCCATACCCTCTATCCAAAACAGACTGTATTACGGCGTCCGTATCCGTTTCATTCAGAATAAAGGCCGCAAAATCCTTCCATTCCTTAGTCTGCTCTGTAAAATGCACGGTTTCATGAAGTATTTTTTGCTGCCAGGCGTCGCTTTCCAGCGCGTCCTTGCCTATGACTATTACATCGTCAAACGCAAATGCGTCAAACTCCTCCGAAGGCTCGGCCAATACCAGTTTCGAGCTTATTAAGCCCTTTTGACTTAAAGCATTCTGCACCTTTTTAAGCTTATCATATCTCGCCTGCTCCTCCTGGGTAAGCTCGCCAACGTATATCCGGGTTCCAAGCCCTTCCAGGCGCTGATTAATATATTCCTCCTGGCCCCGCAGAGAAGGAGAATAATAGCGCGTATCCGCGCCCGCATTATTTCCATCCAGTCCAAGCGTAGCCGCAAAATCCGATTTTATATAGCCGTTGCTGTCAAAAGCCGAACCAAGACTAAATTCTTCTATCAGTTCAGCGCGTTTTTCGGGCTTGGATTTTGTAAGTGCTCTCTGAATATTCTCATAATTTTTTCTAATATTAGCAGAGATTTTTCTTTCATTGGCTTCGGTTAAAGCGTTCTCAGCGAAAAGCTGTTCGGCCGCTCTTTTCTGCCGTCCTATAGCTTCCAAGCTGTCGTTTATATCTGTTTCTCTATTTGAGAGCGCTTTGCCCTTCTTTGAAAGGATATTCCCAACTGTCCCGGTATAAGCGAGAGACGTCGCCGCGCCTACTCCTCCGGCCTCTAGAACGCCCTTCCAATAATCTCCCTGAGTATATTCTTTAAAAGCCTCGTCCCCTTTATATATACCTTTAAGGGCAGGATTCACAAGCTCGGACGCAACTTCTTCCACGCCTTCCTCAAACGCGTCTTTCGCAATTCGCTTTATCCCTGTACTGGCAACTGCCTTTCCTCCGTCCAATACTCCCTTGCCAAAAATTGCTTTTGTAGCGCCGCCGAACATTTTTTCCGTAGCAGCCTCTACCGCGCCGCTGGCAACGCCGTAGCCTAAACCGGCATAATAATCCGCGCCGTCCTGAAACGCGCTTTCGGTGCCTGAACCGGCCGCAGATACCGCCATAGTACCCAGGCTGGCGAGGCTTGAACCGCCCGTAGGAATTGCAGCCGCAACCGCAGGCAGCATTTGGCCTATTCCGCTGGCTACATTTTCAACAAAACCGCCTTGTGTCAAATATGAATCGCTTGTAAGCTCGTTAAGAGGCTTGCCGAACCATTCCTGCGCCGCGTCATAAGCGACTATATCCTTAATCCCTTCCTGAAAATCGCTGCTGAAAATCCCGCCGACCGCGCCGACTGCGCTTAGAAGAAAGTCGGCAACACCCTCTATTCCTTTGGCCGCTCCCGTAAATACGTTTCCAACAACGTCTCCCGCCGTTGCAAGTGTTCTAACAAGCGGGTTGGCCTCCTCCTTGTTTTCTGCCCCTGCTTTTGTTTTTTGGGGTGCGTTTTGTACTGTCCTTTGTACTGCCTGCGGAGTACTTGTTGGATTAAGCCGGTTATTATATATTGCACGCCGGGATTCCCGTTCCGCCCTTATAGCCTGAGCGCGCGCTCTTCTCTCATACGGAGACGTATAATTTATCGCCATAGCGCTTCCTCCTCCAAAGCTGCTTAATTTTCATACAAATAAGATTTAAACTTATCCAAAGAATCGCCTGCGCCGCCTGTGACCTTAAAAAGCTTACCGCCATCACCAAATATATACAGTTCTCCATCATACATGACCGCATCTCCTCTTTCAGGAGTTCCCCTTTTAGCCCCTAAGAAGGCCTTGGCATGGGTTATATAATTAACAATTGCTTTGTATTTCTCTCCGGCAGCACTTACTTGTTTGCCCAATTCGTATATACCGGTATTGCCGTCTCCGTCATCAGCTACCCATATGGCCTTACCCTCACTATCCCAACTGTTTTTAGCATCGCCGGAGTCCGCAATGTTGCCGGTGTAGAGAATTTCCCTATCATTACGGCCAACGGTAATTATATTAGATACTGTGTAATCTGTTATTTCCTTCCCCGAAGAATCCTTGATTCCGCTGCCGCTCGACGTTGTGTCAGGAGCCCATCCCTGGAGATAGTTTTTAAGCATTTTCTTTGTAGGCTCATCCAGAGCGCTGCTGATTGAAGCAAAATAATCAGACATCCGTTTATAGCCGTCCTTGGTCAGATTCCCATTTTCATCTGTATAATTGGGATTCTCCCGCATGCTCTCAAGAACAAATAACGCATTGTTGGCTGTTTGGTCCTGCGCAGCATACTCGCGGTCCTGTTCTTCTCTTTCCAGCTCACGGTAATTATTGAGCAAATCAGTTACATTATTGGATGACTGCGTATTGTTCGAGAGCATATTGGCGTTATACGCGTCCTCAAGGCTCATCAAGCTGGATATATACTGATTATATCTTTGCGTATCGCTGTCAAGCTTTCCATTAGCAAGCTCCTGTAAATCATTGCTATGTCCTAAATCTAAGGCTCCTTTATTTTGATTATACAGCTCCATTATAGAGCCAAGCTGGTTTATATAGTTATTATTCGCCTCCAGCATAGCGGAAGAGCTAACGCCCAGACCGCCTAATCCCTGAGCCTTCAACTGCTCAGGAAGGTATTTCATTGCTTTATCTAGCATTATGCTGGCCGCCTGCTGAGAGCTGCTTCTGTCGTTATCAAGGCTGCCGACCGAGGCTTTATACGCTTGTTCAATATTCTGAAGATAATTATTATATGCCTCTTCAGCAGCGCTCTGCTGAGAATTGTACATTTGCTTATAATAATTTGTTTTTTTATTATAATCATCAGTCAAAGCCTGTTCTCTTTGATAAGCGTCATATAGCGTCCTGCCGATATCCCAATCCAAATCATTCATTCCCTCAGGCCGTGAATAGCTTTGACCAGTATAATTGCTGCCATAATGCGTCTTATACCAATCTTTAAAGCTATTCCCCGTATATAATGCATCATATTTATTGGCTGAATTAGTATTGCTAGGACTATTCCCGCCTAAGCCTCCTAAAGCGCCCTGCGCCGCCCCAGCTGCACCTGCCGCCGCCCATTTGGCTGAATCTGCGGCCTCAGCTACCTTTCGGGGGTCGTTTACAAGCGCGTCTTTGTAGCTCCTTTCTTCGTCGTTTTTGGTCGGCAGCCTATAACCGCCAGACCAAATTTTAAACATATCAGAATTAGAGAGCCTGTTATTTGTTTTTGTCTCATCGTATGGCTTTATAATGTTATATGGTTTCATATATGCCTCCATAAATTAAAGGAGGGAGCCTAGCTCCCTCCGCTCAATACGTTTTCAGTTGCAATTACGCCCCCGCAATTCTCTTAATCTGCTCCAGCTTATCCTTTAATTCATCCCGCTCCGCAGTTACGCTTTTCAGCTCGCTCTGCGTATCAATTAGCTCCT
>URIR01000039.1 GCA_900547955.1 uncultured Eubacteriales bacterium | reverse complement strand
AAGGGAAAAGCCGCTGCGCAAAAGGTTAAAAAGGCTGGGGCGGGGGCCGGCAGCGATAAATATATAAGGCGGAGGTGAAAAAATGAATGAGCAGAATTTAAAGCGTCCTACCTCGGAGGAAGCGCGAGAAAAAGGGCGGCGCGGAGGCAAGGCCAGCGGGGAAGCAAGGCGTAGGCGAAAAGCGCTTAAGGAAAGCATGGAAATTCTCTTGAATATGCCTCCTGGTGATAAGGATAAAGCCGAGCTTATTAAGGCTGGATTTTCTGAGGAGGATATAGATAATAGCCTGCTTTTAGTCGTGGGCCTTTTTTCAAGAGCGAAGCTGGGGGATGTTCAGGCGTTTAAGGAGCTGAGGACGTTAATTGGAGAGGACGCGGAGAATAACAGCATAAACTTAAAGATTGTTCATAATATTCCGCGGCCGCAGAACGAGGATGTTTAGATGTGCATAACGATTGATTATACACCTACGCCTAAACAGGCGCTTTTTCATTCTTCCCCGGCTTATGAGGTTCTGTACGGCGGCGCTGCGGGCGGAGGAAAGAGCAAAGCAATAGTAATGGAGGCGTTTATTGACGCGCTAGAGCATGAGAATGTGAGTGCGTACCTGTTTCGGCGCACTTACCCGGAATTGCGGGATACGCTGATACGGGAGGCAATTCTAAGTATTCCGACTGAAATAGGCCGGTTTAACAAAACCACGCACGACATGCGCTTAATTAACGGTTCAACTTTGCATTTTAGGCATTGCCGCAATCTGGCGGACGCGTATACATATCAAGGGGCTGAGATGCATCGGCTGTATATTGATGAGCTGACGCATTTTGATAAGCCTGTTTATGATTATTTGCGGACGCGCGTAAGAGCTCCTAAAAAATTAGGAATTAAGCCATATATACGCGCTACGACCAACCCCGGAGGCGTGGGGCATGGCTGGGTTAAAAGCGTGTTTATAGACGGCAAAGAGCCGTTTAAAATATATGACTGCGTTATTACCAGCGAAGTTTTGGGGAAAAGCCGGACTGTTACCAGGCAGTATATACCGGCGACCGTTTTAGACAACCCGCACATAGGGGATGAATATATATTTGAGCTGGAACAGAAGCCCGAAGCTTTGCGCAGGGCGCTTTTGTCTGGCGACTGGGATGTGTTCGACGGGCAGGTCTTTACCGAATGGCGGGATATTCCCAAAGAATATATAAGCGGCAAAGGCACTCATGTTATTGAGCCGTTTAAGATTCCCGACCATTGGAAAAGATACCGCTCTTTTGACTGGGGATATTCAAGGCCTTTTTCTGTTGGGTATTGGGCTGAAGATGATGAGGGGAGATTATATCGATACGCTGAAATATACGGCAGTCCTAAGGATAGATTTACTGGATTGACAAAAACGCCCAATGAGGGTGTGCGCTTGGAGCCTGGAGCGGTAGCGGCTATAATTAAGGACTATGAGGAGGCGCATGAACAGGGACGACGTATTATCGGGATAGCTGACCCGGCTGTCTTTGATGAAAGCAGGGGCTCGGACGGAAGCGTGGCTAAAATTTTTGAGCGCAAGGGAATTTACTTTGAAAAGGCGGATAATAAGCGGATTGCGGGAAAAATGCAGGTGCATTACCGGCTGGCCTTTGACCAAAGCAATATGCCCCGGTTATATGTCTTTAATACATGCCGGGATTTTATACGCACCATGCCGGCGCTGGTATATAGTTCCGTAAATGTTGAGGATATAGATACGGACGGAGAAGACCATATATATGACGAGACGCGGTATATGTGCATGTACCGGCCGGTATTGCCTTTGCGCACTAAACAAAGCATAGCGCGGGATGAGTTTGACCCTCTGAATTTATATACAACTGAGAAAACATCCGGCTACAGAATGGGAGGAATATAAATGGGCCTGTTTAGGCGGAATAAAAGGGAAAACGAGACGGAACAAGGGAAAAAGGCGCGTGCGGATTTGCTTTTAAAAGAGCTGGATTTATATAAAAACGAAAAGACGCTGAAAAGCGGCGCTATAATGGAGAATGAGAGATGGTTTAACGGTCAGTATTGGGAATATATTTCTTCCCGCAATGAGGAGCGGGACGCTCAGACCAATTTTCTCTTTTCGGCCATATGGCATAAGCATGCGGACGCGATGGATAATTATCCTGAACCAGTTTTTTTAGAGAGGGAAGAGGGGGATAGAGAGGAAGCGGACAAGCTGTCTAAAATCGTTCCGCTTGTGCTGGAAAAGAATGGCTTTGAAAACGTTTATAGTGATTTATGGTGGTATAAATTAAAGCATGGAGTGTCTATTTGTTCGGTGCTATGGGACAATGCCAAGGAGGACGGGTTGGGGGACATATGTATAAAAAAAGTTGACGCTTTGCGCTTTTTTGCCGAACCGTATATATCAGATATACAGCAAAGTCGGTATGTGTTTGTAACGGCTCTTGCGGATACAGATGTCCTTAAACGGCAGTACGGCGACCCGGATATAAGGCCGGATGCGACTGCGTCAAAAGCACGCGGGTATTTTGGTGATTACAGTCCTAACGTGCTTGAAAAGAAAACTATGGTGGTAGACTGTTACCAGCGCTACAGAGATGAGACGGGAAAATATGTAGTGCATCTGGAAAAGATAATTAACGGCAGAATAATGTATGATTCCCGGCAGGACCCGGTTTGCATCAATGGAATTTACGAACACGGAATGTACCCGTTTGTGCTGGACGTCTTTATTCCAATTGAAAATACCATATATGGCTTGGGGATGATAGATATTGGTAAAAAAACGCAGTCGTATATAGACAAACTGGATTATATCATCGAAGAAAATGCTCTGCTGTCAGGCAGGCAAAGATGGCTGATAAAAAGGGGAGCGGGAATTAAAACAGAAGATTTTCTAGACATGAGCAAGACGGTTATAGAGGCGGACGGCTCTATAGATTCGGATGCCGTGCGTGATTTGCAGGCGCAGCCTATTCCGTCCCAGATTATGACGCACAGAACGGAAAAAATAGAGGAAATAAAAGAGCTTTTAGGCAACAGAGATTTTTCGCAGGGCGCGACCAGCGGAGGAGTGACCGCATACGGCGCTATTACTGCGCTCCAGGAGGCGGGAAGCAAATTAGCCAGGGACGGCATAAAAGCCAGTTATCGGGCGTTTGCGGGCATCTCTTATATGGTTGTTGAGCTGATACGGCAGTTTTATACAGAGGAACGCTCGTTTAGAATTTTAGGCGACGGCGAAACAGAGCCTCAATATATAAGCTATGATAATTCGGTTCTGCAAGGGCAGTCTGTCCCGCTGAATGTTCCTATTACGCTGGATGACGGAACGGTACAGACCGAGAGATTCAGGAAGGCGATTTTTGATATTAAAATAGTAGCGCAGCGAAAGAATCCTTTCAACACCATAAGCCATAATCAGATGGTTATGGAGCTGTTTTCGGGCGGAGCGTTTAATCCTGATAATGCAGACCAGGCGATATTGGCTTTGCAAAATATGATAATGGATAATAAAGAAAGCATGATAGAGGGCATACGGGAAAATCAAATTAAAAATGCTCAGCTTTATCAGCAATTACAGGCGCAGGACGCGCAATTAAAAAGAATGACGGCTATTGTAAATGAAATGACAAACGCTATTCCCGGACAAGCGCCTGGATTGGAGGCGGTGCAGCCTTGATTGAAACGTCTGTATATATTACTCCCACACATATTGAAATTGACGCTTCGGGCCATTCTGGCTATGGGACAAAGGGCGCTGATATTGTATGCAGCGCCTTTTCCATTTTGTTTTTTACTCTGGCTCAGAGCCTACGGGAAAAGGGCATGGCGGTTAATACTGACGAGGAGGACCAGATTAAGCACATTAATGCTTATGGCGACATAGGCCTTACGCATAATGTTCTTATAGATTATTATGTTTCAGGCGTGCGTATGCTGGCGGAAAAGTATCCGCAGCACGTTGCGCCGCCACGAATAGTAGGAGGTATAAATGTTTAATTATTTTGACCTTCAGGCCTTTAACGAGGCCGGAGAAAATATAGACGCAAATACGGGGGATGTCGTCGCCCCCCAGGATACGGGCGCAGAATTGAGCGCAGAAAGCGGCGGGGAAATCGCTCAGCCCCCGAAAGAGCCTGCGGACGCCGCGCAGGACAGCATATCTAAGCCGTATAAGGTATTTGCAAGCCAAGAGGATTATCAGCAGGAGCTGCAGGGAGTTATAGGGAAGCGCCTCGGAAAATACCGCGAGATGGAAGGGCGGATGGAAAAATTAACGCCGGCGCTGAATACCTTGATGCAGTATTACGATGTTAAAAGCGAGGATGAGCTGCTCAAAGTTATTGAAAGTACGGTTTCCGAAGAGGTAGCTGCGCGCAGAGGTATAAGTGTGGATACGCTTAATCAGCTTAATACTCTGGAACGCACTAAGGCTAAGCTGGCGCAATATGAACGGGAGAGGCAGACTGCTGCATTTAAGAACGCTGTTGCAACTGAATGCGAAAATTTGAGACATTCCGACCCTGAAATATACGGCGAGGTGAATGCTGAGGCTATAATAGCCAGCCCTGCTATGCTCAGGCTGATGGCGGGCGGTCTCAGCGTAAAACAGGCATATGATGCATTGAATGCGGACGCTATCATTCAAAGAAAGGCTGAAAGCGCGGCGCGCAATGCCTCAAGTGAAACACAGAAAGCGGTATTGGGCAATATTCAGGCAAGGCAGTCACGTCCTGCCGAAAACGCGCTTTCTGACGGTACACCTGCTGATATGAGCATAGATGTAAGTAAGCTTACAGATGAACAGCTTGAAGAATACAGCCGGCGTGCCAGAAGGGGCGAGACTATTACTTTTAGAAATTAGGAGGAAAATATGGAGCTTTTAAAATTTGATTTACAAGCATTTGCGGATGCAAATGTAAACACAACTAACGATAATACCACGGGCAACAATCTTTCGGCTGAAATGAAAACCTATTATGACCGGCAGATGCTTAAAAATGCTAAGCATAAGCTTATACATGCGCAGTTTGGCCAGAAACGGAACATTCCCGCCAACGAGGGCAAAACTATTCAGTTCCGGAGAATGACCCCTTTCCCCCCGGCCACCACGCCTTTAACCGAAGGAGTTACCCCTGACGGGCGCAGCCTTAATGTAACTGCAATAACTGCTACGGTAGAGCAGTACGGCGACTATGTAACAACTTCGGATATGCTTAAAATGACCGCTATAGACCCCATTATCGATGAAACGCAGGAGAATCAGGCGGAGCAGGCGGGGCTTACTTTTGACACCATTGCGCGCGAAATACTTAATGCTGGGGATAACGTTCAATATTCTGACGGCAGCAAGCTTACACGCAGCAGTCTGACCGCGGATGACAAAATGACCGTAAAAGCGATTAAACGGGCAAAGAATACCTTGCGCCGTATGTATGCGGGTTCTATTGACGGCAGCAATTATGTGGCCATTATGCATCCAGACGTATGCTCGGATTTGGCGGACGACCCCGAATGGAAGGACGTGCATTCCTACAATCCCAAGGAATGGTACGAGGGGGAGATAGGCCGTGTGCAGGGCGTCAGGGTCATCGAAAATCCCGAGGCCAAAGTTTTCCGAGTAGCTCCCATTGCGGGCAGCATAAGACGCCTTACCGTGAAAACCGCCGTTTCCAGCGCCGGGACCTCAATAGCTGTCAATGAAGCGATAAGCGCCGCCGACGCCACGGCATTTTCCGGGCCCGTTGATATTTATATAGGCGGTAAAGCAAACACTATAACCGCTATAAACGAGGGAGCGGCCGGTAGCGCTACTATTACCTTGGGGACGGCGGCTACTGCTGCGGTTAATGATGTAATCTGTGGCCAGGGCGGCACAGTAGACGGTTTGGATGTTTACAGCACGCTGGTTATCGGCAAGGACGCATATGGCGTTACTGAGTTGGAAAACGGCGGTCTGGAAACTATAATCAAGCAGAAGGGTTCGGGTGGCACAGCCGACCCGCTGGAGCAGAGAGCCACTATTGGCTGGAAGGGAACCTTTACAGCCGTTATTCTGGAGGACGCTTATATGGTGCGCGTAGAGACCACCAGCACATACGGCGAATAATTTTATACGGCGCGGCCCTAGGATGGCCGCGCTCTTTTATTTTAAAGGAGGCAAAAGTCATGGCAAGGAAAATTACGAACGAAAATCAGCTTGTAACTATACGCATACCCCGCGACCACGTTAATAGCCGCGATTCCCGAACGGTTATAATAAACGGCAAAGTGTTTTTGATAAAACGCGGAGTAGACGTTCAAGTCCCGCAATATGTTGCTGAAGCGCTTAAGGACAGCGACCGGCAGGGCGATATTGCTTATCAATATGTAAATGAGAGCAGGTCGGTTAAATGACGGCTAAACAGATTATCATTAAAGTAATGCATTTAAAGCCCAGTACGCATGGAGTAGATGAAATGGTGCATTGGATTAACCTTTTGGAGCGCAGGCTGGCTCTGCGGGTACTGGCGTTTCCGCGTTCATTGGCTTATGCAATAGCGGGCGGCGAAAATGAAATATCTCTCCCTCCTGATTGCGCAAAGGTGAGCAGAGTTTTATTTAATGGAGAGCTTGTCCCGCGCATAACCGGTCTATTCCAGGCGCCTGGATATATTTTAAAGGACGGAAAGCTGTATTTGGAGCCAGCGCCTGATAAAAAAGGGCGTTTGACGGTTATATATATTCAGGCTCCGCAAAAATTCAGCATTGATAATCTGGATGCGCAAGAACTATTGCTCCCGGATGAATTCAGCGAAGTATATGAATATTATCTTGCCGCGCAGATAGACTTATACGACGACAATCAAGCGAGCTACGCGAATTATATGGAGGCGTACAACGCTGCGATTAAAGAGCTTTCGCAATATTATCACGAGGAATTACCCGAACCTATCAAGCAAGACACGCAATTTAAAAACATATGGTAAGGAGAAGAGTATGTGTTTTTTGCCAAGAATGAAGTATTTACTGCCAGTAGCGCGGGAAAATATAGCCTTCGGCGGATTAAATGAACTTCCTAAAATACAAATAGGGGAGCTTAGGGCTGCAGCCAACATGGATAACAGCGTGCTGCCTGTGCTTAAAGCCAGGGACGGGCGTTATGTACTGCAGCAGCTAACAGCTCAAGCAGGCGACAGCGACAATACAGTATATTCTTGGAATGGGATTTTTTCCACAGACGGAATTTTTGTTAAGATATATGCGAAGTCTTCTCCGGGCATACTGCCGCAGGTTACTATTAAATATACCCTTCCCGGCGATTTTACATATGATGGGCAGCCTAAGGAAGAAAGCGAAACGGGGGAGTCAATACCTGTATGGGTAAGCGTGCAAAGGTCAGGCAAGGCTTTGATTTGCCTGCCTTCGGACGGGCGTCGGCTGTATGGCAAGTCATATACCGGCCCCGAAGGCAATTATTATTTTTTTACGTTGTCGACTTCAGAATGGGAAAATGCTGACGAAAGCTATAACGATATGTGTTTGTTTGCAGACAGGGTAGTTTTAGCGGGTAAAAGCGAAGGCAAGGCATCCATACGCATTTCATCTAAAAACGCTCCGTTTATATTTACCGATTTTCTCAACGAGGATGGCTCTCTTAAATTAACAGGCTCGTATTTTGAAACGCTGCTGTCCGAGCCTTTAACGACTTGCTGTCCGTACAACAGCGGGGTAATATTGTTTAGTTCGTCAGAAATGTTTATTTTGCAGGGCACTAATACAAGCAATTACAGGACTACTAAAATAGCCGGTATAGGATGCATATTTAAGGATACTGCCGTCATTTGCCTGGACGTGCTCTATTGGCTTGCTCCTGACGGGGTTTATGCATATACGGGAGGATTCCCCAAGAAAATTTCTGATAAGCTGCCCGATATATCCAATGTACAGAAGGCCAGCGCAGGTACTGACGGCAAAAGATATTATCTTTCTGTTCAGGACCAGGCGGGAAAAGGGAAAGTGTATGTATATTGTCCCCAGAACGGAACCTGGATTCAGGAGGACGAGCAATTCTTTAAGAGCTTTGCTTTTTATGACGGCGCATTGCAAACGGTAAATGATGGGCAACTGCTTTCCTTTAACAGTAAACAATCTACCGAAGATGTTCCGTGGTCTTTTGAGACTGCTGTATACGGCGAAGGAGATGAATCTCTTAAAAAGCTCCGGGCGGTCATTCTGGATATGGAGGGCGAGGACAAATATCCTGTAACGGTATCCGTTAAGCCTCAGTTGGGGGAAGCCATAGAGTTGGGCTCTTTTTATATAAATAACAGGGCTGTTTATCGCTTGCCTGTCAAAGCCTGCGCCTGTCAAATACAATCATTGATTATAGAGGGCAGAGGAAAGGCGCAGATATATTCAACGAGCAGGGAATATGTTGTGGGAGGAATAAAAAATGTGGTTGCCAATCCCAGATACTAAGGATGAAGAAATGAAAAAGGCTTTAAGCCAATGGAGCCGCGAGCTTTCTTACTTTGAAAATGTATCATTGGAGCAGATAAATAATTTAAAGAATGTTATACAGGCTTTGGAGAAAGAGGTTTCAGAGCTTAAAAACGGGGGTGATGCTTGATGGCTAATAAACATGGCGGTACAAGTGGTAAATTTGGTATGAGCGAGGATGAAAAAAGAAAAAGCACTATGGCTGCGGCTGCTGCTGGGGCTGTAAATGGTTTAACGGGCGCTTACCGCAAACCTTCAAATTCTAACGCTAATTCCGCCTCAAGCCCTAACCCCAATCCTTCCGTGTATCCCACCAGCGAACAGGTGCAGTCTGCAATGCGTGAATATGCCGTTTTAAGAAATCAGCCTAAATATGATTTTATGCCTTCAGAATATCAGCTTAAATACGGCGAGACCATAGAGAATCTTTTAAAGCAGCTTAACGACCGTAATAATGCAGGCTTCAGTTATGACCCTTCGTCCGACCCTACGCTTAGGGAGTATTTTAAGCAGTATGATTTACAGGCGGATGCGGCCATTGATAAAAGCATAGGCACTTATGCGCCGGCAGGCGGCGGTATGTCGTCCACAGCGCTGGCTCTGGCTAATGAGGCCGCAGCGGCTTATGAGGCTAAGAAAAATGCATTGGTGCCAGAGTTTTATAACGCGGCATATAATAAATATCTTAACCAGAATGCAACCTTGGCTGATTTGGCTAATTCGTATCTTGCGCTTGAAAACAATAATTACAATATATGGGCGAATAATGAGGAACGGCGTCAAGCTGCAGCGGCTCAGAAGTATGAACAGGATTATCAGAAATGGCTTCAGGACCTTGCTAGTATAGGTTATACGGTAAATGAAGCGGGGCAGGCGGTAAAAGGAGATTCTGAAAAGGAAGATTTAAATTCATTGGACATTAAGGAAAAATGGCAGACAAGCTTTGATAATTGGCTGGATTATTATAGGGAAGCGGGATATGATGAGGAATCAATAGAGCTTGCTACCCAAATGGCAAATGCTGAGATTCAAAACAGATATGGTATTTCCTTGTTTGAAACAGATGGAAAGGATGATAGCAAAAAGAATCCATTGAGTGATTTCTATAATAATCTTGAACATTTAACCGGGCTGGATATTAATCAGCCTTCTTCAAATAGTCCACAGGATGACCGAAATACCTCGCAGCTTGAATCTGATGCGGTTATAGATGAAATGCTGGATTCCATATATTCCGGAACTAATATAGAGGATTTTAAAAAAACCCTGAGTGACGATGAAAATACCAGACTGGGCTATTTAAATTCTCTGGTATCTGTAGCACAGGAAGATGGAAGGTCAGATGTTTTTTCAAGTTTTTTAAGAGACCAATATTCATTGAGCAATGTGGGAACAGGCGGACTGGGATATGTTTTCCCTACGTTAGAGGCAGGTTATGACGGAATAGGAACTATATTTAATCTGGGGATGCTGAACGCGAAATATACTAAAACCGATTTTAAAAATTACTTTAAAATAAGCGGCTATTCGGACAGCAAGGCGGAAGAAATGGCGAGTAATGTGAGCAAAAGATATCAGGAAATAGATAAGAACCGTTCGCAATATGGCACGCAGTATACGGCAGACGCTATAGCCTTAGCTATAAAGGAAGAGCTTGAAAAAAATCCAATTTGAGCTTTTATTTTGGGAGGTTATAATAAATGAGCGAAAATTCCGATAAAATTAAAGCTTATTTATCCGAAAAGGGCTATTCGTCCAAGCTTACAGATAAACAGATGGATTATCTGGCTGGAAGTCCAGACAGATTAGCCTATTTTGAAAGCAAGCTGGCCGAACGGGAAAGAAAAGCGCAGCTTAATACTGTTAAGGATTATTTGCTAAATTCCTATTATGCGCCTGATTTAGATAGGGAGACCTTTAAACAGCTTTTGTCAGACCCGAGCAAAATTGAGCAATATGAAAATGACCTTGTTGCTGATAAAAGCCATCTTGGCGAAAATATACGTATCGGAGCCGTAAATACGTTAAGGGATTTAGGTATTGCTTCATCTGCTCTTTTAGGGGATAATTCATCAGTTTCAGAGCTTAACAGAAGGAAAACAAATGACGCGCAGCTTTCGGAGATTCTGCAGCGCACTAAGGGCGGGGAAATTGCAGGCGTGCCCACTAATCAGCTAATCCAGAGCGCAACTAATTTTGCCGCGACCTTGCCTCTATCCTTTATTCCCGGTGTAGGAACGGCTGCATATTTGGGCGAAAAGGCGGCTGAAGGCTTTGGTTCTTCTTACGGAGAGGCTTACGAGCAGACAGGGGATGCCGCCAGCGCATGGGGATATGCTCTGCCCAACGCCGCAGTCCAAACCGCTATTGAATCCATAGGAGGCGTGGGAAGCAAGGCGGGCTTGACGGCCGTTAAAAATATGGGGGAAAGCGCGCTTAAAAACACGCTTAAAAGCGTTTTGAAATCCGGGATAGACGAAGGCCTGGAGGAAATTTACGGTACTGCTGCTGATACGGCGCTTAAACAGATTACAGGGCTGGACCCTGACGCGCAGATTGAGCTTCAGGATTTATGGACGGGATTTTTTACAGGCAGCCTGTTGGGCGCGGTGGCCGGGGGAGGCGCTGCGGCTGTTAATAACGGTATATCGGCGTCCAGGTACAATAAGCTTAGCGATGTTCAAAAGGTGTTTGCCGACGCGGCGTTTAAGGCGGAGGTGCTGCCCGAATTGAGCCAGGCTAAACAGGTGGCGCGCGAATATTCGCGCCTGGCGGCCGAAGGGAATCCAGTTGAGCCCGAAGCTATATTGCAGCTTAATAAGCTGCTAAACGACGATTTAGTTAAGTATGGCCTTATGGAGCAGAAGGACGTGGATTCGTGGCAGGCTAAGCATGAAAAGCTGTTTAAGGGCTATATGGATTCCCATGCGGCAGGTGATGATTCGGGCGTTAATTCTGTTCCAAATGAGCAGTCTGGTATTGACGTTAGGGCAGATAGGAATTATAATATTAATAGAGGTGTTAATTATGAATCAGATAGCTCAGGCAGTCAACAAAATACTGCAGACCGAGCGCGTCCAATCGCTGAAGCCGGAGGAGATGCCGGAGTACAAGGACGACCAGCTGGCACAGAAACTAATCGCAGCATGGCGAAAACGGTTTCCGGACTGGCCGGACGAAATGATAGTAGAAGGATTGGAATTCTGCCTTTAAGCGAACAGCAACACAATATAGATTCTGCAGAAAATATTGATATATTAAATAATGGGGAAGGGACTTTACAATATGAATCAAATAGCGCAAACGGTCAACAATCTTTCTCAAACCAGCGAAATGAAATTGAAGCCGGAGGAGATGCCGGAATACAAGGACGACCAGCTGGCACAATATCTTATAAAGGGGTGGAGAATGGATTTTCCGGGCATTACGGACGAAAAGATAGTAGAAGAGCTGGAGTTCTGGCTCTAAGCGACCAAATAAAACAGGAATTATCCCGGAAGGGAAAGACATATGTGGAATTAAAGCCGAGCGAAAGCCCGGCTTCTTTTTATAGTGATATCGGAAGAGCAAAGCAGGGCAATAAACACGGGGCATATGTGGCGCAGCATACAGTAGAGGAATATGGAGATATGCTGCTGCTGACTGGGGATAACGGCAATGTAGGGGTCGCGGTTACTCCGGACGGGGATATAGTGTCGGTTTTTAAGAATCCAGAAAGCTCAGCTAAAGGAGCAGTATCCTCTATACTGCTTACAGCTATAGAAAACGGCGGAATAAAATTGGATAATTTTGATGGTTGGTTATCCCGTATGTATGCTGGACATGGCTTTATCCCAGTTTCCCGCTGCGCCTTTAACCGCGAATTTGCCCCCTCTGACTGGGATTATGCTAAATTTAAAGAACCGTACATAATATTCTGGATGCATAACGGAGAAAGCGCTGAGACAGTTGCCTCTAAAATAGGTAATTATCCGGAATATGATTTTAGCAAAATTCCTCTTTTTCCCGATTATGATTCGGCTATGCAGTACCGGGATGAGCAGATAGAGCGCTTAAAGGCATCGCAATCTGGGGAAAATCCCAATTCAAACGGCGGCGGAAATGCAAGCGGCGGAGCGGATATTGCAGGAAGTTCAGGCAATCGGCAAAATCAAGGGCAAAATACATCGCAAACCAGACGGGAGAACACAAGCAGCGAGACCAAGCGAGACCAGTCCAGTCCGCGGTACAGGCAGTCGCCAGAACGCTGGACGGCTTCTTTGGACCGTAATAACCGGGAGGCCGTGGAAGACGTAGGAGATATAGTGCGCGATATCAGCCGTTCCTTTAATTTGCCTATTAATACGGGCAAAGTTGGATATATTAACGCTAACGGCGTGTATAAGGTCAAGGATGAGGTAGTGCGGGTGCAGGTGACAAACGCGCTGCCTACCATTTCGCACGAGCTGGGCCATCATCTGGATAAGCAATACGGCCTCAGCAAGCTTAAGAGTATACAAACCGCCGTTAATATGATGGACCCGAATTTTGCAGCGCAATATAAGCCTAGCGAACAGCGGGGCGAGGCGGTAGCAGAATTTATACGCAGTTATTTAAGCTCAAGAGGACAGGCTGCCGTTAATTACAGGGACTTTTATTTTGACGCTGTTGAGGCCATACGGAAAGGGCCTAACGGCGAGCAGGCGCTTGAGGATTTAAACAGGATAGCCCGTAAAGTAAACGCATATATGAGCGCCGATTTGCCGCTAAGATATGCGCGGGGCCTCAAAAGCCGGTTAGACCCTGAGCATATGCCGGTATCGGACAGACTGGAAAAATTCCAGGTTGAGTTCCAGCGCAAATGGGTAGACAGCTATTCATATTTAAAGCGGGTGGACGGCGCGGCGCGGGACGGCGGCTATACAGGGGATATGACGACATATAAGGCGGCGCTGTATTCTTTGAACGCAGCTTCTACCGTTGAGAGCATGCTCTTTAACGGCGTTTCGGATTACCAGGGAAATATAGTAGGAGAATCCTTATCTGAAGCGCTGGAAAAAATAAAGCCTCAGGATATGGAAAGCTTTAACCTGTATTTAAGGGATAGACACGCTTTAGAGGTCGTATCTAATGATAAGCGGGTTTTTGCGGATGATAAATTAAACGACCCAGCGGCTTTAAAGAGGCAGATACAAAGATATGAAAAGAAGCATCCCGAATTTGCTGAAGCGGCGGGCAGGGTATACGAATATCAGCGCAATATGCTGTGGCATCACGGTGTAAAAAACGGGCTTATCAGCGAAGAGCTATACAATAAGCTGCAAAGCATGTATCCCGATTATGTGCCTTTTCACAGATATCTTGAGGGGAAAACTCCGCGCGCGGGCAAAAAGGCGGGCTTTGCTAATCAGCGCGCGCCTATAAAAAACTTAAAGGGCAGCGGGGCTGAAATATATAACCCTATTGAAAACATTGTAATGCAGACTAATATGCTGGTATCCGCTTCCATGAAAAACGCTGTGCTCCAGCAGCTGGCTAAGGAATATGATTCTGCGGACAGCATGGGGCTTTTTCTGGAACAGGTTACGCCCGATATGGCGCGCCATTCTGTCAGCACTCAGGGCGCTATAAATAAACTGGCGGACAGGTTTAGTGATGAAAAGCTTTCCAAAGAGGACGCAAAGGCTGTTTTTGAGGATATTTTAGGGGATACAATAACAGAATATGCCGTCAGCCCGTTTCAGGACCAGGATATAGTGCGGGTTATGCAGGATGGAAAGGCGCGGTATTTCAAAATTAAAGACGCGGAACTGCTTACTGCGCTTACGGCGCTTTCTCCCAAGCAGCTGCCTATGATAATTGAGTTCATGGGCAAGATAACGCGCGCTTTTAAAACCTTTACAACCGGCCTTAATCCCTTTTTTGCAAACTCTAACTTCTTCCGGGATTTTGCAACGGGCTGGAAATATTCTCAGGCGGGTTTGCTGGAATACAGCAAAAATCTGCTAAGCGCATTTAACGACATACGCAAAAAGTCCGAGGCTTATAAACAGTATCAGGCGGCCGGAGGGTTGTATTCGGGCGATGTGGCGCGGCCTAAGCAGCTTAAGGACGTTTTGACGCGCATGTATAAGCAGAACCCTGTGCAGGTGGAAAGAGGCTTTAAGAAGGTAGTAGCTTTGGCGCATATGGGGCTATCGAAAATGGACGCCTTAATAGGCGCGGTTGAGACGGCGCCGCGGCTGGCCGAATTTAAGCGTCAAAGGGCGGGCGGAGCAAGTAATATAGACGCTGTGCTGGAGGCGGCCGACCTGACGGTTAATTTTAAGCTTTCGGGAACCGAGGGCAGAGTACTTAATCAGATTATACCTTATTTTAACGCGGCGGTTCAGGGACTGTATAAATTAAGCCGGGTAATGACCGATGCCAATAAGAGAAAAAGCTTTCTTATAAAAAGCACCGTTAGCGCGGCGGTTTTAGCTGTAATACAGCTTGCGCTGGTTTGGCTGAATAATCAAGAGGAGGAGTATAAGACCTTAAGCACATATAATAAGAATAATTTCTTTTGCTTTTCTATGGGGAACGGTAAATTCATCAAGATACCAAAGGCGCGCGAATTGGCCTGGCTTAACTCTCTGGTTGAGCGTACCGCAGAGGCGGTATTTATGGAGAATTCGGACGCTTTTTATAATTTTGGCGAATATACGGCTCAAATGTTTTTGCCGCCGGGGCTGCCTACTGAGTTCAATAATATTGAAACTGTATTAACGGCGCCTGTGAGAGATTCTATTATAGGGAGTTTTGTTGAGCTTGCTATAAATGAAGATTTTAAGGGCAGTCCCATAGTACCTTCTTCTATGGAAAATTTAGAGGACAGGCTGCAGTATGATGAAAGCACTACGGCCATAGCAAAGTATATCGGAGGATTTTTTAATATTTCTCCTAAGCAGCTTGACCATTTATTCAGCAATTATTTTGGCGGTCTGCACAGAGTTTTGGCGGCAGTTACTGCCGAGAGCAAAGACTGGTCTTTTGGTTTAGGGCGGCAGGCCATTGCCGATTCGGCATACAGCAATGATGTAGTTACCCGTTTTTATAATGAGCGTAATTCATGGACGGTTAAGGCTACGTCTTATCCTGAAAACACGGAATATGCAATGCAAAAAGCACGGCATCAGAGTATGAGCGCTATTCTTTCGGAATTGAACGGAATAGCCAGGGAAAGCGACGCGCAGACAGCGAGGGACATTAAATTTAACTCAGCGGCGCTTTTGCAGGAGTTTATGTCTACCGATTCGTATATGACGGACGAACTATTGGAAGTTTATGAGAAAGTCCTAAAGAAGGACGGCAGCCGGGATAATGATATTTTGCCTTTTATAAAGCCTAAGGCCGAAATAACCTTGCCGGGCGACAAAAAGACGGCGCTTTCATACGAGGATTATATAGAACTGTATGTTAGGGCAAGCCAGGAGATATATGCCGAATATGATGATATTCTTTCGGGAGGCGGCAATTTGGAAAGCAAGGCAAAGAGGCTGAAGAAGGCCAAAGAGAATATTTTGGAGCGTATTACTAATGAATATGCGCGCGAATATATGGGGAAGGAGAGAGAGCCATAGATGAAGCTTAATTTTAAAGTAGATGGTCAAAGCATAATTTGCCTCAACAGAGAGGTATTAGCGGCCGAAGCGGTTAATTTCGTTTGGGCCGCTTTTGTTTTTGGAGAGGATTGGACGGGACTTTCAAAAACGGCGTATTTTGAGAATATAAGCTCGGGTGTAAATATCGCGCAGGCGTTATCGACTTCGGGAGAATGTCAAGTACCCTATGAGGTTCTGGCTCAGCCGGGCCGATTAAGCGTTACCGTCCGCGGTGTCGCAGGAGCATCCGGAGGGGATAATTATATAAGGGCTACTGTGGCGAGAATGCATCCGCTGGAGATAAGGCGAACAGGAACGGAGGAGGCGGATAATGCCGGAGAGGCAACGCCCAGCCTTGTAGAGCAGATTACCGCCGCCGCGTCCGAAGCGCAAGAGATTGCAGAGGAATTATCTCAAAGCGCACAGAACGGTGATTTTGACGGTAAATCCATTGAATACGGATGGTTTAAGGCTGACGACGGAAGCATGTCGGTTCTTGGGATACGTCAGGAGGGTGAAACTTCTTACAGCAAGGCAAACTTGCGCGGGCCGGCAGGATTTATAATAAAAGACATTTATGCCAGCATTGAAGATTTAAAAATGGCGCATCCGACTGGACAGGATGGCGATGCATATGCCGTGGGTACTTCGGAAAATAACGAGATATATATCTGGGCGGTTGACAACTGGAAAAGCATAGGAAGCCTTAGCAATGTAATAGAGGGCGCGGGTATAACTGTCATGGAAGGCTGGACGCTTCAGCAGGGGGAAACAGTTCTGGGTAATGTGACCGGGTATTATGTGCAAAGCGGCTCATTTATTTTAGCGTGGGGCCGCGGGGGAGGTCAGCTGGGCAAGGTAGCCGCCTCTGTAGTTATTAATTTGCCTGAGGTACTGGGTAATGTAACCTGGGCAATAGGACAGGTCAGTACGGCGGCGACTACAATTCAGGGAGACTCATATATAATAACTGCTCCCGCTTCAGGAATGAGCGCAGGCAATAAGGTATGGATTACTACAGCCGCCGCTACTCCGGGCGGACAATTTACACCTTCCAATTGGCTTGATGTGACGGCGTTCTGGTTTGTCGCTGTAACTGATGCAGAGATGCCGCAGGCGGGGCTTTTTGGCTCACAGGGCGGTGTGAATTATACAGAGGGCGATAATATATCCATTATTAACGGAGCTATATCGGTTACTACAACTGATGAAGCGATAGAGGGGGATACTCGGCCAATTACTTCAGGCGGGGTATACAACGTAGTGGGCAATATTGAGGCATTGTTAGAGACGATATAAGGGAGGTAAAAGAAAATGAGCGTTTCAGAACAGTTAGCTCGCATACAGGCTGACAAGAGTAAATTAAAGAATAAGGCGGTGGAGCTGGGGATAG
>URIR01000038.1 GCA_900547955.1 uncultured Eubacteriales bacterium | reverse complement strand
GTCTGATTTCGGCATTTTCTGCGTCATCGTCAATGGGTGTACGTGTTCAGTACACCTCATTCCGCTTCCTTGAAAATGCCGAAATCAGACCTGCTGGAGGTCGAAAGGAAGTTAAGATATGCAACCATATAAAGTTTGGCTCTTTTCAGATTTAATAGAAAAGAATAAGAGAGTATTTAAAATTCCAGTTTATCAGCGTAATTATGATTGGAGCAATATACAATGCGAAAAGCTTTTTCAAGATATTATGAAAGCGAATGAATGCGACCATAAACATTTTACCGGCACTATAGTATACATAAATGGTATTGATGGAAGCGCATTAAACGAAGTTTTGATTATAGATGGACAGCAGCGTCTTACTACGGTATATATTCTTTTAAAAGCACTTTATGATGCCGCTAAGGGAGTATCTGTAAGAATTGAAAATGAAATAGAAGAAGTGATGTTTAATCGAAATTGCGGCGAGAAATATAAACTAAAATTAAAGCCTATAAAAACAGATAACGAACAACTACGCCTTTTAATTCAAAATAAAATTGATGAAATGGATAGAAACTCTAACATTTATAAAAATTATATTTGTTTTAAAAACCTGATTGATAAAACATTAAAATCAGGATTAGAGGTAAATGATATTCTTAATGGAATTAAAAAACTGGAAATGGTTGAAATTGTTCTGGATAAATCGCAGGGAGACGAACCGCAAAAAATATTTGAGTCCATTAATTCAACAGGACTGGAATTAAGTTTGGCGGATAAAATTAGAAATTACCTGCTAATGGACGATGCCAATCAAGATGAACTTTATGAGAATTACTGGTCTGTAATTGAGAAGAATGTAGGATATCGAAATCTTGGGGATTTTGCTATTAATTTTTTGAATTCGCAAATTAGCCGGTCGGTAAATAATAGCAACGCATACCGTTTGTTTAAGGAACATTGCGAAGAAAACAATTTAAACCATGAAGATGTGTTGAAAAAGTTAAAAAGAGCGTCCAAAGTCTACGGAGCATTTATTGGTGAAAGCCATTATTATAGTAAAGAAATCTTGAATTATTTGCACGCCTTTAATTCCATTAAACAAACAACAGTCCTTCCTTTTCTTTTTCGGGTTTTTAACGATTACGAAAACAGTATTATCGATGAAACTACGCTTCTGAAGGTATTAAATTATTTACTGACTTATTTTGTTAGGATTACAGCCTGCGAGCTTAATAAAAGCTTGTCTAATTTTATGAAATCGATGTATGACAGAGCTTTTGACGGAAACTATGATAATTATTATGAAAAGCTGGTAATATTCCTTAATGATTTAAAAGCCAATAATCGGATGCCAACAGACGCGGAATTTGAAAAAGCGCTTATACATAAACCATTATATCAAAAACCAATTTGTAAATTTGTGCTGTCTGTGATTGAGAATTCTTCTAAGGAGCATATCGACCTTTCTAATCTTACGATAGAGCATATTTTACCGCAAAAAGAGAATGCCGTTATATGGAAAAAGGAAGTTGGAAATGACTACGGAAGAGTTTATGAAACATATCTGCATACACTAGGTAATTTGACAATCACCGGACTTAATAGTGAATTAGGAACCAAATCGTTTGCTGATAAGAAGAGAATAATTTGTGAAAATTCAAAGGCCAATATTTTGAATAAAGAAGTTTTGGCAGCGGAAAAATGGAATGAAGCCTCTATTAAAAACAGGGCGAAGGTGCTTGCGCGTAAATTGATTGGCAAATTTAATTATGTGGAATTACATTATGATTTAAATGAAGCTAACGAATTAAGCTTCGGCGTTAATAGCGGGCTGGATTTTTCAAATACTAAGCCGGAGGGATTCGTCTTTGTAGGCGAATATACAAAGGTTTCAAGCTGGATAGATCTTCTGACAAAATTTATTAGCATTGCTTATGACTTGAATGTAGACGCATTCAGCGACTTAGCGGAGAGCAATTATTCATTGCCGAACGCAGATAGAACATATATTAGCAATGATGAAAGAAAATTTCGTAAAGCTAAGCAGATTGATAATAGCGGAATTTATTTTGAGACCAATTTATCAGCTAATAACATTATCTCGTTTATAAAAAATTTGTTAGATAAACTGAATTTGGAGGCAGACGATTTTAGCTTTTCTCTCTCAGACGCTTCGTTTGATATTAAATGATGAAAGCACTTGGTTAGAAGGGATGCTTCCGGTATCCAAATTATTTTATAATTTAATTGCGGAACTCATTAAGCAAACAAAAATTACGGAAAAGGAAATTGAACAGCTAAAAACGAAAGAATATACAAAGAGTTTATTTAGAGCTACAGATTATCCTGCCGTTGCGAATAATCAAACAGATAATATGGGCAATTCATTGCATAAGCGGTACAGAGCTAAAGAATTGCAATTTAATGGTAAAAACATTTATGTTTCTACTCAGTTTTTTGAAACTGACAGGAGCGCCGTAATTGAATGGTATAAAGCGCATATAAGTTAATGAAATCTGTTAATGAGTAATAATTGGCGCAGTAGTAAACATATGAATCCTTCTGTAAAATGATAGTACAATCAAATTACAGGCGGATTTTTATATAATACGCCTGCTTATTAGGAAATAGCAATTAAGGGGGCCGCCGTTTGGCAGGCGCATACGCGCCTGCCTGGCCGAGCCGCAGGCTCGGCTGCGGCCGCAGGCCGCAAACGGCGGCACCCCTGAGCCGCTTTTATTGGCTAAGCAGGCTATGCTTTTATTTAGAGGCGGTTATAACGGATATGCCCAGCGAAGCTAATGAAATAAGAGAGCCGATAATTAATTCCTTATTGGTATGCCGTTTCATGGATAAGCTTGCCCACCAGGCGGCTTCTAGAAGGATAATTCCCAACAGCGCCCATAATGAAACGCAATATGCCAGTATAGCTATAGGTCCGGCTATACCGCAGGCGTGTCCGCTTGCGCGTATCTTGAACACTTTATTGAAAATCACTATAAGCAGGCCGGATAAAAAGTAGGTCAAATAAATTATAAGCAATTCTCTGGGCGTATTGGCGGCAAGCGCGTATATTATTCCGGAAATATAGCCTATATTGGCGAAAATTATAGCTAAATTTCTTTGTCCTTCGCGGCTGCGGTGCTTAAAATAGGGTATAACAGGCTGCAAAGGGTATGAAATAACAGGCAGTATCGTTAAAAATATAAGCGCTGTTATAAGATTTGAAGCGCCCCCTATTTGTTCTGGTTCTGCTAGCTGAATTATGGCCAGCATAACTGCGGCCATAATGGGAGCTATAGTGACAATTCTAATTATTTTGCTCAGTTTATTTTTCATACTGCGCCTCTTGCTTATTTATACGTATATTACCTTAAGTTCCTTGTAAACTGGAAAGTAAAAGATATACAATATAATAAGGCGGAACGTTTAAAATTCCGCCTTATATATGCGTTATTAATTTGCGCCGTCTATAAAGTTCTTTAATGGAGCGGTATCTAATTTATCGTATTGCTTAATTGCATCGTATAGTTTTTCGGCAATAATCTTGACTCCCCCGGCGCTATCCGATTCAATATTCAGAGGCATTAACGGGTCGTGCAGGGAGAGCCTGAGCAGGAACCAGCCGTCGCCGTCGTTTTTACCGAAAGCTACTCTTATGCCCTCGTAATTATCCTGAGCAGGAATCCAGCCCGGAGCTTTTGCTGCAAAGGCTGTGATTTCGTCTATAATTTTCTGGCCATACTGCTTAAAATCGTCCAGAAGCAGATTCATGCGTATTTCCTTGCTTTCCACCGGCTCGGCCAGGCCGTCAAGCAGGTTGTCCAGCTTTTTGCCTTCCTCCTTCAGACGGGCCATTTTTATGAGCAGCTTGGTTACCAAATATGCTCCGTCGTCCAAAAAATAATTTTCCTTTAAGGCTGCGTGGCCGCTTGTTTCAATAGCCAGAGGACAGTATATTCCCTCGCTGTTGAGGCGTATGGCTTCGTTTATGACGTTTTTATACCCTCTCTTAAAGCGGTGGTGCTTTCCGCCCAGCTTATTTTCTATAAACAGCTTAAGGCCGCTTGAGGTTATGGAATCAGTAACGATAGTAGCGCCAGGGGTTTCTTCAAGCAGTATGGCTGAAATAAGGGCGATAAGGCGGTTGCGGTTTATTTCGCGTCCTGTTGAATCCACAGCTCCGGCGCGGTCTACGTCGGTATCGAATATCAATCCTATATCCGCCCTGCTGTTAAGCACGGCCCGGGTTATTGCATGCATGGCTTCTTCGTTTTCAGGATTGGGGATATGATTGGGGAAGGAGCCGTCCGGCTCAAGGAATTGACTGCCTGACGTATCCGCTCCAAGAGGCTCCAGTACCTTCTGCACATAGAATCCGCCTGCTCCGTTGCCTGCATCTACCACTACCTTAAAGCCGGCAAGGGGCTTTTCGTAATTTGTTTTGGAATTGACACCCTTGCGCACCGTTTCAACCAGTCCCTGGGCATATACGGACAGGAAATCATAGGATATTACCTTGCCTTCTTTTTGCGGGAGAGAGGCGTTGTCTTGAGCGTAGGTAAGTATCTGGGCAATATCGCTGCCCTCAAGGCCCCCGTCTTTGGTAAAGAATTTTAGGCCGTTGCGGTTAAAAGGATGATGACTGGCTGTGAGCTGTATTGCGCCGTCGCAGGATAAATCCTTATTGACGCAGGACATAAACATACCGGGCGTGCTCATAAGGGAAAAATCATAGCAGGTAAAGCCAGCGCGCTTAAGCGCTCGTATCACGGCGGCTTTCATGCGCGGTCCGGACAGTCTGGAATCATGGCCTATAGAAATTTTGAGCTGTTCGGCCGGTTTATCCAGCTTTTTAACAAGCCATACGCCAAAACCGGCGGCCATCCTCTCTACTATTTCGTCAGTAAGGTCGATAGGCATATCCTTAACGCCCTCCAGCGCTACTCCGCGGATATCGCTTCCGCTTTTGAATTTAGACCATTCTTTGCTGAGCATAGCATACCTCCAAAAATTAAATTACTTTAAAAGCGGCGTTAGGATGGGGCGCGCCCCGCCCTTTAAAGGAGGGCGCCCAAAGCATATGAGCTTTTATCCGTATTTTAGTCTTAGCCGCAATTTATTCTAATTTCAGGGATTTAATATAGGCGCCCCTGCCGCGGGACAAAGCCCGCGGCATATATAACCCCGCCCGCGCGCCGGCGGTTCAGCATCTTTTATTCAATATAATATATTATAAACGGTTTCGGAATTATAATCAAGCGAAAAAGCCGGTTTAAAGCCTTAAAGAAGGAACAGGCGGCGCAATCAGGATATAATGCGGCACAGGGGAAAAGCTTTTTCTTCGGCCATACTGCCGTTATTAAAATATATAGGTTATTTTTATACTCTTACACCCTGTAAGAATGAGAAATGGTTTTTTCGGCGGCTGAGGATTTTTATACGGAATGCTCAGCAACAGCTCTGAAGCGTTCGGCTGCAGGTGTTTATGTGTTTGGTTTATTTTAAGGTTTTCGCGGCCAGGCGGCAGGGAAGGCCTAAAGTGCGTTTATTATATTGCGGAGCCTTTTAATAGAAAAAAACAGTTTGCCCGTAGGATTAAAGACTGTTATAATATTTAAAATGGCGCGGGCCTGCGCCTTTTATTTTGGTACATAAGGGCATAGGGGAGAATTAAAGATGATTTTTGATTTTGAATTGGTTGGAAAGATAGGTTCCATGGCGCTTATACGCAAGGAGGACAGGGATATAGATTATAATATTTTTTCCAGACTGGGCGCGCAGCTTAGGCCGGGATATATTTGGGTAAGCTCGGGGGCGGCCGAGATTGGCAGACTGGATTTTATAAAACGGGCGGGATATGAATTGGACGAGGATGACGACGCTCGGAAAACCGACTATGCCGCGCAGGGGCAGGTTATACTTATGGAAAATTACAGGAGGTTTATACCTCAGCAGTATGGCGTGCGTCAGCTGCTGGTTGAGCATCAGCATTTTAACGACCCTCAGAAGCGCGAGTATATATTGGGACTGCTTAAGCGTGCCGCTATGCAGGGGGCGGTTCCTATAGTTAATTATAATGACGCCGTAAGCGCTAAGGAAAACCGCAATTATGAGCTGGCTGGATTAAAGAAGCACGGCGGACATGTGGTAGAATGCGTGGACAATGATGAAACAGCTTCGGTTATAGCAGATATAGCTAAAGCGCGTCTTTTAGTGATACTAACGACTACCGAGGGTATATATTCAGATCCGGAGGATAAAGCTACTCTTATAAAAGAAATTTCCGGTGCAAATATTAATGAAACGCTTGAAGCGGTTAAGGAGGCGCAGAAGCATTGCGTCGGTGCTTCACGCGCTGGAGCTAACGGCGCCTGGGCCAAGTTGGAATATATAACGCAGCCGCTGGAGAACGGTACTCAGGTAATTATAGGCAACGCCAGGTATAAGCTTTCTCAGCTTATAGAGGGTAGTGTTCCCAGAACATGGATAGGCGTGCGGTAACACGCTTCAGATGCCGCTAAGGCGCTAAGAGGGTATGAGTCTGTTTTTTGGCGGCCGAGTTTTATCGCTTTGGTTATAGGCGATAGCTTCGGCGGCCGCGGCGCGCGGGTGGGATTATATGTGCCGCGGGCTGAGTCCCGCGGCACGGGCGCCTGTATAGGGATTTTAGAATAATTTTAAATTAACTTTAATGCTGAACAAATTAGAAAATTAAAAATAATATGCGCCCTCATTTAAAGGGTGGGGCGCGCCTGATGATTTATAGTGCAAATAAGTTAAATTTAAATAGGCATATATGTATATGCCGTTTATTGTTTTTTATTTCTTTGAATTGCTGATTTTATTAATATTTTGTTTTATTGATATAAATTGTTGTCAGTATATTATATAGTGTGGCTGTAATGTGCTTTTTTGCGCAACGGCGATAATAGGAGAAATCAGAAGATTTTGAGGCGCGCCCCGCCCTTTAAAGGAGGGCGCCCAAAGCATATAGGCTTTCATCCGTGTTTTAGTCTTTAGCCGTAATTTATTCTAATTCCAGGGATTTAATATAGGCGCCCTTGCCGCGGGACAAAGCCCGCGGCATATATAACCCCGCCCGCGCGCCGCGGCCGCCGGGGCTTTATTTTGTAAGGCCGTGTCCGTGAGCGCGCGTTAGTAAGCTTTTGTTTAAGCGGTAGGCATTGTTTTTTTAGCTCTGAATGCGTTTTCTCAATATATCGTTCTTCTGTAAAGGTTCAGAGCAGGGGATTTTAATAATCTGCTGTACCTTATCAGCACATTCAAGCGGATTGTCTTCTATATCCAATATATGTTCGGCTTTTATAGTACTATGATTATAGCTGTTGGGAGAAAGTATCTCTAAAATATCTCCACGGTTTATTTTGTTGCGCTGCTCAACAACGGCGTATGAGCCGTCCGAGCTAAGGCACAGCGCTGCAAATTCATAGCTTTGCAGGCATTTGCTGCTTTGAGGACGCTGACCGCCGCATAGAGGATTGCCGTAATAAAAGCCGGTAGTAAAATCTCGGTTGGAGGCGGTAAGAAGCTCCTCCTTAAGAGCGGGGTCGAATTCGCGTCCCTGTTCCAGCAGAGTAAGTGCGCGGCGGTAAGCGTTGGTGACAACGGCGGTATAATAGGCGGTTTTCATGCGTCCTTCAATCTTTATACAGTTTATACCTGCACGGCGCAGGTCGTCAAGATGCTCTATCATGCAGAGGTCGCGGCTGTTTAAAATATAAGTGCCGTGCTCGTCCTCAATTATGGGCATATATTCGTTAGGCCGCTGCTTTTCCAATAGTGAGTATTCCCAGCGGCAGGGTTGAGTGCATTCGCCGCGGTTAGCCTGCCTGCCCGTTAAAAAGCTGCTTAAAAGACAGCGCCCCGAATATGCCATGCACATCGCTCCGTGCACAAACCCTTCTAATTCAATATCTTCCGGAATATTGTCCCGTATTCGCCTTATCTCCTCTATGGAAAGCTCTCTCGCCAGTATTATGCGCGAAGCGCCTATGTTATGCAGAGATGATATGGTAAGGTGATTCATGGCGTTGAACTGCGTGCTTATATGTAACGGAAGCTCAGGACAGATTTCCTTTGCAAGCGCGGCCGCGCCTAAATCTGAAATAATAACTCCGTCCGCCGCTATGCGCCCGAGTAAAGCGATATAATCCTTAAAGGCAGGTATGTCCTGCTCGCGCAGAAATATATTGGCCGCTATATATGCCTTCTTGCCTAACCCATGAGCGTATAAAACCGCCTGCTCCAGCTGAGCGTCGTCAAAATTTCCAGCGTAAGCGCGCAGCCCAAAAGTACGGCCGGATAAATAAACCGCGTCTGCGCCGAAATAAAAGGCAGTCTCCAGCCGCTCCATATTGCCGGCAGGGGATAAAAGCTCCATTATTATTCTCCTTTCCTAAGTCAGAGAAGGCCGCATCAGCTTATAGGGGATAACGCCGCCTTAATTCTATAAATTTATCTGTTTGCCGTGCTGTTTCCGGTCAGCGGTTTTTCCGGCATGCTTTTTTAAGCTGCCTTAAAAACAGGCCAATTGGCCAATAGCTGAGACCGCAGAAAAATGCGTTGAATTTTCATTCACGCAGGTTCCCTTGAATGAGTAATGCGCTATGCGCGGCGCATATAGGGAGTAATAAGCCGCGTTCAGGGGAGAAATTCAGGTTTTTTGGCTGTATTATCTATAAACTGAAGCAAATTCCGTTCAGTCTTTAAGCTTAAGGCTTATGCTAAGTCCGTCTCCTATGGGGATAATCGACGTCATAAGGGAAGGGTCTGAGCTTAAAGCCTGTAAAAATGTATCCAGCTTTTTTACCAGCGTCCGCTTGCGGCTTTTAATTTTACGGTCCCCCGTTACCATTCCTCGGAAAAGCACGTTGTCGCATATTAGCAGACCGTCCTTTTCCAAAAGAGGAAGGAGCATATGCGCAAAGGAGGCGTATTGTCCCTTGGGTCCGTCCAAAAGAATAAATTGATAAACGCCCGTTATATAAGGAAGTATGCTTTCGGCGCGGCCGCGGTATATTTCCACACGGTCCGCCAGCCCGGCCGCGCTGAAATTTTCCTGCGCTTGATTTGCCTTAAGCTCGTCGCTTTCTATAGTATAAAGCCGCGCGTAGGGCGCGGCCTTTAGAAGCTCTATGCCCGAGCCTCCTATATTTGTGCCTATTTCCAGAATGCTTTTGGGCTGCTTGAGCCGCAGAAGCAGCCGTAAAAATTGAACGCTTTCAGGCGGCAGAGAGGGATTAGCTTCGCTGCGCAGTACGGCCGTTTCTTCCTTTAAAAGCTTCCTTAAATACTGAGTGGTTCTGCGGGAGGTTACCATTTTAGCTGTCAGCTCCCATGCTCGCTGTCATATTTCTCCCAAAGCTCGCGGTACTGAGCCACTACCTGATTATGCTCTTCCAGAGTTTTGGAATAGTGTATAACCCCTGTAGCCGGGTCGGTAAGGGTGAAATAGAGATAATTGCCCTTTAGTATATCCTCGTCCGGATATAGAGCCGCTTCTATTGCTCTGCGGCTGGGCGCGCATACCGGGCCGGGTGTGAGCCCCTTGTTTTTATACAGGTTGTAGGGTGAATCCACGTTCAGCTCGTCCTGGGTAAGCACTAAACGGTTTACACCCAAAACATATTGTATCGTTACGTCTGACTGCAGGTACATGTCTGCGTCCAAACGATTGTGAAGCACAGCCGAAATGCTGGCGAAATCGTCTGCGCGTCCCTCCTTTTCAATAATGGCCGCCAGAGATATAACCTCGTTCATGCTCATTCCCAATTCCTCCGCCCGGAGAGTATATTCCGGCTTGTATATGTTGGAAAAACGGTCCAGCATTCTTTCTATTACCGTTTTAGCCGAGGTTTCAACGTAGAATTCGTAAGTGTCGGGGAATAGAAAGCCCTCCAGCATGTATTTGACATTTTCCCTTTCAAGAAGCTCCTGAAGGAAGTAATAATCCTGAACATCCAAGCCCTCGCCCGTGCGCGCCATTTCAAGAAATTCCTCGTCTGAGGTAAGCACGCCGCGGTCTACCAGCGCTGCGGCAAAATCCTCTATGGTGTCCCCCTCGTACAGGGTGATGGTCACCGTCCGGCTCATGGGCTTGGGCTGGGTGATAAGGTCAAGTATCTCTTCTACGCTCATGGTTTTATCCAATATGTATTCGCCTGCTTTAACCTTGCTGGAGCGGTTGGTAAAATCGGCCAGCAGCTTAATGCCCCATGTGGATTTTATAAGGCCCAGCTCCTTAAGCTGAGAAGCCACCCTGGCCATGGAAGCGCCTGAATTAATGGTAAGCAGTATGGGACTGTCGTCATGTGGGTCGACCGCCTTGAAAAAGAAGCCGGATATGCCTCCGAAAACTACGCTGACGGTAATTATGACTATTATAAGGCTTATAGCGCAGAGGGAGGTAGGGCGCAGCCAGCTGCGCCAGGCCCTTTTAAGGCGGCTGTCCTTAGGGTCCTTTGCCTTAAAGGCCTTAATTCTGTCGCTAAGCTCTAAACAAAAGCGCTTGATATGTTTGCAGGCCGAGATTATTTTTTCCCGGCATTTTTGCAGCAGTTGCTTCATTCTTAGACGTCTTAACCAGCCTGCTTTTAGGCAGGCCGCTCCTTTTTTTAAATTCCCCCGCCCCTGAAAATTATAAGCAGGGCGCTCCTAATAATTATACCTCTATTAAAATGGGCAGTATCATGGGCGTGCGCTTGGTTTTGGTGTAAAGGAAGTCCTTGAGCCTGGTGCGCAGCCCGTTTTTGACCAGTCCCCAGTCGCTGTGCCTGGAGGGCTCGCAGCCTGATAAATAGTCCAGCACTACCTTTTTGACTTCCTCTATAAGCTGGTCGGATTCGCGCACATATACAAAGCCGCGCGAAATTATGTCGGGACCGGTGACTAATTCGCCTGTCTTTGAATCAAAGGTCAGGCATACCACCATAAGGCCGTCCTGGCTCAGCAGACGGCGGTCCCGCATTACTATATTGCCTACGTCCCCTATGCCCAGACCGTCTATAAGCAGGCTGCCTGCGGGCACGCCTCCCGTCATATGAGCGCTGCGCCTGGTTATTTCCAGGGCGTTGCCCAATTCGGGAATAAATACGTTTTCCTCAGGCATGCCCAGGCTGGCGGCCAGCATGGCGTGCTGAACCAAATGCCGGTATTCGCCGTGCACAGGCATAAAATATTTTGGCTTGGTCAGGCTGTGTATGAGCTTAAGCTCCCCCTTGCAGGCGTGGCCTGACACATGCACTTCGTAAAGAGCCTCGTATATTACTATTACGCCCTTGCGGAACAGATTGTTTATCACTCTGGAAACCATTAATTCGTTTCCCGGTATTGCGCTGGCCGAAATTATAACGGTATCCTTTTGGCCCAGCTTGATTTTTGTGTGGTCGTTGCTGGCCATGCGCGCCAGCCCGCTCATAGGCTCGCCCTGGCTGCCCGTGGTTATGACCACCATTTCCTCATAGGGCACCTTTTCCAAGCGCTCAGGTTCTACAAGCATGCCCTCGGGCACGGTCATTTCGCCTATATCCATGGCTATGGAGGCTACGTTTTCCATGCTTCTGCCTAGAAAGCATACCTTGCGGCCCCTTGCGGCGGCTAAATCCACAATCTGCTGTATGCGGTGGATATTGGAGGCGAAGGTGGCCACGATTATGCGCCTGTCCTCGCTTTCGTCAAAAAAACGCTCCAAAGCATGACCTACCGAGCGCTCGCTCATGGTAAAGCCCTCCCGCTCGACGTTGGTGCTGTCCGCCATAAGCAGCAGCACTCCCTTGGAGCCTAATTCCGCAAATTTGGCCAGGTCTATCGGGTCGCCGTCTACCGGCGTAAAATCCACCTTGAAATCGCCCGTATGCACAATCACGCCCATGGGAGTATGAATAGCCAGAGCTACCGCGCCCGCGATGGAATGGTTGGTATGGATAAATTCCACTTCAAATTTGCCTATACGCACCCGGTCGCGGGGATGAATGGTATTTATGACCACTCCGTTCAGCTTATGCTCTTTAAATTTATATTCTATAAGCGCCCTTGTCAGGCTGGTGCAGTATATGGGCGCGTCTATTTTTCTGAGCACATAGGGCAGAGCGCCTATATGGTCTTCGTGTCCGTGGGTTATTAAGAAGCCCTTGACCTTATCCCGGTTGCGTTCCAAATAAGAGAAATCAGGAATAACTAAATCTATTCCGTACATATCCTCTTTAGGGAAAATGGAGCCGCAGTCTATTACTACGATATCCTCCCCGTATTCTATGGCGGTCATATTTTTACCTATCTCGTCCACGCCGCCTAAGGGAATAATACGCAGCTTTTTTGTTTGTTTATTTGCCACTAAAAAGTCCTCCTTGTTGATTTTGGCAAACACAATATAAGAGTTCCTGCTTTTTCTCTAAGAGCGCCTAAGCGCGCCGGCCGCCTGTTCTATATTGTTATGCGCCTCTGAATTGGACGAAAAGCCGCTAAAAATATAAATGGCCCGCGCGAACCAGCGCCGCTTAATTAGGAAAACACAAAAACTTATTAAATATGAGTTTACCCTAGTTCCGTACAAACATATCAAGCTTATTGTATTGCACTTTTTGTTTTTAGGCAAGTGTTTTTTGCTTCTGCTATTTTAAAGGGGCGCGGGCTTTAAAGATGGAGGCGGCTTTTTATTCGGGCTGCGCTTAGTCCGCCGGCTGCTTTTACGCCGCCTTTTTGATGGGAGCGTTATAAAAAGGGAGGGCCGGCGCAGGCTTATTTTTTCTCCTTCTGAGCGCTCTCTTCCAACAGGCGGGCTAAATCTATGCTTAATTCGCGCGCGTATTCCTCATTTACGGCGCTTATATAGAATTTTAATACCGGCCGCTCGTTGTCGGGAATGACTGTGATATAGCCAGAATCCCTTTTAATGCCGAAGGGTTCTCCAAAATCAGGGCGGGAGCTTATACGCTGCATAATGCGGCCCTTGTCCGAATGAGCGCATCTTATTTCTCCCGAGGCTACCACCGTATTGATATTGCATAAATCGCTGAGCATGGCTTTTTCATTTTGCAGGTACCGGCTCAGCGCGGCGGCGAAGCAGGTCCCGTCAAAGTATATATCAAAAGCGGCGCGGCTGCCTTTATCCTCGCTGAGCACAGCTTTCATGAATACTCCGGCGTCAGGGCGGCAGCGCACGCAGGGGGCGTAAGGCTCCATAAGACGTATTAAGCATTCGGAGGCAAAGGGCGGCAGCACGGCCCTTTTAGCGCCCCAGGCGGCGGCCAGCCGCGCGCGCAGGAGCATATATTGCTCGTAGGAAAGCCTTTGCCCGTTTTGGTCATAAAGCTCGGTTATCTCTCCGAAGCGGTTCAGGCACATGCCGAGACATGCTGAATACTCGCGCACGCATGCGCCTATGCCGTTTTGGGCTTCTATGGCTCTGAAGCCTAATTTGGAGAGAATATCCCTTGCGGCCGCGGCGTTTTTCTTATTGCCCCCTATTACGAGAGCCTTGCCGTCGCTGCGGCCGCGGATTACCGAAAGGATATGATTTTCATATATTTGAGCGGCGCCGTTAAATAGCCGGAGGGCGCCTGTTTCCTGAGCGGGCACGCATTTATATTCGCCTGAATTTAGGGCACGCTCAAGCTCCCGGGCTTTTTCAGCAGGCAGATTGGCGCCGTCTGAATCCAGAATTGTAATAATAGTTTCCTTATCAGTCTGAATAAATACTCCGCAGGCCGCCTTTTGCTCCAAAAGGGCCGCGCGCGCCCAGGGCAGCACGCAGTTCTGCGCAAGTACTGCCTGAGCGCCCGCCGTGCAGACGCCGGAGGCTGCCAGAAGGGCGAGAGTTTTTCCGGCGGGGGAGTCGTCTGAAGCTATAAGGACGCTTTTATAGCTTTGGCCCAGAGCCTGGCCGAGATATAGCAGAGTGCGGGGAAATATATCCTCAGAGAGTATTCCGTGCAGTCCGTATTCGCCCAGCGCCAGCTTTTCGCCCGCGCTGTAGAGCACATCCTCCTTTACATTGCTTTCAGGAGGGATTACTGCGTTGGCCCATACCCGCACATTGGCGTTGACTGTTGAATACTGGCCTATACGCGCTCCGCGGCCTATAACGGCGCGGTCGCAGATTCGGGAGTTCTGCCGGAGAATAACGTTATCGCATATTATGGCGTGGCGCGCCACGCTGCCCGGCTTAATTACGCAGTTATCCCAGAGGATGCTTCCCTGAAGCTCGGCGTTTTCTATATGACAGTTTTCGCCTACTACTGAATACGCGCCTATGCGCGAGCCGCTTTCTATGCGCGAATGCCTGCCTATATATACCGGGCCGTTCAGCAGAGCGACGTCCTGAACTGCCGCGTCCTCTTCCAGGAAAATTCCGTTTCCGTAATCCCTGGCCGGCGTTTCCAGCTTTAAGCGCCCGGAAAGAAAGGCCATATGCGCGTTGAAATACGCGGAGGAATCTCCGATATCACACCAGTAATCATCTGTTATATAGCCGTACATCGGTACTCCGCGGCGAAGCAGCTCGGGAAAAAGCTCCTTGCCGAAATCCATTGCGCGCTCGGCAGGTATATAGTCCAGAATATCCGGCTCCAGTATATATATTCCGGTATTAACGGTATTTGCCGTGACCTCCGACCAAGAGGGCTTTTCAATAAAGCGGCATATGCGGGCATCTGAATCTATCAGCACCACACCGTATGAAAGAGGGGAGGGCTCGCGTTTAAGCACCATGGTTACCTTTGCGCCCTTTTCCCTGTGGAAATTAACTGCCCTGCTTATATCCAGGTCGGTAACGGCGTCGCCTGAAAGTATTATAAAGGGCTGATTCAGGAACTGGGCTGCGTTTTTAACAGAGCCTGCTGTGCCCAGCGGGGTTTCTTCAATATAATAGTTTAAATTTACATTAAAATCCCGACCGTCTTTAAAATAGTTTTTTATAACTCCCGGCATATACATAAGCGTCGCGGCAATATCTGTTATGCCGTGCTTTTTTAAAAGCTCTATGCCGTGCTGCATTACCGGCTTGCCGACTATGGGCACCATGGGTTTAGGCAAGTCGCATGTAAGCGGACGCAGGCGGGAACCTATGCCGCCCGCCATAATAACTGCTTTCATATCCTGCTCCTTTACAAAATAGCGTTTTATCTATTTTTGCTCAATTCAGGATATTATATGCGGATGTGGTCAAATCATAAACGGCGGACGCGCTTAAGCGGCGTTTTACAAAGCAGATGGATTGGTAAATTTTTACGCCCGGCTTAAAGCCGGGCGTGCTTTTTCTTCCGCCTATTTTAAAACGAAAGACGGTTTTTAGTTTTTCTGTGCTTAAAGCGAATTTTAAGCTGTTCAGTTTTTTTATTTTTCAGGCGGCGGAAGAAAAAGCTCCCGCCCACCCACCCCCGCCCCCCAGCAGGGCTATCGGGCAGCCGAACGCCGGAGGCGGCCTAATGGCTTTGGGCAGGCTTGCGGCGGCGTCCGAACTGTTGAAGGCGGGAAAAATCAATTTTTAATGCACGGACTGAGCGATAAGGGCAATACGCATTTTTGCCTGTAAGAAAGCGCTCGTTTTATTGTGGAACGAGCGCTTTTTAATTAAAGAATAAACATTATAATGTTAATAAAAAGCAAACGGCTTATTAATTTTAAGCAAAAACTGTGGATAACCTGTCCATAATTATAAAATCAGGTGGGAAACTGCGAAAAGTTATCCACATTGCCCACATAGTTATCCCCAAATCGCCTGTAAAACGCTCATATGCATGGCGGCTACTTCTCCACAGTATCAACAGCGCGTATAAAAGCTTAAAGGCTCGGCTTTTGCCGCAAGGGGTAAACCGGATTAACTGGATTTAATCAAGCAGCGCCTTTTCGGCGTCGAGCGGAGTGCCGAATATAACCGGAGCGTTCAGCCCCTCGGCAGCGCCCCAGCCCGCTAAAGCAAAATGTGTTCCGGCTTTTTGAGCGCATTCAATATCATAGGGACTGTCTCCGATGTATAGTGTTTCTTCCCCCGTGCAGCCGGCTAAAGCCATATATTTTAATAATGGCTCGGGATGCGGCTTGTGCCTTTGGGTGTCGTCGGCGCAGACAATGTATTCAAAATAGCCGTCAATGCCGAATACGCTGAAATCAGCTGCAAATTCCGCCCGTGTTTTGGAGGTTACAATGCCAAGCTGGCAGCCGGAAGATTTCAGCCGCTTAAGCAGATGGGGAATTTGATTGAATACGCGTATGCTGTCCTTGTATTTTTTCATATTTTCCAGCCATAGATTCAGCGCAAAGGGAATATCCGGGACGTCCAGCAGGGCAAGTGTATCCCGGCCGGTAATTCCCAGCGCAAAAGTAAGCTCCTCCGTTCGGACGGGAGAACGCTTTACATATTCGATGGTATCTTTAAGAGAATTAAGCACGGCCTCTCTGGTATCTATTAACGTTCCGTCTACGTCAAATACAATATGCCTGTATTTCATGGAAAATTGCTCCTTCATTGCGCAGGAACCAGGCTGCGCCCCTGGACCTTAAAGCGGGGAAGGGACGCGGTCCTACGCGGGTCAAAACCGCTTAAAAGCGAGCTGGAACGGCTAAAAGCAGCCGCTGGGCGCATTATTATAAGCTTAGGCTAAATCCAGCGAATCCTTAATATAATTCAGTACTTCAAAATATTCCTCGCTCATTTCCTTGGTGGTGGTTAAGGTCAGGCTGTAGGAGGCGCTGGAGGTGAGCCAGGTATACTGATACCAGTAATAGGTGCCCGTCGGCCCCAGCTCTTCGTTGGAGGCTTCGCCGCCGAAAATATAAAGCAGTCCGTCATATTGCCCTACTTTTACGTCCTGAGTGCTTATTATTTCAATATCATTAAATACGTCCTGTACTCCCTTGAAGGTATTTTGAGCTATTTCTTCAAGAGTTAAATCATCGTCGTTCGCCTCTCCGCCTACGGCGATATATTCCCTGAAATCGGGTGTTCGGTCGTCTGCAGGAGAAATAAACATGGCCAGAGCCGTCTGGTCGGCGGATAGATACCATGTATGGGGATAGCTCA
This sequence comes from uncultured Eubacteriales bacterium, assembly GCA_900547955.1. Classification (GTDB taxonomy): domain Bacteria; phylum Bacillota; class Clostridia; order Christensenellales; family QALW01; genus Neochristensenella. The sequence continues at coordinate 2,649 of URIR01000038.1, read as the reverse complement.
GGTTTATTTCAAAATTAGTTGACGACCATGTTTTGTCTCCGCTTGCAGGCGTGCCCGCCGTGAGCTGAGCCGAAGGAGAAATGGGGCTTTGAGCGCAGGCGGCCAGGCCGCAGGCACATGCTGCGGTTAATATCAGGGTTGTAAGACTGCGTAAAATCTTCATAGCTTAATGCGAGCCGGTAACGGCCTCTCTTTCTAAAAATTTATTATATTATACTATAACCGCGCCTAAATTTCAAATGTACTTTACATAATTTGAATTTTATCGGATAATAACTTTAATAAGCCGAATTAGGGAGAGCGTTGTCTGCGCTTTACGCAGCAAAACGCTTTCAAACGGCTGAAAATGCTGATTAAAGGATGGTTTAAATGAATCAAAACGCTAATAAATATGAGTTTATCGAATTTATGGTTAAATCAGGAGTGCTGACCTTCGGAGATTTTACAACTAAAAGCGGAAGGAAAACTCCTTATTTCATTAATACGGGCAATTATACAAGCGGAAGCCAGTTAAGCAGGCTGGGCCGCTTTTACGCCCGCTGCCTTGAAAATAACGGCGCGGAGTTTGAGGTGCTCTATGGCCCGGCGTATAAGGGCATACCTCTTGCGGCGGTTACTTCGGCTGCGCTTTATGAGACCTACGGCAGGGACGTTAAATATTGCTTTAACCGCAAGGAGCAGAAGGACCATGGCGAGGGCGGGTCGCTGATAGGCCATAAGCCGGGGAGGGATGAAAGAGTATGCATAATAGAGGACGTTGTAACTGCAGGCACGTCGGTAAGCGAGTCGGTGCCCATTATAAAGGGCTGCGGAGCTAAGGCGCAGGCTTTAATAGTATCGGTAGACAGATGCGAAAAAGGGCTTAAAGGCGGCAGCGCCTTAAGAGAGGTCAAAGACGCTTACGGGCTTGAGGTTTACGCTATCTGCACCGTTTTGGATATAATAGAATATCTCCATAATAAACCTATAGACGGAACAATATATATAGACGATGAAAGAAAAGCCGCTATGGAACGGTATTTGAAAGAGTACGGAGCGTTTTGAGAAAATTCACTATGCGCCTTTAACAATTAATATATGGTGGTAATTAAGCTTTTTAATATCTTTTAAAATTTCTGAACTATGCTTAGCGGCTCGAAAATTACGCAGAATGAGCCCAGCGTTATATATGAACCCAGCCGTCCGGAATAATATTGGGCGGCTTTTCGTATAAAATCAGGCGTCAGGCCGGTATATTTAGCTATTCCCTCCATGTCTGCAGCGCCGTTTTTAAAGGCGTCTATAAAGGTTTCTACGGGTATAAGCCGGGAATATGCCCATTCTTCGGCCTGAGCGCGCTTTTCCTCGTTGGACGGCCCGCTTTGACTGAGAGTAAAGTAATATCCAAGGCACAGCGCAAGCTCTATGGTAGTTTCGGGGCCGCTTAATGCGTTATTTAAGCATATGATTACCGGGCATTCTTTAAGCTGGGTAAAAATGCTGTTCAGTCCCAGCGGGAGCCTGCACATTTCAATTTTTATTCCGTTGCTTTCCGCTAATTTAAGAAGATCCGCTTGCAAACACATTTTGTGACATCTCCTTTAATTTAAAAGAACATTTGTTCGATTAAATTATAGCATAATGTCAACTAGAATGCAAGCCCTTTTTGTAAAAAAATGTTATTTTTTTTTGTTGTTATATTTTTTGCGCAAATATTCAATAAAGTCTTCCAATTCCTTATAGGCTTCGGGCGGCAGCTCGGGCATGTTTATGCTTTTATTTAATATTACTGTTTCTTCTTTATCGCGCACAGGGGATTCGCCTATTAAATAATCAACGCTTACTCCAAAAAAATCGCTTAGCTTTTTAAGCATTTCCATATCAGGCTTCCGGCTGCCCGTTTCATATTTGGACAACGTGGAATGGCTCATACCGAAATGCTTAGCAAGCTGCTGAAGGGTAAGTCCACGCTCTTTTCTTAAAGCGCGCAGTCGGCTGGCAAACATTAAATCACATCCTACATATAGTTAGCAACCATGCTTGAAAATAAAATCTTAAATGCATGCGTATTTCTTTAAGCAGTTACAGTTTATTTGCCTTTATTCGGGTGTACTGCATTTAGATTTATATTGTCTGACCCAATATATTATAATCTTTTTGGACAATATGTCAATGCCAACTAATGTAAAAATTAGGTCCCCGCCAGAAATACGGGGACCATAAAGGAAACATTATTTTAATTCAAAGGAACGGCAGTCGGTACATTCGGTTTTTGTGGGATTAGCTTCGTGAGTGCCAATTTGTATATAATCTAAAGTACAGTTGTCAGATTGCCCGCAATGATATTTGCACTGCTGAACAGTACAGCCTATGCTGCGGTTTATTTTATTATTGCTGTTCATAAATTAAATACCTCCGTGTCAAAATTCATTATATATAAAAGCAAAACCGGTTTGGATTTTACTGCGTTTATAGTTTGCGCGCACAAGCCGCGCGCTATTCTGGGAATTTTATCTGCATTTTATTTTTAGCGCTTTAGCAGGAGGCGCGCTGAGCAAAATAAGTCTGTACGGGGCGAATTATAATGCGTTTATTAATATTAAAAAATAAAACTTATAAAAAATAAAAAAAGTAGTTGACAAAGGGGAGGAGGTTTGGTATTATAGACGA
>URIR01000037.1 GCA_900547955.1 uncultured Eubacteriales bacterium | reverse complement strand
TTGATAAGGTTGAGGACGCCTATATGGAATATGATTTATCAGACGGGCGGATATTAGTAATACATTATTATAACAGAGGAGACGGGGATAATTTAGACCTATATGTCTCCAGAGCATATATACGCGAGGTATATAACCCTGCGGAGGAAGAGGAGTGCCCGAGCGAAGCTCCCGTCCCGTCTGCTTCTCCCTCTCCAAGCGCCGCTGCGGCGTAAATAACGCGGCCGCTAATATAAATTAGCAGTTCACAAACATATACATATAAACCAGTATTTAAATACTGCAAGCTCAAACTATACAGTATAAGCAGATAACATACGGGATAAATTGACAGGCCGGTAATTTCACAATATAATATATTCATTGAATAATAGAAAGGATATGCGTTAAATGGATAAAGAATATAATGACAATATGCGTTTAAGGCTGGACGTAAACAACATGATGGCCGAATTCGCTGGCAAAAGCGGCATCACGCAAGCAGAGCTGGAGCAAACCGCGCCTGCCGCGCGAGACGCTTATAAATACTTTGTCCAGCACAGAGGCACGGGCATGATGGGCTGGAGTGAGCTCCCCTATAATCAGGAGGATATAGTTGCCGATATATTGCAAACTGCCAATGAAATAAGGAAGAATTATAAAAGCTTTGTAATTCTGGGGATAGGCGGTTCAGCTTTAGGGCCTATAGCAGTACAGCAGGCGCTTAATCACCTGCATTATAACGAGCTGTCCGACGAAAAACGGGGCGGACCACGGTTATATGTAGAGGATAACGTAGACCCTGAACGCATGCTGGCGCTTTTAGATGTAATAGATTTGGAAAGTTCCTGCTTTAATATTATAACCAAGTCGGGCAGTACGTCTGAAACCATGACTCAATACCTTATTATATGGGATTTGCTCAAAAAAAAGCTGGGAAAAGATGCGGCAAGCCATGTTATAGCAACCACCGATGCAGCGAAGGGCAATCTTATAAAGCTTGTACGCAGCGAAGGCTTTAAGCATTACATTATACCGGACGGAGTAGGCGGGCGCTTTAGTGAGCTCTGCCCTGTAGGATTGCTTGGAGCCGCAGTATGTGGAATAGATATCCGAGGACTGCTCTCAGGAGCCGCTTATATGGATAAGCTCTGCAAAAATGACGATATATACTCCAACCCAGCGCTTATGGCCGCATGCATGCAATACATATGCATGAATAAAGGCATGAATATCTCCGTTATGATGCCCTATGCCGACAGTCTTAAATTTATGGCGGACTGGTACTGCCAGCTTTGGGGAGAAAGCCTGGGCAAGCGCTACTCTCTGGACGGACAGGAAATTAACGCCGGACAGACTCCAGTAAAAGCTCTGGGAGTAACCGACCAGCATTCGCAGATACAGCTTTATACCGAAGGCCCAAATGATAAGGTTATAACCTTTTTGGGCGTAGACAATTATCGCGGCGATGTAAGCATACCCAGCGGATGCGAAGATATTCCGGCTGTTAATTTCCTTTGCGGTCATACCATGCAGGAATTAATTAAAACTGAGCAGACTGCTACTGAATACGCCGTGCTTAAAGGCGGCAAGCTAAGCCATACCATCACCCTGCCCGAGGTAAATGCCTTTACTATTGGTCAGCTATTATATTTTTACGAGCTTGAAACCGCATACACCGGAGCAATGCTGAATCTTAATACATTTGACCAACCTGGAGTAGAGGAAGGCAAAAACGCAACCTATGCCATGCTTGGACGTCCAGGTTATGAGGAGAAAAAAGCCGAGTTAAACGCAAGACCAAAGAAAAAAGAAAAATATATAATCTAATGCAATTAAGGCCGGGCTTATAGCCCGGCCTTAATTGCATTAGATTATATCCTGCGCGGCCGAAGGCCGCGCAGGGTTTCCGCCCCGCCGGGCGGCGTTTGCGGCCTTCGGCCGCGAGCCGGGCCTTATAGGCCCGGCCCAGGCAGGCTTTGCCTGCCAAACGCCGCCCGGCGAGGCGGAAACCAATAAAGCTTTTAGGGCGGCGCGCGCCTGGAGCCCTTTAGGGCTCCAGGCGGCCCCGGCGGCCCTGAAAGGGCCGCCGGGGCCGGGCCGAGCTTCGCTCGGCCGCGCGCCGCCCATCCCCCCTAAGCAAACCCTCAGCCTACTGCCGCTATATAATCTACTAGCCCGCAAAACACAGCATAAGCCGCCATATCCTGATACTCATCAGTCAAAAGCAGCGCCTCCTCCTCCGGACAGGTCATAAAACCGCATTCTACCAGCACGCTGGGACTGGAATATGTCCTTAAAAGAAAAAAATCCTCCGCCTTTGCCACACGCTTATTGCTCGGATCCAATATTTCTCTTAAACTGCTCTGCACCAACGTAGCCAACTGCTCCCCTGCTTCAGAATCAGGATAATAAAATGCCTGCGCCCCCTTGACGCTTGGATCGGGATAGGAGTTCATATGTATACTCACAATAATATCCGGCTTAACTCCCGCTATAAGTTCGCCCCGAAGCTGCATATCCAGCTTTTTAGTATATATATCATCCGCGCACAGCGCTCGTTCATCAGTGCGCGTTAGAAATACCTGTATTCCTACGCTTTCGAGCAGCTTTTTCAGCTTATATGTAACAGAAAGATTAACCTCGGCTTCCTTAGTCTTAGTTTTAATGCCGACTACTCCGCCGTCTATGCCTCCGTGTCCTGCGTCCAACACTATTTTTATACCGTCAAAAAGGGCGTTTGTTTCACTTTCTCCCGTTGCCGCTATAATGAGAGTATGCCTGCCCAAAAATAATATTCCCGCTATTATTGCCGCCATTGCAACTGCCGCCAGCTTAGTTTTCATATTTATATCACTCCCAGCCAAATATCAATGAGCCTGTATAATATATATGCTCAAATCGCAATATATATTTGCGCAATATAATTATGGCAATCCTGCATTTTATACAGCTTGATAATAAAATGAAAAACTTATTGTGGATAATTTGCACTTCGGCAAAATCCCCGTTTCTTCGGGAATAATACCTTGTAAACAGCTTGCTTGTGGACATGTTTATAGCAGTCGCATTTTTATCCACAGTTTATTCCCCCTCAACCACGCTAGAACTCAATTTGTCCACAAAAAATCGGGTAGTTATCAACAGCTGTGGGCAATGATTACCCACATCGGTTTTTTGCAAGCCGCCCTGCAATTTGATTCAAATGAATTTATTAACGAAAAATATGCTTATTTATTGCCCTGCAAAGAGGAAAAACAGGCACGCATAAAAGCATCCACAAAAAGAAATATAACGGGCATATCTGCCCCAGCACATTAAAACGCATTTTGGAATAATCCCAAACTTCCCATTTCAGTCCCAGATTCACTATGCATCCGACTAAAAACTCCACGGCCGTTATTATGCCCGCTCCGGCAACCGCCTTGAGAATAATCGGCTTTTTGTCAATACGCCTGTTTAAACGGTACAATAAGCACATACATGTCCCTCCGGTAATGGCCATAGTCCAATGTGAATGTCCGCGCCACATAAGCTCTATCGCATAATAGCCTCCAGCGCCGCTTAAAAATATAACTGTCGTTTCCCATCTTTTATGCATTTTATTGCCTCCTGTTTTAATATATTTTGTCTCACCCCTTAAATTTAATACGTCATTAAACGATAATTTTTTTATAAATGCTCAACGCGGCTCGCTAAAACCATAAATGATATCAGAAACACACAATATAACCGTAAAAATTGAAATAATATTATAATACCTATTAAATAAGTTCCTCACCCATATCAATAATGGAAAAAACGCATGCAGTAAAAGCATGGCAAATTCGCTTGCCCGAATCATATAAAAGCTGTTAGAATAATGAATAAGCTCACGCCGGCTCTTCTTAAAATAAACTTAACTGGAGCCGGTCCTAATTAACAAAAAGTCAAAATTGGAGGCAAATATGGAGTGGTTTGAAATTATAATAAATCCTGGAACAGTTTCAATAAGCAATCTAGAAGGCATTATATGTATGTGCGGCATAAACAGCTGGGCCGTAGAGGATAAAGCGGATTTGGAAGATTTTCTTGCTAACAACAAGGAATTATGGGATTATGTAGACAAAGCGCTGCTGGAACGAACTCAAACACTTATAAAGATATATTTGCCTGACAATCCGCAGGGACGAGACATGCTCATGAACCTCAAAACCACGCTTAAGGCATATAAAAGCTCGGGCTTAAGTCTGTCCACAGGAAGCGTAAACGAACAGGATTGGGCTAACAACTGGAAAAAGTATTTTAAGCCCATAGAAATAGGCAAGCGTCTTGCTATATGTCCCGAATGGGAAACCTATGTTAATCCCCAAAGAAAAATTCTCAAAATCGACCCCGGCAGCGCCTTTGGCACAGGCGACCATGCCACTACCCGGCTTTGCCTGGAATTTCTGGACCAGCTAATTAAAGGCGGAGAAAAGGTTTTGGACGTAGGCACCGGCAGCGGCATACTCTCCGCTGCCGCAGTTAAGCTGGGAGCGGAAAGCGCTTTTGGAACAGATATAGATGAAAACTCGGTAAATATAGCGCGCGCTACGGCTAAATTAAATAATCTGAATAACTGCTCATTTATGCAGAATAACTTGGCGGCAGGTTTAACCGGTCAATATGATATAATCTGCGCCAATATAGTTGCAGATATAATTATAAGGCTTGCGCCCGACATCCCGGCTCTTCTTGCTCCAAACGGAACCTTTATATCCTCGGGCATAATAGACGAACGGCTTCCGGAGGTAGAACAGCAGCTTAATAATTTGGGCTTTTCAATAAAGGATATACGAACATCAGATGGCTGGGCTGCAATAATGGCTCAAATTCCATCCGTATAAATATCCGCATTAAGGATATTATTATGATTAGTCGGTATTAGCGTACAATGCATAATACAGTTAGAAATAGGTGAATTTGCGCCCCCTGCTCTTCCTGCTCAATTTGAACCCGGCACATGTCGTTTAAAAAGCTTGGCAAGGCGTATTATTTCTTAAAGCTTCCAGGGCGGCGCGCGCCAGGGAGCCTTTAAAGGCTCCCTGGCGGCCCCGGCGGCCCAAAGAGGGCCGCCGGGGCCGGGCCGAGCTTCGCTCGGCCGCGCGCCGCCCTTTTTCGACGCTAATGCTAGACAATATACGGACGAAGGGAAATAGTAAATATGAAGGATTTAAAAGGCACTCGAACTGAAGCAAACTTAATGGCGGCATTTGCAGGCGAATCCCAAGCGCGGAACAAATACACCTTTTACGCGTCCAAAGCCAAAAAAGACGGATACGAGCAGATAGCCCGTATTTTTCTTGAAACCGCCGACAATGAAAAAGAACACGCGAAAATCTGGTTCAAGCTTTTACACAACGGAATGCCGGGCACGCCCGAGAATCTGCTGGACGCTGCCGGAGGAGAAAATTTTGAATGGACCCAAATGTACGCCCAATTTGCCAAAGAAGCTAAAGAGGAGGGCTTTGACAATATAGCCTGGCTTTTTGAAGGGGTAGGCAGAATTGAAAAAGAGCACGAGGAACGATACCGTGCGCTTATAAGCAATATTCAAAACAATCAGGTGTTCGTAAAGCCGGGAGAATCGGTATGGCAATGCTCAAACTGCGGACATATCCATATCGGCAAGGAAGCCCCCAAGGTATGTCCCGTCTGCGAGCACCCTCAAGCTTATTTCCAGCTTCAAGCCAAAAATTATTGAATTTTAATATGTATTTATTAAAATTTACCGCGTAAAATAATAAAGCCGCCCGCAAAATGCCCGGACGGCTTTTACTGCCTCTATTTTTTAAGCCTTCATGCTCTCTTTAAGCACAGCGATTATTTCCTCTTGATTCAATACCTTGTATCCGCCCTTCATAATAAACGAGCCTTTGGCTATACCGGGCAGCATATCCTCAGTTACGCCTAACTGAGCTGCATTTAAGACTAGCCCAAGCCCGCGCATATATTCCTCCATGCTGTCCAGCCCCTCAAGCGCAATCTGTTTATCCGTCTTGCCCTCCGGCTGCACGCCCCAAACGTTAATTGCGTATCTTTTAAATTTCTCCAGCCCGTAAGGCATAATATAGCGATAGTAGGGCAAAGATACCGCCGCAAGAGTCATGCCGTGGGTAGCGTCAGTATATGCGCCTATGGACTGCCCTATCATATGCACCATCCAGTCAGTAGTCTTCCCCTTGGCTACAAGCGTATTAAGAGCCCAGGTCGCTATCCACATGATATTGCTGCGTGCTTCATAGTCCTTTGGATTTCTAACCGCTATACGCGAGCTGTGTATAAGGGATTTTAACAATCCTTCCATAATATAATCAGAAGTATTATCATCCTCGCCCGAAAAATACTGCTCAAGTATATGAGACATTATATCAAAAAAGCCGGCGACCATTTGATATTTGGGCAGAGTAAAGGTATATTCAGGATTAAGTATGGAAAATTTGGGAAATACCTCTTCCCCAAACACATGCCCTATCTTAAGCCTTTGGGCATGATTTGTTATAACCGAACCGCCATTCATTTCGGAGCCCGTACCCACCATTGTAAGCACGCAGCCTACCGGAATAAGCTTATTATCCGGATTTTCCATGCGCAAATAATATTTTTCCCATGGATCTTCCTCGCAGTAAGCGGAAACCGAAACCGCCTTTGCATAATCGCATACCGAGCCGCCTCCTACAGCCAAAAGCAAATCAGCCTTCCCCTCCCTGGCCCTCCTGCAGCCATCTAAAAGCTTATCCGAGGTAGGATTAGGCATAACTCCACCGTCCTCAATTACATTCTTCCCATTGGCCTCTAAAATTTTAACCACCTCTTGATATATGCCGTTTTTCTTAATTGAGCCGCCGCCATATATCAGCATCACATTATTTCCATATTTGGGCAGTTCCTTATTCAACCCCTCCAGCGCGTCAGCCCCAAAATACAGCTTTGTAGGATTGCAGTAAGTAAAATCGCCTAACATCCTTATTCCTCCTTACATATATTTCATTTATTATTATCCTCAGTTTGCAAGACATTACACGCCTCAAAACGAAATGATTTCTTCATTTTTTGCGCTAATTTCAACCAGCATCTGACGTATTCAAAGCAAAATCGACGCCTGAGAACTCAAATTCATGCAAGACCGTTTTAGCTCCCTATAATCTGAGGATATATTCCGGCATAAAAATTATAAATTAAATTCCTTAACCGCCTTAGCCAGCTCAGCCCGTATGCTGATATGCTGCGGGCAAACCTGCTCGCATTTTCCGCATTTTACGCACTGCGCTGCATTATTTTTTCCATGCCCTCCTACAAGCCATTCCTCCTGATGCTTTGCCGCCGGCTTATTGTCATAAAGCGTCAGATAGTTCATAGCGGTAAATGTTCCCGAAATACCAATATTCTTTGGACATACCTTAGCACAGTAATTGCAGGTAGTGCATGGAATTAAAGGCATGCTGTTCATAGCCTCCTGAGCCCGCCTGATAACTTCCCTCTCTTGCGCTGTCAGAGAAGTAAAATTCTTCATAAATGAAATGTTGTCTTCCATCTGCTCGATGTTGCTCATCCCTGAAAGCACGGTTATAACGCCCTCCAAGTCGGCCGCATAGCGTATAGCCCATGAAGCCGCCGAGGCGTCCGGATTAGCTTTTTTAAATATATCGGCCACAGCCTGAGGAGGCGTAGCAAGCATACCGCCCTTAACCGGCTCCATTATTATAACCGGCTTACCATGTCTGCGCGCAGTCTCATAGCAGGCGCGCGATTGAATAGAGGGATTGTCCCAGTCCGCATAATTTATCTGGAGCTGCACAAATTCCATTTCGGGATGTGCCTTTAAAATTTCATCCAGCTCCGCAGCCGTAGAATGAAAGGAAAAGCCTACATGCTTAAGAATACCCTCCTGCTTCTTTTCCAGAACAAAATCCCACATATCAAAATTATCAAACGCAGCCGTGCGGCTTTCTCCCAAATTATGCAGCAGGTAAAAATCAAAATAACCCGCTCCTGTCCGCTCCAGCGAGATATTAAGCTGGCCGGCTGCTTCCTGGCGAGTCCTGCAATTTATCCAGGCCGCATTTTTAGTAGCGAGCTGAAATTTATCCCTGGGATAACGTTCAATAAGCGCCTTGCGTATTGCCTCCTCGCTTCCGGCATAAGCCCACGCAGTATCAAAATATGTAAAACCCGCAGCCAGGAATTTATCTACCATAAGCTTTACCTGTTCAATATCAATCGCTTCATCCTTTTGAGGCAGACGCATTAATCCAAATCCCAGCTTTTTAATATTCTCTCCCAAATACATAGCGCTTTCCTCCCTTTTCAACCGTAATATGCTTTCTGGCCCTATTTTTCCTTTTATTTTATTATACCTCCCCGAGGCTTGACAGAGAATTGCAAAAAGCTTTATAATGCATTTAGAATTATTAAATGCGGAGGTGTTACAATGTACGAGCGCCAGCTTAAAGCTTTTATATGCGCGGTGCAATGCGGCAGCTTTTCCAAAGCCGCGGATAAGCTTTACAACACGCCCGCCTCTGTTATGAATCAGATTAACTCCCTGGAGGAAAGGATAGGCGCTCGGCTGCTGGAACGCAGCAATCATGGCATATCCCTTACTCCGGCAGGGTACTTATTTTATGAGGACGCGTTGAATATACTTAGGCTTTTTGACCAGGCGGCCGCTCGGGCGCGCGAAGCGGACAAGGAAGAAGCTCATACAATCAGAATTGGCTCTTCCCTGCTGTATCCCTGCAAAATACTTATGGATTTATGGCATAAAATGGATGATGCTAAAGCAAAATTTCAAATTGAAATTGTTCCGTTTGAGGATAACCGCACCCATATTCTGGCGGCGCTTTCAGGACTGGGAAAAAACATTGACATACTGGCAGGCGCATGCAGCTCCAAGTCATGGCTGAGCCGATGCAATATTTATCCTCTAGGGAAATACAAAGTATGCTGTGCGGTGCCCCGCAGCCATCCCCTGGCCCAAAAGCGAATTCTAAATATAGAGGATTTATACGGCGAGCAGCTTATGATGGTCAAGCAAGGAGATACTCCCATACTGGACAGGCTTAGAGAAGCCCTTAAAAAAAACCATCCTCAAATAACAATTATAGACGCCCCGTATTTTTACGACGCGGAGGTATTTAATATAAGTCTGGAAAGCGGCTGTATATTGCTAAGTCTGGACGCATGGTCAGACGTGCATCCGGGCTTGATAACCTTACCTGTAAGCTGGGATTACGCAGTAGAATACGGCCTGCTCTATTCAAGGCAGCCTTCAAGAAGCGTGCTGCTCTTTTTGGACGCTATAAAGCAAAGCAGGCGTCCGGCTTAAAAAAGGGGGCGGGGCGTTTGCGGCCGAAGGCCGCCGGCCGCTCCCAAAGGGAGCGGCCCAGGCAGGCGCGTTTTACGCGCCTGCCAAACGCCCCGCCCCCCCATAAAGCTTTTACCCTAAATAATTACGGCCCGGCCGTATTCCTCCAGAAGCTTTTTTCTCTCCCGCCAATCAGGCATAACCTCCTCCAGCGTTTGATAAAATTTTTTTGAGTGGTCGGGCTGCAAAAAATGTGCCAGCTCATGCGCCGCTACATAATCTATGCACTTTTCAGGCACATGTATAAGCGCAGTATTAAATAATATCCTCCCGGCGCACGGCTGACAGCTTCCCCATCTCGCCCTCATTCTGCGCAGACTTATCTGCGGATATTCTATCCCTCTTGCCTGAAAAAAACCATAAACCTTATCCACGCCTTTTAATACCGCCTGCATGCAAAGCTCCCTGAACCAGTTATTCATAATTCTTTGCCTCAGCGCGCAATCGGCAGGATTGCCGCATGACAGCATTATCCTTTCCTGCTCCAGACGCACGCCGTTCCTGCCCCGATTTAAAGTCACTTTATATATACGCCCCAGTATATATACCTCCTCTCCTTCCTCATATAAGCCCTTCATGGGGCTGTATCTCATATCCGAGTATTTTTTCATAGCATTGAAAATAAATTCTGCCTTGGATATTAAAAAGCGTTCTATATATTCCAATGCAACCTTATAGCCTGCCGAAACAAATATTCCCTCCGGCTTTATACGCACATTTATATTCTTCACCCGCTTGCGCTCAAGGCAATACTCCAAATCTGCTCCATTAATATTTATCCTGTTAAGCTGCCTGCCGCATATATTTCTTTTAGTTTTCAACTATTCCCCACCCGCCCGAGCTTTATTTTTATGACTCATCCGCTTTGCCCAACTCAAAATGGCCGATTCATTAAAGATTATAGCACGGCGCCGGCGCAGAAACAAGCTCCCGCGCTCTTTAAACGCATTAGACAATACAATCAGAGTACAATGCGCCGCAGAGGGATGAATTTTCCAGTTCTTCTATGTTGCCGTCCTTGAAATACGCCCTGTATTTCTGAGTCCTGCCGCCTTGCAAAACGTAAAATTCACCCCCTTTGCGGTTGGAGATTTTTGCTTTAAATGCCCGCCGCATCCGCTTTGCTGCGCGGTCTTTAAAATACGCCCGGTATGTCTTCGCTCACGCGCCGCGCGGCCATCAGCGCTAAGCCCCGCAATGGAAATAAAAAAGGCGCGAAAGCTATTTCAAGCTTTCACGCCTCTTTGTTAACCCGGCCGCAATAAATGTTAACGCTTATTTATCCGGCTCCGGCCATTAACATTAAGGTTTGATATACTAGAACAATTACCGCCCGGACTTAGCCTTTTTAGCATATACCGCTAAGCCTGCCGCGCCCGCCAGCAATACGGCCGCCAGCACAGTCAGCAGTACGGTGCTGAAATCTCCTTCATCCTGAGGAGGTACTAACGAACCGTCCTTTTCGCCGCAAATAGTGCATACGCCATCCTTGTAATCATGACCCGCAGCCTTTAAAACTGTGCTCTCAAGGGTTATTTCCTGGCTAAGCGCTTCGTCAGCAAAATATTTTCCGCAGTCCGCGCAGTACCAATAAGCCTTGTTGCCGTCCTGAGTGCAGGTAGCCGGCTTTTCAGCAGTCATAACAGCCTGATGCTCAGTTGTAATTACAGTAACTGTATCCCCTTCTTTAACAGAAGCGGACGACTCATCGTCATAGAGTACTACCTCGCCTTCGACGTTTTCAAAGGTGCAGTCGTTTACATCCGCCTTGGCGCTGACCAGCAGCACGCCGGAGGCTTCGTCCTCGCCGGTATAATTGAGTCCGGAAATCTCCGCATTATTGATAACAGCGTTCTGCGTATTATTAATCTGGATGCCATTCTGAGCAATTACGCCAGTTTCTCCAGCGCCGGCAATGACAGCGTCCTCAATTAACACTTCGCCCGTGGTCTTAACCACAATGCCGGCCTTCTGGAATTCAGAAATATTGACGTTCTGAATGGTTACATCCTCTGCATTAGGATTCTCCGCAGGGCTGTTTACATAAATGCCTATGCCCGTCTGAACGCCGCAAAGAGGCCTATCCGCTCCGCAGCCAACGTTGACTATGTCCACATTATTTACCTTCAGGCCCTTTTCGGCATATATGCCGCACGCCAGTCTGTGAACAGGCTCCAGCTCTAATTTCTTGCCGTCAACAGTAAGATTTTCCAATTCTACATTTGCCTTGGCATGAATAATATTGCCCGAGTGGCCGTTAATACCCGTCTCCTCAGTAGCGGCTATAATCGTGCCTTCCTTAGATTCGCCCTGAATTTTTATGTTCTTTTCAATAACAATATTGCCCTCATGCGTACCGTTCTTTAAAAGAATGGTTTCATTATCCTGAACAGCTTCAAGCGCGTCCGCAAAGGTTACAAATTCTCTTTCGCCTATGACAGCAGCCGCGTCAAAGCGAATGCCGGGATTTTCCGCTTCATAAGCGGAAACAACCTCCTTGCTGATGCCCTTGGGAGCGGAATAATCAAGGTCGGTGCTATAGGTAACCCAGTTGGATTTGGCTATAGTTGAAACGCCCGAAGCATTGATAACCTCCACAACCGTACGCACCTGCGTTACGGCGCCGCTCTGAATCTTAGCGCTTACGTCCAGGTCCGCCTTAGCGCTCTTAGACAAATTGGACTGGATAATGGTATTGGCCGGCAGAACCTTATTCTCGTCCAGCGCAGAGTATTTTATATTGTTTATATCAGTCAGATAGCCGTCCCACAGCTTATTCTTCTGATAAACACTATCCTTGCTGACAGACTTTACAGTCTTAATCTCGCCGTTTTCAATGTATTCATAGCTTATCTTCAAATCGGCGTTCTCATTGGATAAATCCAATGCCTCTCCTAAGGCAAAGCCCACCCATGCCGCATTATTGTTCCAGCCATTGGCAGAGCCATAGATTTCAGTAACAGCGCCTTGTTCAGACGAAGCAGCTCCCTGGGCGAAAACAATAGTAGGAACCATAACGGCGACTACCGCTACAGCCAAAACGATAAGCAGCATTTTACCGTTTTTCTTTTTGCATGCGTCCATAATTCAAACCTCTCCTCTAAATTTTCCGAAGGCTGGAAGCCGCCGTCTCCGAAATAATAATATATAATTATTACCTGCTCAAAGCCCAGCCGGTATTTAAAAGGTCATGTCCGACCAGCGCTTAAGCAGAGCTTCCTTACGCTGGATATAATACATCATAAATTACAAAAAAGCAAGTCTTTAATTTAGGTATTTTGCTGGATTTATTACTATCTATTGCCTAAATCGCCTAAAATAGCGGCCGTAACATAATATTCTAAAATAACAGCCTTAAAAATTAATAAAATTTGTTAATTATGGAACCAGGCAATTGCTATTCCTTCTAATTCGCCGTATAATATTCATATAATAAAAACAGCAGGCAGATGATATATAGACGCCTCCGGCCTCTCTGCCCCCGGCTGCATATTAAAGGCTTTTTAATCGCAGGCTACCCTCAGTTTACAAGGAACTACACGCCTCAAAACGGGATAATTTCTTCATTTTCTGCGTTATCCTCAATCAGCGTACTCCCAGTACGCTTTCTTCGTCTGCCTTGAAAATGAAGAAATTCTCTCCGTTTGAGGTCTCCAGAGTCAGAAGGCATAAAATTTGTGTCATGCAAGGCGCTTGAACGACATGTACCGGGCGTACTTGGAGCGAAAGCAACGCAGCAGGACGCAAATTTTATGCCTTTTGACCGTGTAGTTCCTTGTAAACTGAGGGTACCGCCTTATTAAATAAACTCCATGCCTATAACATTATGCTCATGCTCCATCAGCTCGTCCCCGTCAATGGGCGTAAAAACTCTCGAACAGACCGTCCCCTCGTTCACGTTAATTTCTACTATCTGCACCGGATTTGATTTATTGCTGTGATAGCACCCCAAAAAGGACGCCACCTTGCCTCCGCTCGGACAATAATCCACCCTGAAGGCCGAAGTGCCCTCGTGTCCGCTGAACACAAGCTTTATATTCTCATGCCTGCTTATTAGATTATCATAAAGATACTGCGGCGAGGTCGCCCCGTAATCTGAATTTTGATAAATTCCGCCTAAGCTGTTAAGATATGAATGGGTAGCAATAATAACGTTCCTGTCCAAATGCTCTTCAACTACCTTATTAGCCCAATTTACAACCTCAGCACGCGGCCAGAGCTCAAGCGTAAGAACCAGCCACTTTTTCCCGCAGGCTTCAAAAAGCTGATAAGCGTTGTCTATCTTATTCTCCTCAAACGGTACGCAGTCAGGATATCTGTCAAGGGAAAAATACCTGTTAAAGGCGCGCGTATCTCTTAAGCGGGTTTTGGTATTCTTAGGGTCGGCCGCACTGCCGCCCACCCCTACTGCGGCCGTATCATGATTACCCAGGCATAGCGCAGCCGGAATTTGAGCCCTCTCCAGCGCTTCAAACGCTTCGGAGGCAATTGCAAACTGTTCAGGATTCTCATTGCCCCAGTTCACCACATCCCCAGTATGTATCACAAAACGCAGGTCCATTTCCTCCTTGTGAACCGCAAGCCATCTTGTACGGTTAAGAAAATACTTACCCGTAACAGCCTCAGTAACAACCACCTCCTGCTGTGTGTCCGGAATTACCGCTATGGTAAAAATACCGTCGGCGTCCTCTTTGGGCTGCTGCGTAGCCAAGGCTGTATAACCGGCGCTCGCGCCCGAAGCTCCCGGCGAAGCAGAGCCCGCAATATTCGCTGTGCATGCCGAAAACGCCAGCATCAATGCAAGCAGCGCGGCTATCGCTGCCGGCACAGCCCCTCTGCCGCCCTTAAATACCGGATTTTTCAAAAATGCTCTTACTTTCATTAAAAAACCCTCGCTCAAGCAATATAATTTCATTTATTCGCGCAACCTGTTCGGACCGCACGTTTACAGGCACAGTATACCACACAGCCTATAAGAAATCAACGCTCCCCCATCAAACATATATTACTTAACGTCAGATATAGTTGTTCTGTTAAACAGGAACGAATGAAAATAATCTTCCCCCCCTGAACAGGTTGAAACCGCAAAACGTTTGATATGCAGGCAAAATAAGCAAAAACGCCTCACATACGGAGCGCTTACCCAAATTCCTTTTACACTATACGATAACAAGAAGAATTTGATTTTTGAAACCATCCATTTCAGACTGTATGCTGTTGCAGAAGCTGGGGCTGTTGACGATACCCTGGCTGACAATTAGGAACCTGGAAACAGTAGTCCCGTTCTCTGGATTTTTTCTGTCTGTCGTTGGTGTTGTTGTGATGGCCGGAGCAGGAATCGCCTTGTGATACTTTAAGTCCAGGAAGAAACCGACTGAAAACCAACAAACGGTAAAAAGCTGCCCAGCACCATGCTCGTAAGCTTCTTATTTGTAAAAGCATACCTTTAAAAATACCTAAAACCCAGATGAAAACTATGCGAATCTACGTTTGTAATGGTATAAAAATAAATTTACTCTCAGTTTACAAGGAACTACATGGTCAGAAGGCATAAAATTTGTGCCAGGTAAAGCGCGCTTGAACGACATGTACCGGGCGTACATGGAGCGAAAGCAACGCAGCAGGACGCAAATTTTATGCCTTCTGACCATGTAGTTCCTTGTAAACTGAGAGTAAAATCTATACAAAATAAAACCCATCATATATATTATAACTCAAAACGTCCAATTACGCTATAAAATTTTATTTCATATTTGTTAAATCTGCATTTTAATTGGATTCTTTATGCTGGTCGACGGCGATTTTTTCCTGTTCTTCGGGCATTTCTGAAGGGGCGCCGGGTATTTTGGGCGTTTTTTCTTCTTCCTCTTCAAGACTCTTTGCCTTAAGGGGAATTTGATAAGCTTTAACGCTGTCTTCGAGCGCGGCGGATTGGTCCTGGCCGCGGGAATTTGCGGAGCCTGGGAGGTTATCCTGGAGGCGGGATTCCGGGCCGGACGTCAGGCTTTCGGAGGAAGAACGCTGTTTTTCCTCATTTTGGGAGGCGTGCTTTTTGGCAGAGAGCTTTTTATATATCAGCAGCCCGGCAGCGCTGAATATAATGGTGACAGCGAAAATAATTACAGCCGCTATATATTCTTTTGTTCCAAGCGCGTTTCCTCCCATGGTGCTGGTTATAATGGAGGGGAAGCGGGCTAGTGAGGTAATGAGCATCCATGTGGTTAGTTTCATAGGGGTAAGCCCAACGAAATATGTGAGCACATCCTTGGGCGTGCCTGGAATAAGAAATACTATTGTAGTGAGCAGGGTAAGCTTCTTTTTGGTGTTTAAAAATTTGAGCTGGGTTATTTTTTCATGAGGTATAAAAATATCAACTACCTTGGTTCCGAAATACCTGACAAACAGGAATACTATTAATCCGCCTGCGAGGGAGCCCAGCATGCAAAGCAGAGTTCCCTCAAATACGCCGAAGGCATAGCCTGCGACTATTTCAAGGGGCTCGCCTGGAATTACAGCTACTATAATCTGCAGGGCTATCATTCCTATAAAGGCCAGACGGCCCCATACGCCCAGATTATCCACCCATTCTCTGAAATGCTCGGGCTCTTTAGCAAATTTTATCATGGGCTCGCCCACGAATATAAAAACTACGACTAAAATAGCTGTGAACGCGGCTATGCATAATATTCCTATAAGCTTGTTCCGACGGTTATTTTTATTTTTGGATATGTTATCCGGCTGGCTGTTTTGTTCCATGCTTTTCTCCCAGAGTATAGATGCAATTCCGTTTTTTTGATGCAACAATCCGATTATAGCATATATGATTTTATGCGCAAGCGAAAAATATGCGTATATTTATAATAAATATATGATTATTTTCTTAAATTATTATTGTTTTATTCTAATTATCATGCCCTCCCTCCGGCAAAGCCGGAGGGAGGAACGCAGTATATGATATGAGCTGATAAAGCTTTGCTTTATCAGCTCATATCATATACTGCCGGGGCGGCTCTTGAGCAGGCGCTTTGCGCCTGCCCGGCTGGGCCTTTTTAGGCCCAGCCGCGGCGGCCGGAACGGCCGCCCAAGAGCCGCCCCCTTAACCTCTGCAAGCAATTTGCTAAGCATGAAATAAAAAAATCCGATTAATCCTCCAAGCGCGGCAGGGAGAATTTAAAATGTAGTTGAACGCCTCCTCCAGTTCCTGTATTTTGCATTTGGTTTTTTCTAGAATAGCCAAGGAGAATTTGACGCTGCGCTCAGCCAGAAATAAATGGGCCGGAAGAATAGCGGCGGAATTATAAGAAGGGATAGCTGAAGCTATCCCTTCTTGAAATCCAAATAAGTATATAATCGGAGCTTATTTAAAATACCTGTCCAGCAGGCCTTTAAAGGCTCTGCCGTGCCGAGCCTCGTCCCGGGCCATTTCGTGAACAGTATCGTGAATAGCGTCCAGGCCGGCTTTTTTAGCCATGGCGGCCAGCTCGGTTTTGCCGGCGGTTGCTCCGTGCTCTGCGTCTACGCGCATTGAAAGATTTTTCTTAGTGTCGGCGCAGACGACCTCGCCCAGCATTTCGGCAAATTTAGCGGCATGCTCAGCCTCTTCAAAAGCAATGCGCTTATACGCTTCGGCAACCTCGGGATATCCTTCCCTGTCCGCCTGGCGGCTCATAGCCAGATACATGCCTACTTCGGTGCATTCGCCGGTAAAGTTTTCGCGCAGTCCCTGTACTATTTCAGCGTCTACTCCGTCAATAATGCCTACCTGATGCTCTGCAGCCCAGCTCATAGACCCCTCTTCCACCTTATTGAATTTAGAAGCGGGAGCATTGCACTGAGGACACCTCTCTGGGGGATTAGGACCTTCAAAGGTGTAACCGCAAATTGAACATACCCATTTTATCATAACAATTACCTCCGTTTTTTTATATTTTTATTTATAAATATATAATAACATAAAACCAATTTAATTGGAATACCACTCGGGCATATTTAACAAATTATTAATAATTTTAAGAATATTCTGAAAATTACACGGCAAAACCTTAACAATTCTCCAGAGCCTTGCGCAGGAATTTGTTTTTGAGTACTGAATAAGCGGCGGTCCCAGTCAATAGACCGCATATAAGGCCGGTTATGAGCAGCAGGGGCAGATAATAATAAAGCTGCGCTGTTCCCGCAAGCAGCATAGCGGCAGCAATTTGGCCTATATTATGGAATATCCCGCCGGCCGCACTTATACCTATAACCCCAAGCAGCCCGGATTTCCGGCATAAAAGCATGACGGCAAAGGAAAGGAGCGCTCCTGTCAGGCTCATAGCAAAGCCCGAAAAGCCTGCAAAGAGCAAGGAGGCTAAAAGAACGCGGACGAGCGAAAGACCAAGCGCGCTTTTATAGCGGTTAAGGCAGACGAACAGCACCACGCCTATATTGGCAAGGCCCAGCTTAACGCCGGGCAGAGGAATCATGGCGCTGAAAATTCCGTCTATATAAGAAAGCGCCAGAGACAGCGCGAGCAATATGCTTAATGTTGCAAGCCGTTTGGCCACTTTAACATACCCCTTGTCAGCGTTAGCTTTTGGCGCGGGAAACTAAAAATGCGCTTATAAAAGCCGCAGGGAGACAGGCCCGTTAAAAACAGGCGTCTCCCTGCCGAAAATTCATTATTTGCTGCCTAAAATTCATCAGCGCGCAAAGAACAGAACCAGAATGGTAAAATCCTTGTTTTCGCCATTTGACACTATTCCGCTGGCCGCGCCTACGCCGGTATATCCGCCTTCGGTTACACGGCTTATAAAATAATCCTGAGAAGCTTCGGCGCGGTTGAGCAGCATGCTTACCGTATCTCCCTTGGTGGGATAATCATGGAACCAGTAGCTGTATGTATAATGGCCGCTGAAGCCCTTAGAACGCAGATAATCCGTCATGGAGGTGCCGTCGGGCAGCTTTGAAAAATCACCGGCGTCGCGGTATTCCTCTCCCGCAGAATATATTACCTCAGCTATTGCCTGCGCTACCTGGTTAAGCTGCTGAGTATTATTCATTTCAGACATGCCGTTCTGGGCGCGGAGCTTCTGCACTAAGGATATAAGCCCTGACTCTCCAACGCTTTCAAATTCAAGGGTGCCTTCGACCGGTGCAGGCGTGGAGGCAGAGGGAGATTGAGTAGGCTTCTGAGTATTATCCGTTGAAGGAGACGGCGTGGCGGTTTGCGGCGGAGTAGGAGTATTTTCCGGGGTGGCGGTATTTTCAGGCGTTGCAGTAGGAGTTGGTGCTTGAGCTGAGGATGTGCCTTGAACCGCTGGGGTTTGAGTTGGAGTTGCCGTTGGATTTTCAGATGAATCCCCCTGACATGAGGCGAGCGCAAAAACCATAATTACGCATAAACACAACGCGGACAGTTTAATTGATTTTTTCATGATTGGCTCCTTTTCTCGTTTAACATAAACGTGGGAAAATAAAAAATAAGAAAACTTGCATGGCTTTAAAGCCTATGTTAATTATAGTTTACCATTATTTAAATTTATGTCAATGATATTGCGGTTAAGAAAGTATGGCATTTTTATTAAAATATTTAGCGCGTTTCTTAAAATAAGCGGACTTTTGCAGCTGCAGGCATATAAGAGAGGGCTTTCACTTAAATTTAAACAGCGGCGATATTGACAAAATTAACCGGCGCATTTATAATGTTTGCAAACGCTGAAAGCAGGCGTGATTTTAAAATTTACGGAGGTGTTTATACTATGGATAAAAAGGTTTATGAGCTGCTTAACGCGCAAATCAACAAAGAGCTGTACTCGGCGTATTTATATCTGGATATGGCTAATTTTTATACGTTTAAGGGTTTGGACGGTTTTGCGAACTGGTTTGAAATACAGGCTAAGGAAGAGCAGGACCATGCTATGCTGTTCTATAAATATCTGCATAACAATAATGAAGAGGTATCTCTTGATGGGATAGCTAAGCCGGACAAGCGCTTCAGCAGCCTGAACGACCCTCTTAATGCCGCGCTGGAGCATGAAAAATATGTGACATCCCTGATAAACGCCATATATGCCGCTGCCAGGGACGCGCAGGATTTCCGCACGGTACAGTTTCTGGACTGGTTTATAAAGGAGCAGGGGGAGGAGGAAAAGAACACCTCCGATCTTATTACCAAGATGGAGCTTTTCGGAGGAGACCCCAAGAGCCTGTATATGCTTAATAGTGAATTGGCTGCTCGGGTTTATTCGGCTCCCTCGCTGGTTATTTAAAAATTATGCCTTCAGGCCGGAATCGTCGTATGGTTCCGGCTTTTTATTTTTTCAGCAGGATTAGTTGGAGCTTGCAACGGCTTTTGTAGATAAAATGATTGAAGGCGTAGACAGGGATATAATCGGAGAGATAATAGACTGGATATAGGCTTATGTGAGGCGGCTTTTGCGGCGCGCTGCGCGCGCCTTTCCCGCCCGCCCACCCCCTTGGGCGCGCGCCCGCTGCTGTGAAAAATCCCTGC
>URIR01000036.1 GCA_900547955.1 uncultured Eubacteriales bacterium | reverse complement strand
CCGCTCCCGATGCCCTCCGTGCATTCCCTCCATTCCTTCCTCTCTCCCCTCTGAAAAGAATTATATAAATGTAGTTTATTATTTGTTTGTCATATATAATTAATAGGATAAGGCTTTCCCTGTTCGTCCAGTTTGTATCTTTTATAACCCCTAAAGCCCATATTATAAAAGCTGCGCTCTAATGAATCCTGCTCATTGACTGTCAAATTATCCAAGCTGTGATATATATCATTTATTTCATATTGGCAAAACGCTCTACTGCCTTAGCAAAACTTTCAATGGTCTTATCCGCATCCCCGTGTTCTATCCCGTCCCGCACGCAATGCTTTATATGCCCTTCCAGCACAACCTGCCCCGCCTTATGCAGCGCAGATTTCGCCGCGTTAATCAGCGCCAGCACGTCCTCGCAGGGAACATCCTCATCTACCATCCTGTCTATAGCCTGCACCTGCCCTATAATTTTTTTCAACCGCCTGTGAAGATTCTCCGCATCCATGCACTGTTTCATAATATAGCCTCCTTATACCATATCGGGTATATTATAAGCATAGAACAAATCAGGGCCCCTGTCAAGCCCTGATTTGTTCTATGCTTTTTAAGATTACGCCAACCGCAGCCCTTTATATCAATGTTATAAATAGCCGCGCATATCCGCGCAAAGCTCCTCCTCCTGCTTAATAAGCCGCTTGGTTATATCCTTAGCCTCCTCAGACGCCGCCTTAAACTGGTTAAGGTACCTGTTAAGGGATTTAACTCCCATATTGCAGCCGTCGGTAATTAAATCAGCAATAGTAGCATCCGATTGATTTACCGCCAGCTTTACTCCAGTCTTCATCCATGACATGCTTTTTGCAACAGGATTAGGCTCTTTTCCCTCATCCTCATATCTATCCAACAATGACCTTATCTCCCGTTTTAATTGTTCGTGTTTCGCCCGGCATTGGACAAGCCGCTTCTTTAAATCCTCAGAGCTTGCATAATCCATAACCTCATCTATAGCGCTTACTCCCATTTTTATTCCTGCGTCGCATTCCCTTAAAAGCCTTATCGTATCCTTTTCAATCATTTTTAATCTCCTCATTATTTTTCATATGCGTCTGCTATCAGATTGCAAGGAATTGCACGTCTCATAACGGAAGAGTTTTTTATTTTCCGCATTATCCTCCATCCTCATATGCTCAGTATGCCTCCATCGTTTGCTTTGAAAATAAAGAGATTCTCTCCGTTTGAGACTTCAGATTGCATGAAAATTGTGCCGAGACGCTTGAACGGCGCGTACTGAACGCAATGCAAGCGAAAGCAGCGCTCTCCGAACGTAAATTCATGCATCCTAACCGTGCAGTTTCTTATAAACTAAAGGTAAAACCCAATCTGAAAACTACACCGCAGCTCATAAAGCGGTCATATTACATGCTAAACTCTCTGTTTATCATAGCCCTGAAGCAATACAAGCAGCTTTGCGGCATGCTCCGCTTCATCCTCGGCCATATGCGCAAAGAGCTTTGAAAGCTTTTCATCCTCCTCCATTTCATGGGCGTAATCCTGATATTCCCTCACAAGCTGGGTTGACGCCTGCCAGCCCCGTAATACCCTGTCGCGGTTTGAAAGCATAAATCCATTTTTATCATTCATAATAAAACCTCCTGTATATTTTTATATTATTATTCGCGTTTAAAGCTAATTTAAACCAAGCTTACTCCTTTAAATCGCCCGTAGCCGGATTATCTATCAGCCTGCCCTCCTTAGTAAAGCGCGAGCCATGGCAGGGACAGTCCCATGTATGCTCGTATCTATTCCATTTTAAAGCGCAGCCTAAATGCGGGCAGCGTTTAGCTGCAGGCGTCAAAAGATTGACTACCGCCTCAAAAGCGTTTACTGCAAGCTGAGGCTTGAGAATACTCCGGGACGGAGTAAAAACCTCCTCATATGCATTATGCTTTTGCATAACCATGTCGCATAGAAGCGTGGCAGCAACCATGGAAGAAGTCATGCCCCATTTATTAAAGCCTGTAGCTACATATAAATTGGTTGTGTTTGCAGAATACGCGCCAATATAAGGGATACCGTCCAAGGTCATGCAGTCCTGAGTTGCCCAAAAATACCTTTCCTCCGCCTCAGGATAATAACGGCGCGCAAAGCTTCTAAGCTCCTGCCAGGCTCCTCCCTTTTTACCGGTACGGTGGTCCCCTCCTCCAATCAGAAGATATCCCTTATAATTCCTAAAGGACATGCCGTTCTGAGCCTGGTCCACATACATGCCGTCTATTTCAGGAGCATTTTTCAACGCGATAACATATGAACGATGCTGATAAAGCTTAATAAAATAGCTCCCATGCTTATTTAAAAACGGGAAATGCGTCGCCACTATTATTTTTCCAGCATTAATTCTGCTCTTATCAGTTACCGCCCAGCCTTCCTTTAGCTCGCATACCCTCGTATGCTCAAAAATATTCAATTCACGCGTTATAGCGGCGGCAAATTTCAACGGATTAAATTGCGCCTGTCTGGGAAATTTTACGGCTCCGGCAATTCTGAAAGGAAGCGCCGTCTCTTTAGAAAACTCCGCCTCTGCTCCCAAACGTTCAAGCGCGTTAAGCTCGTCCTCTATCTTTTTAAGGTCGTCTATAGAATAAACATACGCATTCTTCTGTTCAAAGTCACAATCTATATTCTGGCAAATACGGCGATAGGCTTCCAACGCCTCTTCATTCGCGCGAAAATATCCCTTGGCTTTTTCCAGCCCAAGCGTCTTAATAAGCTTGCTGTATATCAATCCATGCTGAGAGGTAATTTTCGCAGTAGTATTTTTAGTTATGCCCCCGCATATAGTTTCGGCCTCAACCAGCACATAAGGCACTCCCGCCTGCTGAAGCATATAAGCGCACAAAATGCCCGCCATTCCTCCTCCGATAATCAAAACATCGGTGCTTATATCCCCGTCCAGACTTTTAAATTCGGAAAATTGAGCTTTTTCTTCCCATAACGAAACCATGGAGCCGCCTCCTAAAAACTGTTTTAAAAATATATTCTCTAAAAATAATAAAAAATATTCCAATCTCACAAACTATTTAAATGCGTAATAAATAAAAAACAGGCCGTTATTGCGTTATCAAAGCTGCAAACAGAGTATTAATGCCGCGAGACTAAATGGAAGAGAGACGTTAATATGCCCCAGATTTTTATAAAACCAGGAGCAGGCTATATATAGCCTGCTCCTGACGTGGTGTACCCGGGAGGATTTGAACCTCTGACCTTCAGAGTCGGAGTCTGACGCTCTATCCAGCTGAGCTACGGGTACTAATATAAAAATTTTAACAACGCTATTATATAGATAAACGTGCGCTTTTGTCAACTTAAAAAATAACAGCGTTTTTCCGAACATTTAACGAACATTTATTAAAATTGTTTGTAAAAATAAAGCGTTTGCTGTTGACACATCCATAAATGTAACTTAAAATTATTCTATAAACAAATAATATGAGGTGATATCATGGAATTGAAAAAAGGCGCTCAGCTTTACGAAGGCAAAGCAAAAAAAGTATACGCCACAGATAACGCGGATTATGTTATAGTTTCCTACAAAGACGACGCTACGGCGTTAAACGGCCTTAAGAAGGGCACTATTGAAGATAAGGGCGAAGTTAATAATATCGTTTCCAATTATCTCTTTAAAATGCTGGAGGAAAAAGGAGTACCCACTCATTTTGTAGAGGAGCTTTCTCCGCGCGAAACTGTTGTTAAAAAAGTAAGTATAGTTCCGGTAGAGGTAGTTGTTCGTAATATCGCCGCAGGCAGCCTTTCAAAGCGCCTTGGTCTGCCCGAGGGCACAAGCATGGCCAAAACCGTTCTTGAATATTACTATAAAGACGACGAGCTGGGCGATCCCCTTATAAACTGCTCGCATATTTATGCCCTTGGGCTCGCCACCCCCGAAGAAATGGGTCAAATTGCCGACATAGCTTATAAAGTCAATCAGCTCCTTATAGATTTCTTTAAGCCTCTTAACGTTACCTTGGTTGATTTTAAACTGGAATTTGGGCGTTTCCACGACCAGATTATACTGGCCGACGAGATTTCTCCCGATACCTGCCGTTTCTGGGACACCACTACCGGACGCAAGCTGGATAAGGATTTGTTCCGCAGAGATATGGGACATGAAGCCGAAGCATATCAAGAGCTTATGCGGCGGGTTCTGGGCAAATAATTCAGAAAGGTGTTTTGCTTATGCATGAAAAGGATATTTTTGCCGTTCAGGAGCATTTCAGCGAAGAATGCGGCGTAGCCGGCATATTTAATAAGGGAGAGCTTTCGCCCGACATGCTGTATTTCGCTCTGCACGCGCTTCAGCACCGCGGACAGGAAAGCGCCGGCATCGCGGCGATAAGCGGTAAAAAAATTGTACAATATAAGAATCTCGGATTAGTAAGCGAGGTTTTCAATCCGCAAAGCATCTCCCAATTTAAAGGACAGAAAATTGCGGTAGGTCATGTAAGATATTCTACAAAGGGAAGCAATACTGTAGTAAACGCCCAGCCCCTTGTCGCCAATTATCGAAACGGCGTGCTGGCCGTGGCGCATAACGGCACTCTCCTCAATTCCGCCGCGCTGGCACGGCGTCTGCAAAACGAAGGAGCGGTATTCCAAACTCAAACAGATACCGAAATTTTTGTGCATCTGCTTGCCAGATATTCTCATTTGGATATACAAAGCGCCGTCCGCACTATGATGAACGATTTAAAGGGCTCGTATTCCCTTGTAATCGCCAATGAAAATATGCTTATAGGCGTCAGGGACCCCAAGGGCATACGTCCGCTCTGCCTTGGCCAAAAGGGCGATTCATATATCCTCGCTTCGGAATCTGTCGCTCTGGACGCAGTAGGCGCATCCCTTATACGAGATATCGAGCCGGGCGAAATCATAATGATTTCAGACGAAGGCGTACAGTCGCTCAGATACGACCCGCTTTCCGGACGCTCTCCAAGCGGTCTGTGCATATTTGAATATGTGTATCTTGCCCGCCCCGATTCGGTAATAGACGGCTTGGACGTTATGGGCTCCCGCCTGCGCGTGGGCGCCAGCCTGGCCCGTTTAGCCCCTGTAGAAGCGGATATGGTCGCAGGCGTGCCTGATTCGGGCTTGGCCGCGGCCATAGGCTATTCGCGCCAAAGCGGTATTCCTTACGGAGACGCGCTTATAAAAAACAGATATGTAGGACGTTCCTTCATACAGCCTGAGCAGTCAATGCGCGAGCTGGCTGTACGCATGAAGCTTAACGCAACCGCAGCCAACGTGCGCGGAAAAAGAATAGTGCTCATAGACGATTCAATAGTACGCGGAACTACCTCTAAACGGCTGGTGGATATGCTTAAGAGCGCCGGGGCTAAGGAAGTGCATATGCGCATATGCTCGCCGCCCGTAAACTATCCATGCTATTTTGGGATAGACACTCCCTCCAAAAAGCATTTGATAAGCGCAACTCACTCCATAGAGGATATACGCAAAATGATAGGCGCGGACACTCTCACCTATCTTCCCCTAAGGGAGCTTGTTTCAGCCGTACAGAATGATACCGATATAGGCTTCTGCACCGGCTGCTTCGACGGCAATTACCCTCTGGACGTTGAAAAATGCCGCCGCTGTGCATTTGCCGGAAAAGCTTAAAATTCAGCCTTGCAGGCGCATATGGCATAAAAGCCGCATCGGCTAAAAACGCCGTACAGACTAAAATAAACAGCCCCTCCTGAGAGCATGCCGGGGATTTCTCCATGCTCCCAAGAGGGGCTGTTTATTTCTATCACATTTTCCGGGCGCGCCGCCGCATGGCCTGAAGGCCGCCCTCATTAAAAAGCCGCTTATACTTTATAAATGCTCCTGACTGAACTCCTCCAGCGCAAAAGGATTAGCCACGCTTATATAGCTTCCCTTCATGCCTAAGGAACGCACCCTTATTATGCCGGCGCCCTCCAATTTCCTTATGGCCACGGCTACCACCGAACGCGTTATGTCTTCCTGAACGGCTATTTTGCTTACATTTACTACGCCATTCTCAGCCAGCGCCGCCCTAATAACCGCTTCGGCCGCGCGGTGTTCAGTATAAGAAAGAGATTGCGCCGCCTGCCTTATTTCCGCTTTCTGCCGTCCCTCTTTTTTTTCTTTATTCAGCACGTCGTTATACAGCGCCTGGGCCGCAAGCATAGCTATAAGCTCGGATAAAGCTATATCCAATTCATCATAAGCAGCGGCGTCCTTGGTATAGATAAGCGTGCCGGCCCTTTTTCCTCCGTAAAAGAGCGGGCTTACCACATGCAGCCTATGCTCAAACGAACAATTCCCGGCGTCAAAAGGACATTCGCCGTTTTTGGAGCTGTATACCCTGGTATGATTTATCTGATTGAACCGGCCTATTAATTCAGAAACCACCGCCGGCTCCGAAAGGGAACAGCCTCCCACATGCGGGCCCATATCAAATAAAACACCGTCAACGCTGAAAATATGCACGCTCGCAGCCAATATGCGATGCGCTAATTCTCCTATATCCGCAAAGCTAACATGCTCGCCGCAGCTATGAAAATACGCGATAAGCTCCCGAACCTTGGAAAGCAGCTGAACCTTAGTCATAATATATACCTGTCCAAATTGCGTTTTGCCGCCCCTTCGCCCAGCCGTTTAATGACAAATTCCGCATCTATATTTATATTCTTTTCCTCGCCGTCTGCGTCAAAGGCTATTTCGTCCAGCAGCTTTTCCATGACCGCCACCAGCCGCCTTGCCCCTATATTTTCATCAAATTCATTGGCCTCAAAGGCATGTCTTGCTAAAAGCTCCAGGGCCTCCGGAGTAAAGGTCAAATGGGCGTTATCCACCTCAAGTATATGCGTATACTGGCCAATCAGAGAATTATCCGTAGAAACCAGAATGCGCTTTAAATCCTCTACCGTAAGCGGCTTTAATTCCACTCTGAGCGGGAAACGTCCCTGCAATTCAGGTATAAGGTCGGTTATCTTAGAAACGTGAAAAGCTCCGGCCGCAATAAACAATATATAATCTGTTGAAATAGGCCCGTATTTAGTATTAACCGTACACCCCTCAACTATAGGCAATATATCTCTCTGTACGCCCTCGCGCGAAACGTTAGGGCCCTGGCCGCCGGTATTTATTGCAATCTTGTCTATCTCGTCAATAAAAATAATGCCGTCCTGTTCCGCACGCTCCAGCGCCAGACTGATAACCGCGTCATTATCCAGCAGCTTATCTAATTCCTGCTGCTCTATAATCTTACGCGCCTCCTTAACAGGCATACGGCGCTTTTTAGTCTTTTTAGGCATAAGGCCGCCTAAAAGGTCGCCCATGCTTATTTCAGGCTGTCCGGGCACCTCGGCGTTCATGCCGGCAGGCTTATCCTCAACCTCCAGCTCGATAACGTAATCCTCCAAAACCCCTCTGTCCAAATCATCTGTTACTATACCTCTGCGCTCCTCCAGCGTTTCGTTCTCCTTAGGCCTGCGCAGAGGCAGAATAATATCTATCAGCCTGTTTTTAGCCGTCCGCTCCAATTTATCCTGAAGCTGCATGCGTTTCTCCTCGCGCACCAGCCGAATAGAAGCCTCCACTAAATCCCTGACCATAGAATCTACATCCCGGCCTACATATCCCACCTCGGTAAATTTAGTGGCCTCCACCTTGACAAAAGGCGCGCCTATAATTTTGGATATGCGGCGGGCAATCTCGGTTTTACCCACCCCGGTAGGGCCGGACATGATAATATTTTTAGGAGTTATTTCGTCTCGTATCTCCTTAGGAAGCCGGCTGCGCCGGTAACGGTTGCGCAGGGCTATAGCCACGCTCCTCTTAGCCTCATCCTGTCCCACTATATATCTATCCAGCTCGCTTACTATTTGTTTAGGCGTAAGTGCCAGCATTTTTATTCCTCTTTCTCCGGCGGACATAATTTCTTTTAACGGAATGCCGCCGCCGGGCGAACCTTTCCGAAAATATCATATTAAACCTCTTCAACCTTTATATTGTCGTTGGTGTAAACGCAGATTTCCCCTGCAATTTTAAGCGCCTCATGCGCAATTTCAGGCGCCTGCATATCGGTAAAACGCATAAGCGCCCGAGCCGCAGAAAGCGCGTAAGTGCCCCCCGAGCCTATGGCCGCTACGCCGTCGTCCGGCTCTATTACCTCTCCCGAGCCCGAGAGCACCAGCATACCGCTCTTATCCGCCACTATCATCATGGCCTCCAGCTTGCGCAGCGCCTTATCCGAACGCCAGAACTGCGCCAATTCTACAGCCGCCCGATACAGATTGCCCGAATACTGCTCAAGCTTGCTCTCGAAAAGCTCGCTCAGAGCAAACGCATCAGCTACAGAACCGGCAAAACCCATAACCACGCTGTCATGATATATCCTGCGCACCTTTACGGCGCCCTTTTTCATAATAACCGACTGGCCCATAGTAACCTGGCCGTCTCCAGCCAGCGCGCATTTGCCGTTCCGGCGCACGCCTACTATAGTCGTACCTTCAAATTCCATTTTGCTTTCTCCTTATTTATATTGACGTCTGAGCGTCATACCGTCTATATTATAATACCACATTAGCCTTCATTAAAGAAGAGTTTATTCTAAATATTCAGAAAAATTTCATATATGAATGTTCTGTTTGCCTTTTAGCGCTTTATGGCGTAAAATAAAAACGCAGGCTTATTCTCCTGAAAAAAGATAAGCGCAAATTTTTCTATAGGCGTGAAAAATATGTATATAGCCGATATAAAACTGAAAAATAATTTAATTCTCGCTCCCATGGCCGGCATAAGCGATAAAGTATTTAGAAATATATGCGCACGCTTTGGAGCGGGCATGGTATTTACCGAAATGGTAAGCGCTAACGGCCTGGCCCATTCAAACGCCGCAACCCGCTTTTTGCTCAGTAAAGATAATTCAGGCGTTCCCTGCGCCGCTCAGATTTTTGGGCACGAGCCCGAATTGCTTGCCGGCGCCGCCGCCTCAAGCGCGTTAAGCTCATTTCCCATAATAGATATAAATATGGGCTGTCCGGCTAAAAAAATTATTGCCAACGGCGATGGCAGCGCGTTGATGCGCTCGCCAAAGCTGATATTTAAAATAGTTTCCGCCGTCCGGAACGCCGCCGGGCGCCCAGTAACGGTAAAAATGCGCGCCGGCTTTGATTCGGTCAACGCCGTAGAATGCGCTCTTGCCGCACAGGAAGGAGGAGCGTCCGCCATAACCGTGCACGGCCGCACGCGCGAGCAGGGTTATTCCGGCAAATGCAATATTGAAATAATTCAAAGAGTTTGCGCGACAGTAAAGGTACCGGTAATAGGAAACGGAGATATTGCCTCCGGCCGAGACGTCCTCAATATGCTCTCAGCCGGCTGCTCAGGCGTAATGATTGGACGCGCAGCTTTCGGACGTCCCTGGGTTTTCTCCGAAATAGCCGCCGCTCTGGATAAGCGCAGCTTTTCCCTTTCCAAGGAGGAAAAGCGTAAAGTCATACTGTCGCACTTTAAAGCCCTATGCGAATTTAAAGGAGAATACACCGCGGTGCGGGAGATGCGCAAGCACCTTGCAGCCTATGTGCATGGGCTCAGAGGCGCGCATTCATTAAGACAGCGCATAGTAATCCAAACAAGCGCCTCTGAAATGAATACGCTTATAGAGGAAATTTTCGCCTGAACAATGCGTTTGCACATATGCTCATTAATGCATTAATTGCTTGCAAACGTTACTTTCACCATTAGCATACAAATATAACGTACATAAGCTCTTATAATATTTAGTTTCGGCTAAAACAGCGGCAAAAGAGTATCCATACGCCGTTTAAAGCGGCTTATCTTTTATGAACCGCTGAAGCGCAATACGCGTAAAAGCTTTTTCAGATGATAAAATAATAAAATTTATAATTTATATGAATAAATAGAGCGAATAGGGCCAAACTAAGCTTGAAACCAATTATGAAAGGATGTTTTCTAATGAACAATAATCAAAGCAAAAATCAGAAGAATAGCCAGAGCAAGAATCAGCAGAAGAATAACCGCAGCAATGCTCAGGACTGCTCTGACAAGAACGACTAAAACGTCCGTTATTTTGGTGGACAACAACGGCGCGCGGCAGATAATCAGCCGCGCGCCGTTTGCCTTTTTAAAAATTATATTTCATTGCTTACATTATGCTTCTGAGCGCCCGCTCCAGCTTGGCTTTAACTCTCTGGAGCGCGTTATCCACGCTTTTAGTCTGCGTATTCATACCCGAGGCTATATCGCTGTAGCTCTTGCCCGCTATATATTCCTTTAATACGGCGCGCTCAAAATCCGAAAGCACGTTTTCAATTTTAGCGTTGATGAATTCATATTCCTGCTGAGCTATCATAAGCTGCTCAGGATTGGATACTCCGCGCGCAGTAAGCACATCCATAAGAGTGCGTTCATTTTCCTCGTCATATATGGACTTATTCAGAGATACATAAGAATTAAGAGGAATATGCTTCTGCCGCGTGGCCCTCTTAAGCGCCGAAATCAGCTGACGCCTTATGCACATAACTGCAAAAGCATAAAAAGAATCGTTTTTATCCTTATCATAATCCCTTATCGCCTTAAAAAGGCCAATCATGCCCTCCTGAAGCAAATCCTCCGTCTCGGCGCCCATTATAAAATACGCATGAGCCTTGCTCCGCACTAGATTTTTATATTTGTTCATTATGTATTCGGAGGCCTGCTCGTCTCCAGCCTGAGCCAGAGCTACTATTTGAGCGTCCTCCATATCCTGATATTTTTCAGGCATACGCTCAAAATCCTTTCCTGCGCGTATTATTAAGCTGCTGACCAGTACTGCAAAAGCCATGCGTCAATATATACGGAAGCTTCCGCGTCTCTATTAGGCAAGCCGGCCTGAGTGGACGTTATCCGCAATTATCGCGCCTTTTTATTAAGCCCTTAAAAATATTAGTCCTCAGCCTCTTTGGCGCAGAGCCTCATATATTATAACCGCAGCCGAAACAGCGGCGTTAAGCGACTCAATATTTCCTTTTAAGGGCAGAGCTATAAGCCTGTCGCACCTGGTTTTCGCCAGTTGAGATATGCCTTCCCCCTCAGCCCCTATAACTATAGCCAGCGGGCCCTTAAAATTGGTTTTTACATAGCTTTCGCCGGCAGGGTCGGCTCCGAAGACCCATACGCCCTCCCTTTTCAGCCGTTCTATGGTTTGAGGTATATTATTCACCTTAGCTACGCGCATATATTCTACGGCTCCGGCTGAAGCCTTAGCCACAACAGGCGTAAGCCCCACGGCCCGGCGCTTTGGAATAATTACGCCGTGCACTCCGGCGCATTCAGCGCTGCGCAGAATAGAACCCAAGTTCTGCGGGTCGGTTATACCGTCCAGCACTATTATAAACGGGTCCTCCCCTTTTTCCCGCGCATAAGATAGAATGTCCTCCAGCTCGCAGTAATTCTTTGCAGCGGCAAACGCTATAATTCCCTGATGCACGCCTGTTTGGGACAATTTATCCAGCTTGGCCTTATCAGTCTGATGCACGACTATGCCTTTATCCCTGGCCAGCTTTATTATCTCCCGGGCCGAACCCTCCATAGCCGCTTCGCTAACCAATATACGCTCTATATCCCGTCCGGCGCGGATAGCCTCCCTTACCGGATTGCGCCCTTCCAGCATATTTTCATGCATATCCTCCGCGCCCGGTCTGTTTTCAGGGCGTATTATCTCGTTCTGCGTCCTAAAGTTCTTTTCAAAATGCCTATTGCTCTCCTGCCTCTTAAAATCAGGCTTAGCAAAACGCTTACTTTCACCCGGCTTATAGCTCCGGCCTACCTGCTGTTTATCCCTGTGATTATTTCTGCTGTAGTTTTGTTTTTTCATTATTGCTCCAATCCTCCGGCGTCTGAATTATCCCCGCCGCTTAGCGCAGGGCCTGCGCCTCCGTCGTTATTCATTATAATCCCCATAAGCGCGCCTATGCGCTCTGTCTGGCCGGTAAGAAACAGATAGCCCATAAGCGCCTCCAGGCCGGTAGCCGTTCTGTAATCGCCTATATCGGCGTTTTTGGGAACAGTAGCCGGATTAGCGTTGCGCCCCCGTTTAAAAATATACAATTCCTCGTCGCTGAGCGAGGCTCTTATGCGTTCAAAGCTCACGGCCTGCCCCCTAGCGCTTACATATCTTATCGCCATACAATGCAATTTATGCGAATTGCAGCCAATATCCCTGACCAGCCCGGAGCGCACATACAAATCGTATACGCAGTCCCCTGCAAAAGCCAGACTTACCGGATTAAGCTGGCGCGCCTTAAGCTTGTCCATAGGGTTGTTAAGACAAATATCCAGTATCGTCAATCGGTCACCTTCTTATATACCTCATACGCTTCATCCCAAGCAGTTTTTTGCCCCGGCTCAAAGGTTTCGTTAGGGAAGGACGCCGCAACCACTTCGCGCAGCTCCTGAATATTCTTTATCTCTCCGGCCGCCATAGCCTGAACCAGCAGATTACCTATAGCCGTACCCTCCACCGGCCCTGCAATTACCCGACGGCCTATAGAATTTGCAGTCATCTGGTTCAGCATCGCATTTTGGCAGCCTCCTCCAACAATATGCAGCACCTGAATTTCACGGCCGGTAATCTCCTCCAGGCCTTCTACCGCCTGACGATATTTAAGCGCTAAAGATTCATAGGCGCAGCGCAGTATTTCGCCCTTTGTCTGAGGAATCTGCTGGTTGGTACGCCTGCAGTATTCAATAATCCGTTTATCCATATCTACCGGCGGTACAAATAAGGGGTCGTCCGGATTAATAAATGCTTTAAAGGGCTGGGCTTCCTCTGCCAATTTGACCATTTCTCCAAAGGAATATTTTTCACCCCGACGCTCCCAATCGGCGCGTATCTGCTGGATAATCCACATTCCCATTATATTCTTCAGCAAATTATATTTCCCGCCGACAGCTCCTTCGTTTGTATAATTATAATTATAGGTAATATCATTAACTATCGGCTTATCCACCTCTATGCCCAGAAGAGACCAGGTTCCGCTTGAAAGAAACGCCCAGGAATCCCCCTTAGCAGGAACAGCCGCCGAAGCCGAATTAGTGTCATGAGAAGCCACAACGTATACCGGAACAGCACCCAGTCCGGTCTCCTGCTGAATATCCGGCAGCAGTCTGCCGCGCAAGGCGCCGGGATATTGGATATCGGTAAATATATGGCTCGGAATCCCCAAGCAGTCTAATATCTCCTTAGACCAGGTACGGGTTTTAGGATTAACAAGCTGGCTGGTAGTAGCCTCACAAAATTCCGTCCCTATTTCGCCGGTAAGGAAATAGGCAAAAAGGTCAGGAATGAAAAGCAGATGCTTGGCATATTTAAGCGCAGGCGAATCCTGCTTAACCATAGCCAGAAGCTGATTAACCGTATTAAAAAATTCATGGGATATGCCGCTCTCGTCAAAGATGCGGCGGCGGCCCATAAGCCTGTCTGCCTCCTCCATCATTCCGTCGGTTCGTGAATCCCGGTAATGATAGGGTACGCCCAGCAATTCTCCCGAAGGTCCTATAAGCCCGAAATCCACGCCCCAGGCGTCTATACCGATGCCGTCCAGGGGTCCGTAATTGCCCTGCGCGTATTTGATAAGCCCCTGCTTAATCTCATAAAACAGCCTAAAGGTATCCCAATAGTAATGACCGTTAATTTCAACAGGGTCATTGCTGAAACGGTGCACCTCCTCCAATTCCAGCTTGCCATCGTTCAATTTTCCTAAAATAGCGCGTCCGCTGGACGCACCAAAATCAAACGCAAGATAATTCTTAACGTCAGACATAATTTTTCCTCCGTTCCATATAATTATGGAGCAAACTAAGCCCCTATTTTACTTTATTATAACAGAAAACCTCCGGCTTAACAATGAATATTTACCCGCCAACAACAAATAGAGCCAGGCATAAATCCTTCTCTCCCTTATGCCCGGCTTAGTACAGCGTTAGTCCCCGTCGGATAACGCTATTATTTATACTCCTGAAGAGGATATTCATTCCCCTGGGACTGCTCCTTTGTAATTTTTGCTAAGTCTCCCCCTCCCTTCGGCATGCTTAAAAGAAGCTCGTCATCGCAATCTTTATCCCACCATAAATAAAGCGTCTCCCCCTGGACGGATTCATACGCCTCCATCCCTATTGACGGTTCTTCCGGCTCTTCTCCCCAATAGCTTACCAAATTATATATATATTTTTTCCTGTATTCCTGCCCCTGATAATATATCCCCTCTGCATATTCGCTGGCCTTTATGCATTCGTAATAAGTATCAATATACGTCTCAAATTCCTCCCCTTTTCCCTCTTCAACTGAAAAAAGCAATTCCACCGGATGATAATCTTCCTCATAACTTGTTAATAAACTCCTGGGGATTATTATATCATCCTGTACGCCCAATACGTCTGAAATTATACCTACCTCCTCGGCAGTAAAATCTATCTGCTCATAATATTTATCGTCACGCAGCCCCTTCCATGCCAAAAAACCGAAAACAAGAAGGGAAATGTATATTATAAATACTACGAGAGCAGCTATTCCTACCCACTTTATCACTCTGTCTGTACTTATGGACATAACATTCCCTCCTTATTACCAAGATAAATCTTTGGGGTCATTTATCTCAGCGTCATACCAACCGTCTCCTACACTCCATTCCATAGATAAATAATCTACTCCGAATACATAATATCCCTTGCCCTCACCGGCATATTGTATTTCCCATAATTCTTGAGGCGATATTATGCCAGCAATCTTAATATCATCCTCTCTATCCCAATCATAGACATCATAGAAATAATAATTTACCTCTGCGCTATAACTATTAACAGCAGTTTTTGTAACATCAAATTGCACCTTAGTAGAATAATGACCTATTGCATAATGCCAGTTGCCCGAAGTTATATTATGAGAAGCGTCGTTTACGCTGCAAACAGTAAAGTTACAGCCCACCGGCAACTTTTCTCCCATCCGCTCTACAACATACATTGCTCTTGTCATATCGTTTAATCTGCCTTCTGAAGCTGCACTCGATTGATAAATAATCCTATCAAAATTTACCGTTACTGCTGTACCTGTATTATCCAAAAAATGAGCTAACAAATCCGTAGCATCTGGCATGATAGGACCAGCCGCAAAAATTAAATTTGCTTTATCTACAAGACTATTAATCGTATTCATCCTTTCTGTGTCAGATAAATCTTTATATATAGAAAGATTCCCCGCAGGCCAAACATCATACTCATTCTCAATATTTTGAAGAGCCGTTATTTTTTCTTCAGGAACTGACGGAGATGAAATAATACTTGAATATAAATAATTACCATATTGGTATTCAGTAGGTACAAGCTCCCACTGCTGATAGGCATAGCCGTAATAATCCCCTATAAGGATATTTGCGCTGTTGGCGCCGGAGCCGTTATTGTCCAGCGCAAGAATGGTGGAAACATATGGAATTAAGCGGTAGGTTCCGTTGGCGTTTTTTATAATGCGCCACCAATATTGATACGGGTAATTTGGGTTATATGAGCCTTGAATCACATTGCTGTTATCAACATTCGCCCCGCCTTTTACCTGAAGATACATATTGGGAGCATGCTGCGGGCGTATCATATAAAGGCCGTTATTTTGATGGATTATCTGCCATTGCTGATTTGCGCCGCCATGGAAAGGATACTGCAGAACGTTAGCGCCCGAAGCCTGGCTTGAACCATATACGTCCAGATACTGTCCGCTTTGCCTGTTCCTTATATAATATGTTCCGTTGTTGACAGAGGTATCTTCATTATAGGTTATTTCAAAACAAGGATAGCTCCCGGCAGGATCGTCCGCCGCGCGCAGGCACATATATCCGTTTGTGCCCGGAGCAGCTTTAATTATAAAGCCATAGACAATACAATCAGAGTGCGATGCGCCGCAGAGGGGTGAATTGTTCGGTTTTGCTGTGTTGTCGTCCTTGAAATACGCCCGGTATTTCTGCGTCCTGCCGCCTTGCAAAACCAGAAAATTCACTTCCTCTGCGGTCGGAGATTTTTGCATAAATGCCCGTTGATGGCCGCGCGGCGCGCGGGCGAAGACATACCGGGCGTATTTCGAGACCGCGCAACAAAGCGGACGCGGCGGGCATTTATGCAAAAACGCATTGTACTTTGATTGCATTGTCTATCTGTATGATTTTCCTCCCTCGTTCAACGAGTTTTTAAGCCATTGTTTAGTCAGGGAGGTTACGTTAAACTCACAGAGCGTATGCGCAATATCCAATACGGCGCTGCTTTGGAACACGCCCGTGCTGTTTTCAAGCTGGTTGTAGGTTACCTGATTAACGGCATGCATAGCAGTACAGTCATAAACAGAGGCGCTTATCCCTGAAGCCGTCGCAGCCCCCACTCTCTGCGTATTATACTTGACCGAAATTATATTCTCCGGCCGAATATATCTGAAATACCACATAAAAGTATTTTTTGCATATATGGACATTCGGCCATATAAGGGATTTGAATCTGCTCCCAGGCGCAAAAGGCTGTCGTTATTATATTTTATGCCGTTAGCCTCGCAGACGTATGTATCTTCAATGCCGCCGCTCGAAGCATAAGCTACCGTAGGATCAACTAGTACCGGATAGACCGTATCTTCGCTCGTTAAAAACTCCTGGTCTATTATGAGCCGCAGTATATATTCCGAATCAGCAGTCTGAACCAATTCATATCTGTTGTCAAAGCCCACATGAGCTTTCCCGTCAGGCTCCCCCTGATATGAATCCAGAGCGTACGGCTGGCTTATCACATACTTAGCCCCCCCGTCAGGCTCAGCATATGAATATATATTTACCTTTACGCCGCGGTCGGACAAAACAGCATAATGACCAGGAATACTTAATTTAAATTCAAAAACATTGCTTGTATATCCCTCAAGCAATATATTTTCCTTCAATCCACCGTTAATTGCAGCATACTGAAGATGCGCGCCCTCGCCAAAAGCATCAGGATATTCCGCTACAGACTGAGCTTCTCCTGCAAAAATGAATTCTTTAAGCCTAACCCTTGCTTGGCTCGGATTAACCGGCGCGAGCCTAAGGGACATATCCTCAGACTGCATTAAAAGTCCGTCTTTTATCTTTGAAGGCAAGTAAAGCTTTACATCGCTTTGAAAATTTTCATATTCATATGTAGTAAAAAGGCTCTTTGCTTTATATGATTTTTTCAAAGAATTATCTATAAATTTTATTTTATTGTCTTCAATATATTTAACCGGCCGATTAAATATACGTGTGGTTTTAGTTCCGTCTTCGTTTATTACCGTTAAATTATTCAGTTCTTCGGCGTCCTCATAATCAATAGCTATCTGAGTGTTCTCTTCTCCGGCAATCCATTCCTTTAATTCATCAGGCATATAATCGGCTGTAAGCATGCTTAATCTGGAACCAGCCTGTTCCGTCACGTTTAACATATTATCGGCATTGGAATTTAGCGGATTCAAAAGAACGGCAATTAATGCTAGAATTAACAGCTCAATAATAACTGAACGCTTTATGCTCACCATATCAATCCCCCCCAAATAAAAAATGTAAACTTAAAAAACCCGTGTTTTAATTAATTATATCACCATTTTTTCAAAAATCAATAGTTAAATTAAAAAAGTTAAAATAATATTTAAAAAAATTATAGGTTGTCCAGGGGCTTAAACGGCCGTTAAATATTCTGCTGAATTAATTCTTTAATACAGTCCGCCGGCTAAATAAAAAATAAGGAGCGGAATATTTTTGCCGCTCCAAAATTTTTAAAACTAAATCATCCACCCTTTACAAAGGCTGTTTCCAAGTTAAATACAAGTATTATTTTTTCTCACGGGCATTGAATATCAGCGCGTTTAAATAGCCGAAAAATACCGCGGCGGCTATACCTCCAGCCGTACTAATAATTCCGCCGGTAAAAGCGCCCAACAATCCTTTTTCTCTTACTGCTTCTATAGCTCCCTGGGCCAGAGAATGCCCAAAGCCCAAAAGAGGTACTGTAGCCCCGGCGCCCGCCCATTGCGCAAAAGGCTTATATATCCCTATTGCGCTAAGAATCACGCCCAGCGTTACCAAGCCCACTAAAATTCTTGCGGAAGTCAGCTTTGTACGGTCTATTATAATTTGGCAGACAAGACATATAACTCCGCCCACTAAAAACGCTTTAACTAAATCCCAAATCATACTTTTTCACCTCTTATACACACCGCATGCGCAATTGAGGGCACGCTTTCCCCCTGCATGCTGCTTGTAAGACTCAGCAGCGCACCTGTAGCGATAAACAATATTTTTTTATAGGTCCCGTCTCTAAGCTTTTTATAGATTTCGCTGTTAAGCACGGACGCCGAGCAGCCGCAGCCGCTTCCTCCCATATGCACATCCTGCGATTCGTCAAAAATCAAGCAGCCGCAGTCTTCTATCTTACCCTCCAGCTCATAGCCTGACCGTCTTACCAATTCTGTAGTAATCCTCTTGCCTAGTATGCCCAAATCACCGGTAAGTATCAAATCATAATCCTGCGGAGTTGTACCCGTCCCTTCAAAATGAGCGCATATAGTGCTGGCGGCAGCCGGAGCCATAGCCGCGCCCATGTTATTTACGTCGCTTACGCCCATGTCTATTACCGTACCAAAAGTACCGCTTTCCAAAACCGGCCCATGGCCGTCAGCGCTTAAAAGCGCGCCGCCCGCTCCGGTTACCGTCCATTGAGCAGTAGGAGTTCTTTGCGTTCCCATTTCCAAAGGGAACCGATATTGCCGTTCAGCCGAACAAAAATGCGAGCTGGTAACACATACGGTTTTTTGAGCAAAACCTCCGTCTATCATGCAGCCCCCTACTAACAGACTTTCCGCCATAGTTGAGCACGCCCCGTACACCCCTACATAGGAGCCGTCAAAATCCTTTACCGCAAAGGATGCGCTGATAATCTGATTTAAAAGGTCGCCGCCTATGACCATGTCCACTTGGTTCATATCAATACCCGCCGAACCGACGCACCCCTCCATGGCCGTTTTAAACATCTTGCGCTCGGCCTTTTCAAAGGATTTTTCACCCCATTTGCAATCGGGCATAATAATATCAAAGCCCTTACCCAGCGGACCTTCTCCCTCTTTTTTGCCTACAACCGAATAAGCCCCTGCATAATATATGGGCTTATCAAAAGCAAAGGTTTGCTTACCTAATTTTGTACCCATCATTGTCCTCCTGTAATTAAACCGGCAATCCAGTAAATAATGCCTACAATTATAGAAGACGAAATACCGTAGACCAGTACTGGACCCGCAACAGTAAAAAGCTTGCCCCCTATACCCATAACAAGCCCCTCAGGCTTAAATTCTATAGCGGGCGCAACCACGCTGTTTGAAAATCCAGTTATAGGCACTACGCTGCCTGCGCCGGCATATTTGCCGATAACATCGTAGATGCCTATGCCCGTAAGAGTAGCCCCTAAAAATACCAAAATAATAGAAGTATACGCCAGCGCGTCCCTCTGTTCCAAACTAGACGCAGCCATTAATACTTCAGCTATTAACTGACCTATAACGCATATAAGTCCGCCTACCCAGAAGGCCCTGAAGCAATCTCTGCCCATATGAGATTTAGGGGAGATTTTCTCTACAAATTGATTGTAAGCAAGCTGGTCTGGAGACATTTCACTTTTTTTCATTTTCCTGCTTTCGCTCCTCTCTTAAATTAAAGCCTTTCACATATGACTCCTTTTCATCAGGATTATTACCATAAAAAAACACATTTTGATTTATGCTGTGTTCACGGTTTTGATTGTTCATATATTTTCTATCATCCTTTCCATAGAAGCCTTAAAGCAATAAAAGCCGCCAGCGTTTTTATGATTTTGCTCATTATAAATGCATACGGCCAGCATAAGCAGAGATATAATAAATACTGCCGCAGTAAAAGCTTTGATTGGACTGCGTTTCATTGCCCGACCTCCTAAACAATCTTTTGTTTATTATTTGCTTTAAAAAACAAAATTAACCGTTAAATTATAAAATTAATATAAAAAGCCGGCGCAGTCCGGGCGATATA